>MGXA01000090.1 GCA_001801215.1 Gallionellales bacterium RIFCSPLOWO2_02_FULL_59_110 | reverse complement strand
TGAAGAATACCTGCGGCTGAAAATACTCACGTCAACGCTCCCGGCGCTCTGAAAACCATGAAATTTACCCACTCGATTACGCGAAGAGCCAATCATTTTAACAGCACCGCCAGATCCTGCTGCCTGACTGCATTCATTTGCGCCGATGCGGCCGGAGCGGCCCGCTCCGCAAAACTTATTGCTGCGCAAACTTGATCAATGCGCCCACATCCATAATCATCGCCACCCGGCCATCGCCCATGATCGTGGCGCCCGATACGCCGGGCACCTTGCGGTAATTTGTTTCGAGGCTCTTGATCACCACCTGGTGCTGGCTAACCAGGTCGTCCACAAACAAGGCGACTTTTTTGCCCTCCGCCTCCAGCAGCACCAGAATGCCCTCTGCCGGACTGTTGACCCTGGGCGCGATGTTGAAAATCTGATGCAGTGCTATCACCGGCAGGTATTCGCCGCGCACATGAATGACCATGCCTTGCCCGCTGATTTCCTTGATGTCTTCGGGCTTGGGTTGCAGGGATTCGGTAATAAAGCTGAGCGGCACGATATAGAGCTGGTCGCCCACCGCGATGGAAAGGCCGTCCAGGATCGCCAGGGTCAGCGGCAAACGGATGGTAATGGTGCTGCCTTCTCCCGCCTTGGAGGCGATTTCGACACGACCGCCGATACCTTCGATATTTTTCTTGACCACGTCCATGCCGACGCCGCGACCGGAAACATCCGTGACCACGGCGGCAGTGGAAAAACCGGGGGCAAAAATCATCAGCCAGACATCCGCGTCGCTGATGTTGTCATTAAAGGGTATGCCTTTTTCCCTGGCCTTGGCCAGTATTCTTTCGCGATTCAGCCCGGCGCCGTCGTCCATCACCTGGATGACGATGTTGCCGCCCTGGTGGGCGGCGCGCAACGTGATGGTGCCTTGGGGATCTTTGCCCTTGGCGATGCGCTCATCCGGCATTTCAATGCCGTGATCCAGGCTGTTGCGCACCAGATGGGTAAGCGGGTCGCTGATTTTTTCGATCAGCCCCTTGTCCAGCTCGGTGCCCTCGCCAACCATTTTGAGCTGCACTTTTTTGTCGAGCTTGCCGGCCAGGTCTCGCACCACGCGCGGGAAGCGGCTGAACACGAAATTGATCGGCATCATGCGCACCGACATGACCGACTCTTGCAGTTCGCGGGTGTTGCGCTCGAGCAGCGCCAGCCCGTTGATCAGGTTTTCGTGCGATACCGGATCCAGATGGGAGGCGATTTCCGCCAGCATGGACTGGGTAATCACCAGCTCGCCCACCAAGTTGATCATCTGGTCAACCTTTTCCACGCTGACACGAATCGATGTTTCGGCGGCAGCCGCAGGCGCCCGATCGGTGGCGCGGCGGTGCGGCATCTCGTCCGGTTGTGCGGCTGTAGCGGCCGGCGGCTGCGGCTGATTTTCCACATCGGTGAAAAAGCCGTAACCCTGTGCATTTTCGACCTCCGATTTGACCGCATCCGGCTCGACAAAAAAACCATAGCCTTGCGCATCTTCGGTCGCCGCCTTGATTTGCTCAGGTTCGACAAAGAAGCCATAGCTCTGATCATCATCAGCACCAGTTTTCTCGTCTGTAGCTTTATCTCCGGTCAACGTAATAGTCAGCTGCTCTGGCTCCAGGAAGAACGAAAAAGTGTCGCGCAATTCGGCTTCTGACGCATAGGTGATCAGCGATAGCGTCACCGATTCTGCGGTAATTTCCTGGTTTTCAATTTTGCCGATATCGCCCAATTCCTCAAGCAGATTGTCGAGTTCTGCCTTGCCGGGAAAGATGGCGGGAGATTTTTCGAATTTGATCTGATATATATGCTGCGGCGAGAAATGCGCTGCTGCCTCTGCCATTTCTTGCGCAGCGCCGGGAGTGTTTGCACCTGCGATTTCCATCTTCCCGCCGCCTTGCTCAGTCAACTGTTCCAGCCTGGCGCGGATTTCAATCGAGGGCGCGGGATCGGCGATGGTTCCGTTCTGGTGCGCCTCCAGCAGGCCTTTCAGCACATCGCCCGCTTGCAGGAAAGCATCGACCATGTCCGAAGTAATTGTGATTTCATTTTTGCGTATGCCGTCCAGCAGGGTTTCCAGGATATGCGTCACTTCGGTCATGTCGGTAAAACCGAAAGTGCCGCTGCCGCCCTTGATGGAATGGGCAGCGCGGAATATGGCGTTTAACTGGTCCGGGTCGGGAGCGTCAAGATCGAGCGCGAGCAGCAGGCTTTCCATGCTCGCGAGGTGTTCGGCGGACTCCTCGAAGAACACCTGATAAAACTGGCTCATGTCGATGGACATTGGCTATTCCCTAGTGTGATATGTAAAAAATTCCGGCTGAGGCTGAATTGCGGGCCGGGCTGTGCCCGGCCCAGGCTTAGCCGATCACTTTTTTGACGACCTCCAGTAATTTTTGCGGGTCGAACGGTTTGACCAGCCAGCCGGTCGCACCCGACGCCCTGCCCTGCGCCTTCATGGCATCGCTGGATTCGGTAGTCAGCATCAGGATCGGCGTGGCCTTGTATTGCGGCAAACCGCGCAGCGTCTTGATCAGGGTCAGGCCATCCATCTTGGGCATATTCTGGTCGGTCAGCACCAGATTGACCGCGTTGGCCCTGGCCTTGTCCAGCCCATCCTGACCGTCGGCCGCCTCGATGACGGTATAGCCTGCGGATTTTAGGGTAAAAGCCACCATCTGACGGATGGAAGCGGAATCGTCAACAGTTAACACGGTTTTAGCCATTTGATTGCGCTCGTCAAGTTATCGAAAATGCACCGGCAGATTACACTATCCGCCCGAAAAATGCAGTGCTGAAATGCGGCGAAAAAGGGCTATGCTGCACTCTGCTGAGGCGCCATAAGTGCCCCCCCTACGCGCACACCATATCTGAAATGCCATTTTGAACAGCTTTTTAAAACAACTCGATGTCGCCGGTAGTGAAATTGTCCTGCGCGACCGGGTTGGATTTCTTCGCGTCCAGCGACACGACATGTTCATGCAGCGAGCGGTTATAGGCGGCGATTTGCTCCAGGTATTCGCCGCGATTGGGACTGTCCGTGCCCTTGCACATCTCGCCAGCGACTTCCTGCAGGGCGGCCAAGCGCATCTGCGCATGCGCCAGCAGTTGCGAGCTCATGTCCTGGAACTGCAAGGTGGATACCGCCACGGCCACGTTATGCTCGACCTTCGCATTGATCTGGTTCAATTCCACGGCATTGTTGGCAATGGTGGTATTCAACTCGGTCAAGTCACCCATCATGGTTTCAACACGCTGTTTCGACTCTATTACAAAAGTCATGTCGGTTGCCGCAAGGCTGTTGATGGATTGTTCTGCGGAGACCAGAGATTTGTTGACATCGCCCACCAGGGCGCGGATCTGCTTGCTGAATTTATTGGTGCTTTCCGAAAGGTTGCGCACCTCATCCGCCACCACGGCAAACCCCCGCCCGGCTTCGCCGGCGCGCGCTGCTTCGATCGCCGCATTGAGCGCCAGCAGGTTGGTTTGTTTGGCGATGCTCTCCACTTCGTTCAGGATGCCGAGAATGCCGGAAACCTGCGCGGTGATGGCATCCATTTTTTCCACCAGCTCCATCGCGCGCTTGCTGTTCTGCACGGTGGAATCGACAAATTCATTCATCGCGCCCGATGTGGACTGGACGAAATGCTGGAATTTTTGTTTGGCATTCTGCCCCTCGTTAGCCTGCCCGCCATCCGTGATAAACAGCGTCAAGGCCTGCTGCCTGCGCACCTCGTCGGCCATCGCGGTAAAGGTGCCGACCAGCGTGGCGATGGCGTCGCTGAGTATGGTCTGGGTGTTGCCGAGTTCGGTATGCGCCGAGGTGAGCTGACTGGCAAGTTCCTTGCCCAGTTGCACATGGAAAGCGTTGCTTTCGTGAATGATCGGCATGTCGCCCTGCACTGGCGACGCTGCGCGGCCCGCCTGCCCTTCGCCGGCGGCAAGCTGCTCGAGCAGTGAGTTCCAGCTGAGCACAATCATCAGAAAAGCCAGCAGGCCCAAAAATATCACGGCATCGATCAGGGCGGTGCCCAGGCTGCCGGAATACAGCGCATGCCCCACGAGCAAAACACCGCTAATCGATGCGACAGGCAAGGCGAAGCGGGGAAAATTTGTCATGTTTTAGAATCAACTAGAAAAAGCAGTTGTCCGCAGATTACACAGATTTTCGCAGATTAAACAACAAGTAACTTGAGCTTGCTGATCTCCCTGTCGGGTGATGCGATATTGGCCAACAACCCTCTGAAAATCTGCGGATTGAACTAAGGTTTTTAGGATCAACCGATATTTCAGGCAACATGGTCGCGCTCATGTCAATCCGGTGAAGGGCACAATACGCTGCTATCGCCCTGCTCTCCCGCTACTGCCATGCGTTCCAGCGCGGCAAGCACTTCCATGCTGTTGGCTTCCATCTGACCGGCCACGCCGATGCCGCGCAAAGGGTCGCCGGAACGGAATGCCGTGACGGCCTCCCGCCCATGCTGATGGAATGCCTGATGCGGGTTCGCCATCGCGGCATACCCGTCCAATTTCGAATAACAGTCTTTCCCCTCGCCCTCAAAATACCACTTGCCCAGGCGGCAATCGGTATGCGGTGCGAAACTGCCCGCGTCGCGATCCGAAATGCCCATGAACACCTTGTAAATTTCGAACTTGAAAATGATGTGGTCGATCTTGGCGACTTCGACAAAACTGCGCAGTGCCGCAGCGGAAATCGTCCCTTCCATCTGGTGCGACAATTCCAGCAAATGCTTCATGTTGTCCATCACGCCCGCGACATCCTTGCTGAACACCTGCGACTTTGCCGCCCAGCCTTCCATCTGCACCCTGGTGCGGTCGGTTTCGCCCTGGATGGCGACCACGATCGTCGAGATTTCGCTGGTCGCCTTCGCGGTGCGTTCGGCCAATTTGCGCACTTCGTCCGCAACCACCGCAAAACCCCGCCCTTGCTCGCCGGCGCGCGCCGCCTCGATGGCCGCATTGAGTGCCAGCAGGTTGGTCTGGTCGGCAATTTCCTTGATAAGCTGGACGATGCTGCCGATCTGCGCCGCGCGCTCGGTCAGACTTTGCACATTCTGCGAAGTCTGTATCGTGTCGCCGGACAGCGCATCCAGACTCTTTGCGATCTGCAACACGGCCTCGCGGTTGCTCGCCGAAACGCTGGCGGCTTCGATGGCATGCTGTTTCTCCCCGCGCAACGCCAACGCCGCGGCAACCTGGGATTTTTGCAGCTCGATAAAGGAGTCGCCGAACCCCTGCATATTGCTATGCAACTGCGCCGAAGTCTGATGTTCGGTGCGCGTTCCCTCAAGCTCGGCGCGCAACGCATCGCGTTCGCCCTCCAGCCTGGATAAATCGCCGCGCAGCGCGACAACTTCCTGATCGGCCTGTGCCAGCCTGGCTTGCAATGCTTGATTTTCCTGCCTTGATTTTCCGCCAAACATGATTTCTCCTTGAATTTTGGGAGTAGGAAGTGGAGCGGCGCTGCGCGCCTCAGTGGAGAGTGGAAAAACCTACTCCCTACTTCCCACTTTCTACCCCCCGATTTTCTAATGCCCCCGCACGTCGCTGAGCAGTTCCTTGATGTCGAGGATCAGCACTATGTCGCCCTCGCTTGACATGGTGACGCCCGCCACGCCCTTGGGACGGAAGGTATCCAGCGACTTGATCACCACATCGTCGTGCCCGGCAAAGCCGTCCGCCGACAGGATAAAACTGTTGCTGCCGAACTGCATCAGCACGCCCACTTCCGGATTGTCGCTCTGTTCCCAGCCGATCAACTGCGCCAGCGACAACACCGGCAGCACTTCACCTCGCACCACCATGGTTGCCCTGCCGGAGACCTGTTGCAGCTGATCCGGCGTGATCGACAGGATTTCCCGCACCATCGACAACGGCACGGCAAAAGACTGATCGCCGAGGCGCAGGATCAGCACCGGCAGGATCGCCAGCGTAAGCGGCAACGAGATGGTCAACACGGTTCCCTTGCCCGGTTCGGACTGGATATTGACGACGCCATTCAGCTTCTGGATATTGGTTTTCACCACATCCATGCCGACACCGCGCCCCGAGACGCTGGAGATCTCATCCTTGGTCGAGAAGCCCGGCAGAAAAATCAACTCCAGGCACTGGTTTTCATCCAGCGTATTGGCTACCTCGTTGGTGATCAGCCCCTTTTCTATCGCCTTGTTGCGGATCGTCTCGGGACGCATGCCGCGCCCATCATCCGCGATGGTAATCAGGATATGGTCGCCTTCCTGGCGCGCGCTCAATTCGACGAGACTCTTTTCCGGTTTGCCGGCGGCAATGCGCGCTTCGATAGTTTCCACGCCATGATCCACAGCATTGCGCACCAGATGCACCAGCGGATCGTTCAAATCCTCGATCATGGTTTTGTCCATTTCGGTTTCCTCGCCGGACAGCACCAGTTCCACATCTTTGCCCAGTTGCCGCGCCAGATCGCGCGCCAGACGCGGGTATTTTTTGAACAGGCGGCCGATCGGCTGCATACGCGTTTTCATTACCGCGTTTTGCAAATTCACCACCAGCATATCCAGTTGCGTAACGGATTGATCGAGCTCGCGCAAGGTGTCCGTATCGTTGCGTCCCTGAATGATGTCGGAGCGCAAATGCGTCAGGCGGTTTTTGGTCAGGCCGATCTCGCCGGAAAGATTGAGCACCTGGTCGAGGCGGTCGGTGTCCACGCGGATTGTCGATTCCTTGGCCTCCTGCGCCGGCACATCCCCGCCGCGCCGCCCGACCGTGGCGCCCGGCACATCGCTGGTACGGCGGCCAAATGCCTTTTTTGTGGATTCTTCTTCGGACACCGCCTCGGCGATTTTTTCCGGATCGCGGGTTGCACCCACGGTAGCCACAATATCGGTGCCGCCGGTGAGCGCCTTGTATAAGGCATCCCAATCCACACCGTCTGGCGCCTGTGCGCCCGGCACCCGTGCGCTCGATGCGGTGCCGGGCGCTGCCGCCGCTGCGGCGGCCTGCTGCTTTTTTGCCTGGGCAGAAGAAACCGCCTGCCCGCTCAATGCCGCCTTCAGATTATCCAGGATGTCTGCGGGGGCTGCGCTCGGTTGAAAATTTTGCTGCAACGCGCCAAACATCCTGCGCACTTCGGCGGTTGCCGCAAAAATCACATCCATGAGTTCGGCGCTCAGGGTCAATTCGCGGTTGCGCAGTTTATCGAACAGGTTTTCGGTAAGGTGGCATAACGTGACCAATTCGGTCGCATTAAGGAACCCAGCGCCGCCCTTGATGGTGTGAAAACCGCGGAATATCTCGTTGAGCAGGCCGCTGTCGTCGGGGCGTTTCTCCAGATCCATCAACTTGCTATCCACTTCGGACAGCATGTCGCCCGCCTCCAGCAAAAAATCGCTCAGCAATTCTTCCATACCGGCAAAGTCGTTCATTTCATTCTCCTAGTAAGGGAAGAGAGAAGGGTGAAGAGAGAAGGGGAAAGCCTTCGCATCGCCACCCTTATGTCTTACCCCTTATCCCTTCTCCATTTAAAACCCCAAGCTTTCCAGCAAATCATCCACCTGGTCCTGATTGGTCACCACGTCCGAACGTCCCGCCGCATTGATGACCGGGCCATTCAACAATCCCGCGTCGAATTCTGCCTTGACCGAAGGCGGCGCGTTTTCCAGCAACAACGACACAAGCTGCTGCTCCATGTTCTTTGTCACTTCAATGATTTTCTTGATGACCTGCCCGGTCAGATCCTGAAAATCCTGCGCCATCATGATATCCATCAGGTGGGAATTGGTCGCCTTGGTCTGTTTGGGCACCTCATGAAGAAATGCCTGGGTTTGCATGACAAGTTCCTTGAACTGCATCACATCCAGCTTTTTCTCGAACAGCAACTGCCATTGACCGGACAGGCGATGCGATTCGACTTCCACCTTCTCCAGGATCGGCTGCGCCGCGTCGGTCGCATTCAGCACCCGCTCCGCCGCCTGTTGCGTCAGGGTCGCCACATAGTTCAGGCGGTCGCGCGCATCGGGGATGGAGGCCGCCGCCTTTTCGATTTCCTTGTTCAACCCCAGCTCGCGCAACGTGTCATGCAGTTTTCGCGCCATGTGCCCGATCTGGTTGATCACCTTCCCGGTGCCGTCCTCGTTGCCAGCAACCGCACAATCGGTCTCGGTTTCGGCAGCATTGGCCGCCACGATGCTGTCGAACAGCGCCTCGAGGTCGTCCGAATCCCCGCTTGCAGTATTACTCATGGCATCACTCACTTTTGTAGATTTGGGAAGTTCTGAAAGATTTTCTTCAATTTTTCATCCAGCGTGGCAGCCGTGAACGGCTTCACCACATAACCGCTTGCGCCCGCCTGCGCCGCCATGATGATGTTTTCCTTTTTGGCCTCCGCCGTCACCATCAGCAGCGGCAGGTGTTTGAGTTTGTCATCCGCGCGGATCGCGCGCAACAGTTCGATGCCCGTCATGTTGGGCATGTTCCAGTCGGACACCACGAAATCGAACGTTTCGGCACGCAGCTTAGCCAGAGCTTCCACCCCGTCTTCCGCCTCCTGAACATTCACGAAGCCGAGCTCCTTGAGCAGGTTGCGCACGATGCGGCGCATCGTGGAAAAATCATCCACCACCAGAAATTTTGTACCTTCTATTCCCATATCAAGCTCCTAAATAACCCGTGAAGGGTTCGCGCCTTTGGCGCTCAAGAGTTAAGTGAGCGCACCTGCGGTGTCCAAGGGTTTAACCCTTCACCCTTCTCACTTCCCTCTTTACTTCTCTTATGTCAACAGCGGCCGCAGCGTCGACGACAGCATGATCGAATCGAACTTCGGCACATAGTGATCCACCCCAACGCGACGCCCCATTGCGCGGTTCGCATCCGATGACAGCGACGAGTGCATCACCACCGGTATGCCGTCAAAGCGGTGATCCGCCTTGATGTTCTGGGTCAACACATAGCCGTCCATCTCCGGCATTTCCGCGTCGGTCAGAATCACCTGGAACTGGTCGCGCAGATCCGCTTCCGTGCTCTGCGCGGTATCCGCCATCGCCTTGAGTCTTTCCCACGCCTCGTAGCCATTGGTTGCTTGAATGTGCTTGACGCCCATTTTATCGAGAACCTCGGCGATTTTCCGGCGCGCCACCATCGAGTCGTCGGCAAAGAAAACACACAAGCCATGCTCCGACTCCACACGTTCGACATTCCCCACAACATCGTCGCCAAATGCGTTCACCAGGATTTGCTCAACATCCAGAATCGAAATCAGCGACCCATCCGGCAATTCGGTAATCGCGGTGATCAGCGCCCCCTTGTCGGAAAGCATCCCTTCAGTCGCGCGCACCCTGTCCCAGTCCACACGGATGATGCGATCCACCTCCTTAACCAGAAATCCCAAAATATGGTTGCTGTATTCCGCCACCATCATGGTGTGGTACTTCTCAGTCTGGCGCACCCCCATGAAATTCGCCAGGTTCAGCACCGGCATCACATGCCCGCGCAGGCTGATGATGCCGTCCACCCCGCTCGGCATGTTCGGTGTACGCGTGATCTTGCCCACCTGGCAAACTTCCTTGACCTTGAACACATTGATACCGAATTTCTCGTTGCTGCCCAGGTTGAACAACAGAATTTCCATCTTGTTGGTGCCGGCCAGACTGGTGCGCGCATCAATATGCCCCAGCAAATCTTCCTGGTTATTGTCCAACATCTCATCCGTGTAAGCCATTTTTCTCTCCTAATCAAGGCAGCCGTTAGCCACTAGCCGTCAATCAATCCGCGTAGCTTCAAACTCAACTAGCGGCTGACGGCCAACGGCTGCTATTAACTGTCTCAAGTCAACAACCGCGCCAGTGTCTGCGCCAGCTTCTGCGGCTCAAACTTCGGCACGTATTCATCCACTCCAACCGTCTTGCCGAGCTGCTGGTTGGATGTACTGCTCAACGATGAGTGCATCAGCACCGGAATACCGGAAAACCGCTTGTCCCCCTTTATCTTGCGCGTCAGCATATAGCCATCCATCTCAGGCATTTCCACGTCGGTCAAAATCACCTGCATCATATCTTTTAGCGGCGTATGTGAAGCATCGGCGTAATCCGCCATCTTCGACAGTTCTTCCCACGCCTGACGTCCGTTAATTGCCGAAATGTACTTTACCTGCATCGCATCGAGCGTGCGCGCGATCTGGTTACGCGCCACCGAAGAGTCGTCGGCAAAAAACACGGTGCGTTCCTTGCCCAGCGGTCTCACGCTTTTTAAAATCATCTCATCGGTATCGAAATGGCTGGTTTCTGAAAGCACCTTTTCCACATCCAGCATCATCACCAGACGTCCATCTTTCAACTCGGTAATCGCCGTGACCAGGCCGCCCAATTCGGCGACCAGCATCGCCGGCGGGACACGCATCGCCGCCCAGTCCAGGCGCAAAATATTATCCACCGCCTTGACCAGAAAACCCTGGGTGTGGCCGTTATATTCGGTGACAATCATGATTTCCGATTTATCGTCGGTTTCAACACCCGTATACTTGGCCAAATCGATTACCGGAACCAGCGCGCCGCGCAAACTAACCATGCCCTCAACCGACGGCGGCATTTCCGGCGCGCGGGTGATTTTCGGAATGCGCATCACTTCGCGCACCTTGAATACGTTGATGCCGAAAGTCTCTTCGCGCCCGGTGCGCTTGTCCAGGCCAAGTGTGAACATCAGGATTTCCAGCTTGTTGGTTCCCGCCAGCTTGGCGCGGGCATCAATGTTTTTTAACAGATCCGACATTTCTCTCTCCTAAGCTCTTGAGCGGCGAACGGCGGGCGGAAAAACCACTCCCCCGCTTACTGCTCGCGGCTCCTACTTTACCTCATCGCACATTTAGTCAGCGGATATCCTGCTTTTCTCAACTCTTCAGCCGATTTGGCCAATACCTCCGCAGCCAGTTTTGCATCCCTGGCGGATTGCGCATTATGATCCACCAGTTCAGTGACACGTTCCAGGCTATTTGCCACACTCTCGCTTGCCGCAGACTGTTCCTTCGAGGCCGTGGCAATATGTTCCATACGCTCGTCCACATTAGTCATTGCAGCCTTGATCTTTTTCAGCCCTTCGCTATTCAGGTGAACCAGGGCAACTCCGGCCTCAACGTCACCTATCGCGCCCTGCGTGGATATCACGGCAGCGCTCGATATTGCATCAATCTCGCTGATTGTGCCAGCAATATCCTTGGTGCTGGTCGCGGTGCGCTCGGCCAATTTGCGCACTTCGTCCGCCACCACCGCAAAACCCCGCCCCTGCTCGCCGGCACGTGCCGCCTCGATCGCCGCATTCAATGCCAGCAGGTTGGTCTGCTCGGCTATGTCCTTGATGGCACTCGCAATCGTGCCGATCTTCTGGATGGCGGCATTAAGGTCGGCAATCGTACTGCTGGAAACCTGCAAGGCATTCACAGCCTTGCTCATCTGCGGGTTAATCTCGCCATGCATCCGGTTGGCGTTCGCCAGAATGATTGCCTCCATTGCCCGCGCATCGTTGAGCGAATCGGCCGCCATGTTTGCCACTTCGGCAATCGACTGACTGAACTCCTCGACAGTGCTCGCAATCTGCTGGATATGGCCCTGTTCGTCAATAGCGTTATCCGCTACGCTGGACACCCTGGCATCCATATCCACAATGCGCCGCTGCATCTGCCCGACCGGGGTGACAATTTCGTCCACCATGGTGCGCAAGTAACATTGCATGGTTTGAATTTCGCACAGCAACAACCCCATCTCATCCCCGACTGAAATATCCATCTCGGTATCGAGATTTCCCTCCATGATATTCCTGAACTCCTTGCCCACGGCACGAACCGGGCGGCGTACATATCTCTCGACGCAGTAACCGATGAAAAAGAACAGGAAAGTAAGCAATGATACCTGCCCCCCGAACATCATCCATGATCTTTTTTCCGCCACCAGCAAATCCTGCCTGAGGTCAATTGCCACATCCGCCGCGCCAAGCACCGTTCCCTCCTGAGCTGCATGGCAACCCGTACAGTCCGTGCCGCGGAAATTCTTGCTCGCCAGATAAGGTGTGATAACCCGCAGAACCGGTTCGCCCAGCTTGTCTTTAGCCAGTTCGACGCGCGGCATCCTGCTCTCCATCGCCTGGCGCTGCAAATCGTCCTTAAGCGCCTCCTCCGGCAATCCTGCGCCATACTGATCGATCAATTGCTGGCTTCGCACCATTCGCGCGGATTTTATATTCCCCGATGACTCGATCTTCTGCAGCAGCATTTTGCGATTATTTACATCGCTGATTTGCCCGGTGAGCATCAGCATATTCGCGCTGTCGATAATCTGGCTGGCTACCTGGCTGCCTCTTTCCGACGCCCTGCTGTGTATGTCCCGCTGCAATTCGCTCCAGACCACAATCTGCCCGGTAATGGAAAACAACACCAGCGGAATGATTATTACTGCCTGCAACTTGGTTTTCAGCGACCAGTTCTTGAATTTGTACCGCTCGTATTTTGAGGCGATCTGCGCGCCTGACCTGTTCAATTCCTTATATAGCCCCTCCGCCCCGGCAATCTGCTCGCGGGTCGGGGCCTTGCGCACCGATACGTAGCCAGTAATCTGACCTCCTTCGACAATCGGCGCAACGGTGGCACGCACCCAGTAGTGATCGCCATTCTTGCAGCGGTTCTTAACCACGCCGCGCCATGGACGTTCGGCTTTCAGCGTATCCCACAGCCATTTGAAGGCCGATGGAGGCATATCGGGGTGGCGTACGATGTTGTGGCTCTTGCCGATCAGTTCTTCTCGCGAATAGCCGGAGATCGCCACGAACGCGTCGTTTGCATAGGTAATAATACCTTTGGTGTCAGTTTTTGAAACAATGACGCCGCCCGCCGGAAACGGAACCTCCTTTTGTGAAACATAGGCATTCTTATTTTGCATTGCTGCTGATCCTTTTTATACATCGCATGGTGGGCTGTGCCCATCCTGCCGGGCATAGCCCGATCTCCCCGTTACACTTTAAATCGGCCCGCCGCAGCCTGCAATTCATTGGCCAGATGCTCCAGGCGCAAAATACCCCCGGTGTTCGATTCCAGTGCCGCATGATTCTCTTCCGACATTTGCGCAATCTTTTCCACATTGCGCGCAATCTCGTTGCTCGCCAGGCTTTGTTCGCCGACCGATGCGGCAATATCGTTCACCCCGTGGCTGGATTTCGTGACCGCCTCTCCCGCCTCGGTCAGCACGGTCGAAACCCGCTCGATATGCTCCTGGGTCGCCTGCAGGGAACGCAGGCCTCCTCGACATGGGCAGATTTCTGGTTCAGCGAATTGGTTACCCGATCAATTTCATTGGCCGGCTGCGCGGATTTCTCCGCCAGCTTGCGCACTTCATCCGCCACCACAGCCCCACCCCGCCGATTAATACCAATCCGTTGAGCATGAAACACAGGAGTAGGATTAATCGGGTGCTGATTTTCATATTGTTCAATATTTGCATATCTCCACGCAGTAAACTTACAGCCTCCAGCCTCTTGAGACGGCGCAAACCGCAATTTGCACTTTAAACGGCGAAGTTCAATTTTCTTCGCGGGAACAGCGAAATAAACCCCCGCCAATTCACGGGATTAAGGCTGCTGCGCTGCCGGAACAGCCGGCGCGACTTCGTTGTTTGGCGGCGTTTCTGCCGGCGTCTCATTCGCACTGGCGTCACCGGATTCCGCATCATTCTCTGCGGGATCGCCGCCGACCGTACCGCCGTCACGGCTGGCTGCCTCTTCGGCCTTCTTGTTCATCACGATCATGCTGATGCGGCGATTGGTTGGATTTAACGGATCCTCCTTATTGAACAGCACCGCAGAAGACAATCCCACCACCCGGATGATCTTTTCTTCCGCCATCCCCCCCACAATCAATTCGCGGCGCGAGGCATTGGCGCGGTCCGCGGATAATTCCCAATTGCTGTAACCTTTGGCTCCTCCACCATAAAGAGCCGCGTCGGTGTGTCCGGAAATGCTTACTTTGTTGGGCACTTCATTCAGCATCTTGCCGATCTCATGCAGAATTTCCTTGGTATATGACTCCAATTGGGCGCTGCCGAGCTGGAACATCGGGCGATTTTTTTCATCGACAATCTGGATACGCAAGCCTTCGCTAGTGATGTCGAGCAGGATCTGTTTCTTGAATTGTTGAAGCTTGGGGTTGCTCTCGATGGCCTTTTCAATGCTGGCTTTCAATTGTTTAAGTTTTTCGGCTTCCCTCTCGCGCTGGCTGCGCAACACTTCCTGTTTGATTTTCTCAAGATCAATAACTTTCTTTTCGGCGGATGTCCCGCCCAGCTTTACCTGCCCTTCGGCGCGTGTAAGGTCTTGTCCGCCGCCCTGGATGAAACTGGTAGTTTCGCCGGAAACCTTGCCTCCGGACAATGCGACCTTGAGCGGCATTTTGAAATATTCGGCGATCCCCTCCAGATCGCCTTTGTTGGTCGTGCCGAGCAGCCACATCAGCAGGAAGAACGCCATCATCGCCGTAACAAAGTCGGCATAGGCAATTTTCCACGATCCGCCGTGCGGCATGCCCACCACTTTTTTGATACGCTTTACGACAATCGGTTTTTTGTTTTTATCATCAGCCATGCGGTGCGCGGTGAGCGGCGTATGGTGAACGGCGAGTGGGTTTCCACTCCCTATTCACTACCCGCCACTTACCAGTCTTCCTAATTAGCGTTTTTGTTTGACATACTCTTCCAGCTCCAGGAAGCCCGGGCGTTCGGTGGAATCCAGCACCTTGCGACCGAACTCGACCGCCATCGCCGGCGCATAGCCGTTAAGATTGGCCAGCAGCGTCACCTTGATAACGTTGAGTATCTTGGTGCCTTCCATGGCCTTCTGTTCCAGTTGCGTAGCCAGCGGGCCAACGAAGCCGTAGCCCAGTAGAATGCCTAAAAATGTACCTACCAATGCGTGCGCGATCAACATCCCCAACTCGGACGGCGGCAGGCCCACCGATGCCATGGTATGCACCACGCCCATCACCGCCGCGACGATACCGAAAGCCGGCATGCCGTCGGCAAGCTTGGCGATGGTATGGGAAGGCAGCATTTCCTCGTGGTGATGTGTGTCGATTTCCACATCCATCAAATTTTCGATTTCCATCGCGTTCAGGTTGCCGCTGACCATAATGCGCAAATAGTCGGTCATGAATTCGATCACATGATGATCCCCTACCACCTTGGTGTATTTGGCGAAAATCGCGCTCTCCGCAGGCTCTTCCACGTCGCCTTCGATGGACATCAAGCCTTCCTTGCGCACCTTGTTCAGCAATTCGTACAACAAGGCCATCAGTTCCATGTATATTTCCTTGCTGTACTTGGTTCCCTTCATGGTCTTCGGCAAACTTTTGAGCGTCGCCTTGATCGCCTTGCCGGTATTGCCCACAATAAAGGCGCCCGCTGCGGCGCCGCCGATCATTAGCAATTCTATCGGTTGAAGCAACGAGGCAAGATGCCCCCCAGCCAGTGCAAACCCGCCGAACACCGATAACAGCACCACCACATAACCGACGATTACCGCCATGCCAGCGTTCCTTGTTATTGATTACCCCCGCGCGAAGAGGATACGCGCCCATTTTTGCCTGCTCCGCATTGCCGCCTGCAAAGCCTATGTGTGCATTCTAGATTAATTCGGCGAGATTGGAAGCGGATAGGCGCGCATTTGCGCATTTATTGGCCAGGTGTAAGCCGCAAACGGAACGGCTTGCCTGTCTTGCGCGATCAACAGGCGGCTTGCAACGCCGCTGCGATTGAGGCCTGTTTGGCCGCCTTGGTTTTCCCGGCGCGCGCGGGAGGATGGCAGATGCCGCACACATAGTTGTCGTGCAGCTCATGCGCGTGGGCCACAAAGTAGCCGCCGCATTCCTTGCATGGAGAAAGCTGCATCATCCCCGCCCTGAAAAAACGGACAAGAAACCATGCACGGGTAATGCTCAGCGCGGGCTCGGCATCTTCTATACCTTGCACCTGGTCGAGATATAGGCGATAGGCGGTAATCAACGCCTGCACGCCGTCGATTCCGGCATTGACGACCAGAAAGCGGTAAATATCCATGAACAGGGAGGAGTGAATATTCGGCTGCCAGCTCATGAACCAGTCGGTCGAATAAGGCAGCATCCCCTTGGAAGGGGATTCGCCCTTGATTTCCTTGTAGAGCCTGAGCAACCGCTCGCGGCTCAACGAAGTCTCTTCCTGCAATAACTGCAAGCGCGCGCCCAGTTCGATCAGGTCAATCGCAATTTTGACTTGCCGAGCCTCGCCCGCTACGGTCTTAACGGTCAAGCCAGCCGCCTTTCTATGCCAGTTCTTCAACGGGTTGCGCCGACATCAGGATCGCCGCATGCGCCTGCGACATCATGCGATCCTTGCTATAGCCGGTCACCATATTGAGCAGCAGATTTTCGTCAAAACGGAAACGGCACAACAGCATATTGGAGGACGCCAGCTTGATGATTTGCGCAGGTGTCAGACCGACAATAATATCAACGAGATCCTGGCTGATACCCAAGCGAAAAATTGCTGCCGACCTATCTTCCTTGATCATTTGCTGCGCCAGCATCAAATAAGTCAGATTGATGTCGCGGATACCCTCTTGCAATTGCATGGTGCTCATATAACCCCCTCATGCCGCCAACGTAGCGGCGAACCGGCTGCACACCTGGCAGCCAGCTTATTACAACAGCCGCCCACCTAGTTTCAGTGGTTGCATTATCGCGGGGAGCGTGCGGGAATAAAATTAGAAGTGTGCCGATTTTTTTGTAAGCATCCAAAGACGGGGCTTGTAGGATTTATTCTTACAAAAAATTCGCCTTTGTGTAAACGCGGTGTCTGATTAATGCCAATGTTTTTCCCGGGGGTGGGCATTGCGTTTTCCGGCAGCTTATATTTCGTATACCGTCCGGTTCCGCCCGCCTTCTTTTGCAGCGTACAGGCATTCATCGGCGCGGCTGAGCAATCTCTCTATCGATGCGACGCCCTCTTTCTTCTGCGCCACACCGATGCTGACAGTCAGCCTGATGCTGTTCTCCTGACTCTTGAACTTCAGCGCGGCCACATTCAGGCGCAACCGCTCGGCGCATTTGTAAGCCGCATCAATGCCGGTGTCCGGGCAAATCACCACAAATTCTTCCCCGCCATAGCGGCACACCACATCCTGCGTGCGCGCCGACTGGCGCAAGGCGTTGGCGACCCATTTCAGCGCCTCGTCGCCAGCCTGATGCCCATACTTGTCGTTGATGGGCTTGAAATAATCGATATCCACCATCATGCACGACAAGGTACGGTCGCCGCGCTTGGATAACGCCCACTCCTGCTCGAAGCGCTCCATCGCAAAACGGCGATTGGGCAATTCGGTCAGCGCATCGGTCAACGCCAACCGCTGCAAACGTTCATTGGATGCCGCCAGGTCTTTCGAGAAACGCATCAATTGCTCACGGTCGAATGCCAGTTCCTCCTGCAAGCGCACCACCCGCTGCGCGGCGCGCAGGCGCGCGAAAAAAATCTTCTGCGCGACCGGTTTGACCAGATAATCGTCCGCACCCGCCTCGAAAGCCTCGACCAGCCTGTCCACGCTTTCCTGTATGGTGAGAATGATCAGGTACACATCGCGACATTCGGGGTCTGCACGCAGCTTGCGACATAACGTAATGCCATCCATTTTCGGCATCGTCCATCCGGTAATCACCAGTTGCGGTCGCTGCTGCCCGAAAATATGCATCGCCTCCACCCCATTGCGCGCAATCTGCACGTCGTGGCCTGCCGCCTTCAACATGGCCTCGAGCAACACCAGCATGGCACGGTCATCCTCTACTACCAGCACGCGCATCTTGCAATCGACTTGGTCGGCATGCGGCCATTGCGGCACTTCGTCCGCCGCATCCACCGCCTCCGACTGGTTGAGCAGCTCTGCGAACGGCGGGATATGAACCACCTTCATATTCAATAATTCCAGCCAGTCCAGCCAGTCGCGCACACACGCATCGCCGATCTCGATAAGATGATCTGTCTCGACCGCGACACCTGCCGCTTGCATCCTTAATTTCGCCACCTGCCCGCTGCGCTCGGCAGGGCTTGCCAAGCATGCGTCCGCCAACAGCGAAGCCACGTGCAGCAAATGCATCAACCGCCATTCGCGCGAACCCTCGGGCGTCTTGCTGGATTCGGGGCGGTGAAAATCACGCGCCAGCTGCTGAAAAATTTTCGGGAAATGCATATCGGCGAGTATCGCCTCACTAAGATCCACCTGATCGCAACCGAATTTATCCTGTTCATGCCGGCGCAGCTCATCGAGCGCCTTACCCTTCGTGCGTTCGAGCAAGCCGCCGTAATCTTCGGCGTATGCCGTAGCCAGCGCCAGCTGCCCGATATTACCGAGCAGTCCCAGCACAAAAATTTCCTCGGGGATGGCCAGCCGCACACGCGCCACCAGATGCTTCGCGGCGATGCCGGTCAACAGCGAATGCGCCCAGAAATGCGGATAGTTGAACTGCTTGCAGGTACCGCTCCGGTAATCCACGATCAGCGCGATGCCCAGCACCAGCTGGCGCAACGCACGCACCCCAAGCACCGTCACGGCATCGGCGATGGTGGAAATCGGCCTGGAAGGATTGGTGAGCAGCACATTGGCCGCCTTGATGACACGCGCGCTCAGCGCCGGGTCAACGCCGATAAGCCGGACAATATCGTGATTGGCAGCATCCTCGCGCTGCGTCAGGTTAATCACCTCCAGCGCCACCCCTTTCGGCGTAGGCAGGCGATTGTCAAGTTTCAGGCGGGATAGCAGCGAGCCTTCGGCAACTTCCATCAAATTACTCCCTTAATACTTTGTGTTCTAACCCATTTCCAATCATTCGCATAAAATGCGCCGACTACTATAACGCGGCCCGCAGCGAAAAACCATATCTAACTTACCGCCCGGATTTCCCCCCATCGCGCCAGCCAAAGTAGAACGTTTTTTTCTCCGATAGCGAACCCCAATGTGCCGCGAAATCCTGATAGCCGCTTTCCAGGATCATTCGTCCTGCAATGCATGGCTTGGAAACGGCTTTGCTTTAGCCGAACCTGATGATATCGCGGATGTGCCTCTGTAGCTCGCTATGCTTTCAATCGTCCATCCTGCACATGATGCTTGAATTTGGCGCACAATTATTCGAGTTTAACGGCGACGGATCAGGAACACGAATTCGTCGTCCCGCACAACGGAAGATAACAATTCGTTGCCGGTCTGGCGGCAAAATTCCGCAAAGTCATTGGGCGCCCCATGGTCGGTTGCAACAACCCGGAGGATTTGCCCGCTGACCATCTGCGACAAGGATTTTTTGGCGCGCAAAATGGGTAATGGGCAACTCAATTTGCGCGCATCCAGTTCAATATCGAATTCCATCACACCCTCACTGGCAAACCGGCCTGCATCCATGCCGCAATGCCGCCTTGCAGGTTATACACGTCGGAAAAACCGTTTGCGGCGGCAAATGCGGCGGCCTGAGCGGAACGCCCGCCCATCTGGCAGTAGAACACCGTTGGCCGGGTTTTATCCAGCTCGTTGAGCCGCATCGGGATAAGATGCAGCGGCAAAGAATCACCCTGCGGAATCCTGCCGCGCGCCACTTCCGCATCGGTGCGCACGTCCAACAGGCGCGCTCCGCCCTGCTGCAACACCGTTTCCAATTCCGTGATGGTGATATTTCTGAAGCCTGGCATTACCTATTCCTTTCCCGATTGATCCTGGTCTGCAAGCAAATGTGAAAGCCGTTTATTCGCCACCGCCAGGCGCTTCACCAGCATGCGCAGGAACGCGTCACCGAACTGGAAGCGGCATCCCGTCGTGGCGCGTACCAGCAAATCCGGGTTGATTTCGATCAGCACCGCATCGCTCTTGGCGATCACGTCGGTGCTGCGCTTGAACTCCTGCTCGGAAAGATGCGCCATCTCGCCGAAACAGTCGCCGCGATGCAACAGGCTCAAAAGCCTGCCCTGCTTGACCACGCGCACCGTGCCCTGCGCCAGGATATAAAAAGTGCGCCCGCTCTCGCCATCGCGGAGAATATATTCCGCTTCGGGAGCCTTGCGCCACTCGCTGATGCGCAACACCTCCCAAAGCTCCACATCGCTGAAATTCTTGAAGAACGCCAGGCCGCGCAGCGTATCGAATTTTTCCGTGTCGAAAATTTCTTCCCGCCATGTTGCGCCATGACTGAAAAATCCGACCAGATCGCGCGCAAATTCATCCCAGGCTTGATAGCGTTTTGCAGAATCCTTTTCCATCGCGCGCCGCACGATCGCATCCAGTTCTCGCGGTATTTCGGGGCGAAACGTGCCGGGTGGCGGCGGCTCGATATTGAGTATCTGATAAATCATGCTGAAATTGTTGCTGGCGTCAAACGGCAGCCTGCCGGTGAGCAGCTTGTACATCACCACGCCCAATGAATAAATATCGGTCTGATGCGTCAGCGGCAACTCTTTGACCTGCTCGGGCGACATATAGGCCGGCGAACCTATACCGCTGACCTGGGTAGTTTGCTGGTTCTGGATAGCCGCCGAGCCAAAATCGGAAATCTTGATATTAGTTTCGCCCTGCAGGAGGATATTGGCCGGCTTGATATCGCGGTGAGTCACGCCCTGATACTGCGCATATTCGAGCGCCTTGCAGCACTTATAGGTAATTTCCGCTATCGTGCTGATCGGCAACAAGTTATCTACCACTGCATATTGTTCTAGCGTACTTCCCTCGACGTACTCCATCACCATGTAATTGACATCTTCCCCCATCACCGCATCGAGAATCTTCACGATATGCGGGTGGGACAATTTGCCCGCCAGCGATGCTTCCGTCATCAGCAGCTTGCGGTAAATTTTGGCACTGCTGGAATCGCGCAAGCTTTCCAAATCAAACAGCTTGATAGCAACCTGCTGTTTGCTGAAAGTATCGATGGCCAGATACACGGTGCTGGTCGCCCCGGTGCCGAGCTCCCGCACGATTTCATATTTGCCGATTTTGTCCATTTGGGTGATTTTGCCGGAAACGGCGCAATTTTGCGCACTTTGCGCCGCACTGTCCACTTTGCCCTTGCGATACGAACGCCATGCAGCCCCTCGATAAACCTTTGCGACCTTTGCGTTCTTCGCATTGAAATGCTCTTTCCGGAACAATTTGTTGCAAAAAGCCGACCTTTGAAAATTGTGAACCAGAAGTAAAAACAACTATCATAGCGATCATGAAAAAGCTGACCCTGCTGCTGTTGCTGTGCTTCTCGCCCTGCGCCGCAAGCGATGGCCTACCCGATTTGGGCGATGTCTCGCAAACCGTGCTTACGCCGCTACAAGAGCGCCAGATCGGCCGTCAAAGCGTAATGCAAATCCGTGCCAGCAAACAGTATCTGGATGATGCCGAAATCAACGATTACCTCAATCAACTCGGCGCCAGACTGGTCGAAAACAGTGCCGAGCCGGGCCAGGGTTTCGAATTTTTCGCGCTCGACGATTACAACATTAACGCTTTTGCCCTGCCGGGCGGATTTATCGGCGTAAACAGCGGCCTGCTAATGACCGCACAAAGCGAATCGGAACTGGCCGCCGTCCTCAGTCACGAAATCGCCCATGTCACGCAACACCACCTGGCGCGCATGGTAGCCGGACAGCAAGGCGACAGCCTGTTCTCGATGGCTGCGCTCGCGATCGCCATTCTCGCCGCACGCAGCAACCCGCAGGCTTCACAGGCAGCCATAGTCGGGGCGCAGGCCGGCTCCATCCAGCGGCAACTGAATTTCACGCGAACTCATGAGCGAGAAGCGGACCGTGCGGGCCTGGAAATTTTGCAGCAATCCGGTTTCAATGTTCACGCCATGCCCGAATTCCTGGATCGCCTGCAAAAAGCCACCCGTCTGCTGGAAGGGAGCGCACCGGGCTATCTGCGCACCCATCCTGTTACCAGCGAACGTATCGCCGACATCGGGAACCGCATACAGAAACAACCTTATCGCCTGATCCCGGACAGCCTGAATTTCCAGTTGGCGCGCGCCAAACTCATCACCACGCAAAAAACCGCATCGGACGCCATCGCATATTTCAGCGATGCGCTGGGCGCGCAAAAACACGGCAACCCGATCGTGCAGCGCTACGGGCTGGTAAACGCGCTGCTGCGCAGCAACGAAACCGGCCGAGCCGCCGAAGAGCTGGCAAAACTGCGAAAACAGGCTCACGACGACCCGATAGCAATGCATAATCCGATGATAGAAACCCTCGCCGGGCTGGTTAAACGCGCCGAAAAAAATGATGCCGCCGCTTTAGCGTTCTACCGCAACGCCGCGCAAACCTTCCCGCAGCATCGCGCGCTGATTTATGATTACGCGGATCTGCTGTTGAACAGCAACCATGCGGAAAGCGCAGTCAAACTGCTCACCGAACAACTTGTCCGTCACCCGAGCGACACCGCGCTATACAACTTGCAGGCGCGCAGTTATGCCATGCTTGGCAAACGCTTCGAACAACATCAGGCGCAAGCCTACAGTTATGCATGGCAAGGCAACTTGCAGGCCGCCATCGAACAGCTCGAACTGGCGAAACAGACGGGCGGCAGTTTCTACCAGATGTCCACTATAGAAAGCGACTTGCGCGAATTGCGCGAAATGTTGGACGCGCGCAAAAAATGACCGGCGAGGGCCGCTTCGCGCTCCCCTCTCTCTCCCCAACGGCCAGACATACCCGAAACTTCAGCTGATTTTGACCACGATATCGTGCAGCGTATTGGCGCATTGCGCCATGTGCTCGGCGGCATTGGTCAGGTGGCGGTAGATTTCGCGGCGCTTGAACATGTTGATGTAGTCGCTTCCTTCGAACAGAGTGGGTAATGCCACCCGATACAGTTTCTCGGCATGGCGCTCGGCTTTGCGCGCCGCATCGGCATCCAGCGCGGCGGGGGCGGGGGTGGTGCCGAGCTTGGCAAACCCGTTGGCCAGTGCATCCACGCCTTCCTTGATGTGGCGCGAGATGTCGCGCATGAAGCTGTCCGGCTTGACACCCAGCACGTCCATCTCGTGCACGGTGGTCTTGCAGTACATCACGATGTCGTCGAGGCTCATGATCGCGCGGTAGATGTCCTCGCGATCGATCGGCGTCGAGAACGCCTCGTTCAACTCATGCAGGTTACGCACCTTGATGCCGTCGGCCTCATGCACGTCCCGCTTCAACGCCTCGGCAATACTCGGATCGCCGTATTCCATATATTCGACCAGCAGATTGACGGTGTGCGCGACCTTGATGTTCTGTTCGGTCAGCATGTGAAAAAAATCCGGCATCTTGGGAAAGACGCGATCCAGGATCATGGCGAGCATGGTTTTGGAAGCTCCGGTCATGACATGTTCTCCTCAAAGGAATGCTTGGGCGACAAAATAAAAGCCGATGGACATCAATGCTGCGCCGGGTATCGTGATCAGCCAGGTGGTGACGATCTCGCGCGCCTTGCCCCAGCGCACCGCCTTGGGGCGCTCGGATGCGCCAATACCCATGATCGACGAGGCGACCACATGCGTCGTCGAGACCGGCGCGCCCGCCAGGGATGAGGCGAAGATCACGCCAGCGGCAGTCATCTGCGAATCCAGCGCATGCAGCGGGCGGATTTTGTAGATCGAAAAGCCCAGCGTGCGCACGATCTGCCAGC
>MGXA01000089.1 GCA_001801215.1 Gallionellales bacterium RIFCSPLOWO2_02_FULL_59_110 | reverse complement strand
CAGTTCGTCGTCGATAGCCATGACATCGCCCTCATGAAAGAAGATGACCGGGTTATCGGCAGTATTTGGCATTTATTGACACAGTCAAATTAGAGCTTGCAACCACCCTCCGGTATCCCGCCGTCCTTTTGCTCCTGTATTCCGCTGCCCGACGGATCCAGCTGTTTATCCCCGTTCAGGAATGCGGGCGCAGTTGCCAGGCGCGACAATAACTGTTCGCTGGAGAAACCGGTTTCGCCGCGCCCCAAGTCCAGCGTCCTGTCTGCCTGCGTAAGGATGACATGACCTTCGTGCACCGTCACATATAGCCCTGGATCGCCGGCATTGGCTTCTGTGCCAAAGGTCTTTTCCATGTCTACAGGTACGCCGTCGGGGCGCGGCACGGGATTATCCAGCACCTTTTCCGGAACGCGCAAAATCGGCACCGGCTTGCCGGTATCCCGCGCGATGATCGCCGCCTGCTGAATCGCCACGATGAACGAGCCGCCCGGCGTGACCAGCACCACTTCGCCTGCCCAGACATAAACTCCGGCCCCGTCCAGCGGATTGCCCGGCGTCGCGCCCGGATTGCCGGCTCCGCTCGCGCAAGGCCCGTTGCACCATGCGTCGAAGCCGGTGCCGCGGATGCCGATAGTGGCGTTAGCCACCTTGAATTGATAGCTGTCGCGATTTATCCGGCCGATCAAACCGGTGACGACGCGCACGCCACCCTTGAGCAGCTTCAGAATGGCATTCTCCTGCGCGGCAGCCTTGTCGTATTTGAACTTTTCGACTTGGAACACGGTGCTTTCCTGCAAGCTGACGCGGCTCTCGTCGCGGAACGCCACGACCGCGTAAGATTTTATTCCGGTAGCCAGCGCATCGCCTTCATACACGGGCGCACCCAGCACAAGCTTGCGCTCCTTGCCGTCCCCATTTTTTGCGGACAGGCTACCCTGCAGCAGCATCACCCGGCCAATCACCTGCGGCGGCGGCGCCTCCTGTTTCCCGACCACCTTTCCGGCACCCGCCAATTCGTCGTCACGGCAATCCTGGGTGGCGCACAGCCGCGAAGAAAAGTCCGTGCCGCGTATCCCGATGGTCGCAGACGATGCGCGCACCTTGTACGCATCGGCATTGCCGCGCTTGCCGATCAACCCGGTCACGGTGCGGAAACCGCCTTTGAGCAAGCGGAATATCGCGTTGTCCGCTTTCGGCTCTTCCTTCTTGAACAGGTACTCCTCGATTTTCAGGTTGGAGTTCGGGCGCAGCGTCATCTGTGCGCCGTCGTTCATCCGCACCTGCGCGTAACTGTCTTTGGCCGTAACCAGCAGATCGCCAGCAAACACCTCCGATTTCGGCCCCAGCACCTTGATCGTGCCGTCCGCGCGCTGCGCTATCAGCGTGCCGTTCATGTAGCCGATTTTGCCGGCCACTTCCGCCGCTTGCGCTACAGTCGCGATCATCAGCAGCATCGCGGTCATCAGAAAGTTGATATTTTTCATTTCACACCTCATCAAAAGGACGCGGACAATCCGATATGCGCGCGCCAGTCGCCTTCCTGCTGCGTTGGGTCAGTATCCGCGTTGATGATGCGGGCCGCGTCGAAGCGCAGCGAGAATTGCTCCGCGAAACCGGCGCGCAGCCCTATGCCCGCACCCGAAATGGAAGACCTGACCCCATTGGCGGAACGCGTCTCGCCCGCATCGAAGAACACCAGGCCGCGCGCCCTGAAATCGCCGCTGCCAAAGTCCGGCGTGTAGCCTTCCAGGTTCCAGCGCGTGCCCTTCTCGCCGCCCACGCTACCTTCGGAAAAACCGCGCACCGCGTTGGCGCCGCCCAAGCGCATCTGCTCGCCCTGTATCAGCGTATCGTTGCTCCATTGCCCGTTCAGCACCGCGCGGAATTGCCAATCATCAAAAACCAGCGCCGAGTAGCTCGCACCATAGCGCACCACGCGGTAATTCGCGTCCGGGACGGCAAAATTCACCTGGTCGTAAGCAGCAAAATCGGCGGTTTTTCCTTTGCCCAAACCCGGCAAATTGGCGGAAAGCGACGCATCGAGATTGAGGTCGCTCCTCGCAAACCTGCCTTGCGCGGCATAAGCGAGGGTCAACGGCACCACGACAATTTCGTTATACAACACCGTCTCCTGCGGCGTAGTCTGCTCGATGCGCCGGAAATTGCGCCAGTCCAGGCCGAACGACAAGCGCCGGTCGAACGTCCCCGTCTTTTCCAGCGGGTGGCTGTAGCGCGCGCTCAACATCAGCCCGCCGCCCTGAAAGTTGGAAGGCGCGCCCGCCAAACCGCCCACCACCGAATTTACGTTGGAATAGCCGCCGAAGAATTCCAGGCTGTCGCCCGACTGGTAGAGCGGAATCTTGTAGCTGCCGCCCAGCACCGCGACGCGGTCCACATGCTCCGGCGATGTCTGGAATTGCAGGCCGGCCACGTGATCCGCATCGAACAGGTTGGCGTGGCGCCAGGAAAGGCCGAAGCGCGAGCGCCCGGTTTCCGGGGTGCCGGAATTATCCGCCATCAGCCCCCAAGCGACAGGATCGCTGTCGGTAACGATAATATTGGCATCCACCAGCCCGTCTTCCACGCCCGGTTTCAGCACCACATTCATCTGGCGCGCCGGGTTTTCGTTGGCGAGTTTCAGTTCGCGCGCGATCCGCCGCGATTGCGGCACACCGCCGCTGCGCACCGAGGGCACCGCATTCAGCGCGTTGGCCTCGCTGACAAAACGGTTATCCTTGACCGCCACTTTATCGAAGCGGCTTTCCACGACGCGGAAACGCACTGCGCCCTTTTCCAGCTCCTGTTCGGGAAGCCCTACCCGCACCGCCGAAAAGCCGCGCTTGGCATACGCATCCTCGACCGCCTCCAGAGCGCGCTGTACGTCGGAAAAATCCTTGTTCTTGCCGATAAACGGCGCGACCGCCGCGTCGATTTCGGCCTGCGTCAGCAAGGATGCGCCCTCCAGCGTGTAGCCGGAAATGTCGAAGCGCAACTCCACCGGCTCCTCTTCGATTGCAGGGGCTGCGGCAGCTTCGTCCTGCAAGGCAAGCAACAGGTTGTTGCCGTCGATACTGGTATTGTAGGCGAGCATCCGTTCAAGATTAATCACCAGCCGCGTGCGCCCGCCAGCCTGGACAATATTGGCGCTGCGCGCGCCCCCCACGGTGAAATCCTGGACAGATTTGCCCAGCCCGTTTGTGGTATCGAGAAAATCGAGCACGATGCGCGGCGGCGCATCGGTAGTGAATCCGGGCGGCAAATTGGCCAATGGCTGGGCCAGTTCAACCTTTATGACCGTCTTGCCGTTGTCGATACCCGCAACGTTCAGTGCGGTAATATTGTTCTGCGCGTAGGCCACGCCCGCTACCGGCATCAACAAAAAAAACATCCGACCTGCGAATTTCATGTTTTATACCCAGAAGTTATGTTGAAAAAAACCTGCATGAGGCACGCATCGACCAAGCACAATTGGTTCGGCAAGAACTTTCATCGGGTCTTGTTTTACTTGCAAACCGGCAACGCTGCCGCTTCGTTGGCAGGTTCCGTGGCCGGTGCCCCGCCCTGTGCCACGACGGCAGCTTCATCGTCTTTTTTCTCCTCCTCGCCGACAGCGGCAGCCGGGGTTTGAGCGGACTCAGATGGGGTCGGCGGCGGTTCGAATTGCACCTTGGGCGGAGTCAGGATGATGTCGTTCACCAGTTTGTTCACTACCGCAGAGGGCGCTGCGGCGATACTAAAATCGGCAGGAACGAAATTCATGGCATAGTTGCTGTTGAGCAACGTCAGCGTGCCCTGTTCGATCGGATAGACGCCCGCCGTCTCGCCCGCCAGGCGCGCCAATGCGCCGCTCAGAGTGGTGGCCGGGGTATCGGCAAATAGCAGCCCGGCCGTCGCGTAGGTAAGCGCGGGATCCGCGTTGCCCACTGCCTTGCTTATCGCATCGGCGCTAACCGTCAGCAAGGCCGGGGTGACGGTGAGCTGCCCGTCGATATAGCTGATGGTGTAGTTGCCGGCGCTGCCCGCGCTGAATACGGGATTGCTCGGCGTGATCGGATAGTTGCCCGCATTCGCCGTGTCAACCGCACCGGGGCTGGTCAGCGTCACGCTGGCGATGGTATCGCCGCCCAACAGCCCGGCAGGAGTGAACTCGGTTCCCGCAAAAGTCAGAGTGGTGCCGTAAGCCTTGCTTGCATCGTTGGCGGTCACGCTCAATAGGCCCAGTGCGGCAGGCGTAATGATCAACTCGCCATTCGCATAGCCGATAATGTAGTTACTGCTGGTCAACCCGCCCGGTGTAATGACGTAACTGCCGGCGTTGATTGCGCCCTGGGAAGTGCCGCCGTAGGTCAGCGTGCCACCCAATGCGGCGGCGGTGTCGCCGTTGGTCAGCCCGCTGTAGGTGACTCCGTTGCCGCCGCTGAAGGGGATTGCATCATAGATTTTGCCGGCATTATTGGCCGCGACGTTCAGCGTTGCAGGGGTGATACTCAGATCGTTGCCGGTATAGCTGATGGTGTAGTTGGGGTTGCCCAATGAGCCTCGGGCGA
The DNA here is from genome assembly GCA_001801215.1 of Gallionellales bacterium RIFCSPLOWO2_02_FULL_59_110. Lineage (GTDB taxonomy): Bacteria > Pseudomonadota > Gammaproteobacteria > Burkholderiales > Gallionellaceae > Gallionella. The sequence continues at coordinate 11,067 of MGXA01000089.1, read as the reverse complement.
TGGCGTAGCTGCCGACGTTTTCTCCCGTGGCGCGGGTCAGGCTGCCAGTCAATGTGTCGGCGAGGAGCAAGCCGCTGGCAACGTAAGTCAGCGCCGGATCGATGCCGCCGTAAACTTTGCTCCGGGCATCGGCTACCACTGACAGCGGCGCGGGCGCGATGCTGCCGATAGACCCGGAAGCGCTGGTGGGCAGGGTGTAATTGGCGAAATTGGTGGATCCCGCCGGGCTGAAATCGGTGGCAACCAGCGTGGCGCTAACCATGATGCCGCTGCCTGCGTTCGGGCTGGCATAGGTGCCGCTGGTCTTGGTCACCGTAGCCGAGTCGGAGCCGGCAAAGCCGCTGAGCAGGAAGTTGCCCGGCGCCAGCGTCGCCGCAGTGGTGCCGTCGTAGGTTTTGCTCGCCGTGCCGGTGAGCGCGGCGGTGACGAGGATAAGCGTTGCGGGATCGATTATGTAGGCCAGGCCGGTGCCGGGGGCAAACGTATAGCCTGCAGCGCTGGTCAATCCGTCAAAATAGGACACGGTGTAGCTGCCCGCAGGAGTGGTGCTGGAAAGCGCCGGATCGAAGATCGGGGTACCGGCGATGAGCGTGAAGTCTTCATTGTCGGCGCTGGCGGGATTGCTGATAGCGAAGCCGAATTGAGCCGTGGGTGTGGTGCCGAAGATATGGAAGGAGTCCCCGGAAACCAGCGTGGTGTCTACGTTGAGCACCCCCGGCACAGAGGCGTAGATGAAACCGTTGCCGGTTTCCGTCACGTTTGCGGGCGGGTAATTCGCGAAAGTGCCGTTGTAGTGGCGGAAATCCGAAGTCAGCCCGCCCTTCAGCACATTGGCAGGGGCGGCGGCATAAATCAGCCAGCTGCCCCCGCCCGTATTGTTCAGCGCCCCGGCCCCGGCACTGGCGTTATTGGTAAAACCTCCCGTTCCGGCATTCAGGACGATGGCGTTGCCCGCCCCGCTGGCGTTCAGGGATGCGGCCGCACCGAAGTTAATGCCGCCGGTGCTGTGAAGATTGATGGTCGATCCGGAGATGCTGTTATTGATCGCGCTGTTGCCGGTCGTGTTGAGGTTAATGCCACGAGCTCCCGCCCCGGCAAGGATCGGCGCATTCAGGGCAATGCCGGCGCTGCCCCCGTTCAACAACACACTGACGGGGTCGGGCGGAGATCCGGTCTGAATACCGGAAAAGCCGTTGACCGTGGTCACCATGATGGCGTTGCTGCTGGTGTAGTTGAAAATATCGCCGGTGCTGAAGCCGGTGGACTTGCCGGCGATCACGCCGGTGGGGTTGGCTGCGTTCAGGATCACCTTGGTTCCCTCGGCATACACCGCCGAACCTGCCAGCAGCGCACCCGCAGACTGGGTCAATGCTCCGCCGCTAATCAGCGCGATCACACCGTCGGGATTCGCGAAGCTAGGCATCGAGATGCCGTTCAGAATGCCGCTCACACCATCGATATTGATGCCGATATTCAGCGCGCCCGCATTCTTGAAGCTGAAATTGCTGGCTCCGCCAGACACTTGCGCCGCGAGATTGACCACGGAATTGGGCGCCGTATCCAGGACGACATCGCCGCCCGCCATGATCGCCAGGTTTGTCGCACTGATGGTAGCCGCACCAGCCTGCGTAATACCCCCCCCGGCCCCTAGCCCCAAGGTCGGTGGAGACAATGAAATCGCGCTGCTGACGTGGATGCTCCCAGTGCCAAGCGGGTTGCCGACAAACAAGGCCGTGGTTGCCGCGATCTGGCTCAGTTCTGCCTGTGTCAGCCCGAGGGTGCCGACAGCAGTATCCGCCCCACCCAGATCGATGATCTGAGAAGACGATTTGCCTCTGAGCCACACCGACCCCGAACTGACCGCGCCGTCAATGTTCATGGTATCGCCGATCAATGCCACTCCACCTCCGGGGTTGGACAGCCCGGTAGGGCCGGTATTGATGGTGTCGCCCCATATCTCCAGCTTCGCCGCATTGGTGACCGAAACCGCCGAAGCCGCTGCGATGTTCACCGTCGGCGCAAAATTTCCGAAAGAGTCGTTGCCGATAACGATTTTCCCCGCTGTAATCCGGGAAATGTCCGCCCCGGTCAGATTGAAGGTCTCTGTCCCGCCGATACTGATGCTCGGAACCGCCGGGCTAATGGTGTAGGGCGACAGGTAAACCGTATTTGTCCCGGCATTAATTGTGGCTGCCACATCTGTCGTCAGGTTATTCATTCTGAGCGTGATATTCCCGCCGCTGGTCAGGGTGCCAACCGTGGTGGCATCGGTAAAGTCTAAGGATTCCAGACGGATCGGGCCGTTGGTATTGCTGCCGGTAAAGATGCGGCCTGCTCCGGTAGAACCGTTATAAATGTTTACCGCATTGTTCGTATTGGTAAATTGAATCATACCAAGAACATCGGCAACAAATACCTTGCCGCTATTGCCGATGCCATTGACGGCAGACATCGTGAGCGATTGCGCAACTACCTCTATTGCCGGGCCGATCGGACTGGCGATAATTGCGCCGGCAGCAGTCAGGGATACTGCCCCTCCGCTAAGCTGCCCGGCGGCGCCGCTGGCAAAAATGATGTCCTGGCCGCTTACCATCATACCGGAAGGGCCCGAAGCGATTACACTTTGGTTGATGACGACATTGCCCGCGCCCGTAGCGTCCTGATCTGCCGTCAGCACCAGGCTGTTGTTCATGTTGAGCGGCGCATTGATGACAATGTCGTTGTGCGCCTTGAGCGTAAGGGTAGCCGCGCTGGCACTGGCCGTATTGACCGCCGAGTCGATGGTGATATTGCCAACACCGCCGCCGCTGCCGGTTGTATCCACTATCACACTGGTGCCGCTATCAAGAACACCGGCAATAACAGATGCGCCGATAATGGAAGGGCTTGGGCCTGCGCCAACAAAATTGGGGGAACCGGTATACGTGCCGGTAGAATTGCTCACACCGATGAAGATGTCGTAGGGGTCGATCAACCACGTCCCGCCCATGCCTTGCGGAGCGGAAACATCCGGCGCGCGCGGCGCATCGAGCCAGCCCCCGGAAGTTTCCGCAAAACCGCCGTTCCCGCCTTGCTGCCCGCCGCGCGCCGAGATATTGCCGTAGGCCTGCGTCGTGCCGCCCGCCCATAAGATGACCTTGCCGCCGTCGCCGCTGACAATGGCATCCGCCCTGAGCGTGGCGTTGCCGCCGACAAAGGTGTTTTGGGCATTCGGAATGCCGGGATTGGCTCCGTGCGTGTCGCCGCCGATCAGCACTGTGCCGCCGCCGTTCGTGCCGGATGCGTCTATGCCGGCATTGCCGTCCAGGACAACCTGGTTGCCGAGGGCCTGTACGGTTCCACCTGTGGTGCCGGTCGCGGTCGCGGTGCCGGATATTTCCGTGCGCTGGCTGGCCTTGAACACGACCTTGCCGCCCTGCGTGGTGGCGCTGTCGGCGCTGACCGTGCCGCTGTTTTTGACCACGGTGCCGAACAGGCCGAGGCTGCCGGATGCGGCGATCAGTTGCCCGACGTTGGTGGCATCACCCGCCGGGGCGGTAATATTGACGCGCAGGTTGGGTTCGATGCTGTTGACCAGTTCGACGCTGTGTCCGGCCGCCAGCAGGATTTCGCCGTTCGGCGCGGTGATGATGCCGGTGTTTTCGACATCCGGCGCAATCAGGTAGATTTGTCCGCCGCTTTGGGCGGCGAGGCTGCCGGCGTTGCTGATGCCCTGCGCGCCAGGCACTTCGGTGAAGTTATGGCGTCCGGCGAGAAAGTCGGCGTTGCTCAGGTTGAGGGTAGTGGCCACCAGCCCGGCCACATCGACGGTTGCGCCCTGCCCGAACACGATGCCGTTGGGGTTGACCAGAAAGACCCTGCCGTTGGATTGCAGCGCGCCGAGGATGCTGGACGGGTTGTTGCTGATGACGCGGTTAAGGACGGATGAGGCGGCATTCTGCTGGACGAAGCGCGTAACTTCATTGGCGCCTACCGAAAAGCCCTGCCAGTTGATGATGGCGCCTGGGGTGTTGGTGACGGTCAGTGTGTTGCCGCTGGTGGCGAAGCTCGCCTGGCCGTTGACCACTGCCGGGCCGAGCGGGTTGGCCAGCGCGGTCTGCGCGGTAAAAACCAACAACATCGCCATCGCCGCAGATGCCCTTTTGGCACGGAATTGCGGTTGTTTAAAGCCGGGTTTTTTATTCACGATGCAACTCCTGCTCTGGATTGCGTAAGGTAATTCTTGCAGTTTCGTTTATACCCCAACTGTCCAGTGAAATCCATAGTCTTTTACCGGTTAAATGCTGTCAAAACGTGACTGGATTCTTTGCATCGTTCCCATGCTCCGCGTGGGAACGAGAAGAGCGTAAGTATCGCCCATATTTTGCATACTCCGGATAGCCGGATAATCGGCTACACAATCCGGTTGCGCGCCTCGCCCTTATAGAACGCTTCGATGTTGAATGCTATCTCTTCGGCCAAGCGCGCCAACGATTGTCGGCTGGCCCAGGCTACATGGGGCGTGACGATGCAGTTCGGGCCGGCCGCTTCCAGCAGCGGGTTGCCCGCGCGCGGCGGCTCGTTGACCAACACGTCCACTCCCGCCCCGGCGATGCGTTTTTCGCGCAACGCCTGCGCCAGCGCGGCCTCGTCCACCACCCCGCCGCGCGCGAGGTTGAGCAGGATGGCGGCCGGCTTCATCCGGCGCAACTCCGGTTCGCCGATCAGATTGCGCGTCTGCGGCGTGAGCGGGCAATGCAGCGTGACGGCATCGGCCTCTTCCAGCATTTGCTCGAACGGCACGCGGCCCGCGCGGATGGCCGGCGCATTCTTGTGCTCCGCCACCAGCAATTTCATGCCAAAGGCTGCGGCAATGCGCGCCACCGCCTGGCCGATGTGGCCGTAACCGAAGATGCCGAGCGTGCTGCCGTGCAGGTCGTGCAGCGGATGACTCAACAGCGCGAAATGCGCGGAACGTTGCCATTCACCGGCAAGAATGTCCGCGTGGTAGCTGTGCACCTGCCGCCGCAACGCCAGCAACAAGGCGAAAACATGCTCCGCCACCGAATCGGTGGAATAGCCGCTGACGTTGCTGACCGCGATGCCGTGCTCGCGGCAATAATCCAGATCTACGTTGTTGGTGCCGGTGGCCGCCACGGCGATGAGCTTCAACTTCGGCAACTGCGCCAGTGAGACCGCCATCAGCGGCACCTTGTTGGAGATCGCCACCTCGGCATGTGCGAGGCGCTCCACCACCTGCTCCGGCAGCGTGGACTCATGATCCCGCCATTGCAGCGGCAGCGCGGGCGCGCGCATCACGACCGGCAGCGTGCCGCGGTCAAGGAACACGATATGTGAAGGAGAATTCATGCAGGCCGCTCTTTGAGAGAAAGATGGATTCATTATCCCAGAATCGAATGGCACTAACTTAAGCGCAAAAAACCCCAAGTGGCGCGGATTTCCACACACTCCACCCCCACTAAAATACCGTGAGCGCTACCGTTCCTTCCCCTTCAAGGGGAAGGCCAGGATGGGGATGGGTTCATTTGCCGTACTTAACCCCATCCCCACCCCAACCCTCCCCTTGAAAGGGAGGGGGTTTGCCATTAATTGGCTTAAGTTAGTGCCATTGATCCCAGAATCCATTCGCGCCATCATTTCCGCGTAGCGAGCAGGCCGCTTTGTGACATTTGCGGAATTCCAATTGGCCGGGGTAGGATGCGGTGATAACCGCATCGTTAACCAGCCACTTAACGAGCGTAGTTTGCTCGTTTAGTGGAATGGCTATGCAGCGCTCGCGAGCGATGCGGTTCGCAGGCTCACCGCATCCTACAGTGCTCACCAACTCAAGCGCGCGACGCGCGCTTGCGCTCGATTTCCGACAGGTAGCGTTTACGGATACGGATGGACTGCGGGGTGATCTCGACCAGTTCGTCGTCATCGATGAATTCCACGGCAGACTCCAGCGTCAGGCGGATCGGCGGGGTGAGGCGCACCGCCTCGTCGGTGCCGGAGGCGCGCACGTTGGTCAGCTGTTTGCCCTTGATCGGGTTGACTACCAGGTCGTTGTCGCGGCTGTTCACGCCGATAACCATGCCTTCGTACAGCTTGTCGCCGGGCGATACGAACATGCGCCCGCGTTCTTCCAGCTTCCACAACGCGTAAGCCACCGCCTCGCCGTGTTCCGCCGAAATCAGCACGCCGTTGCGGCGGCCGGGCATGTCGGCCTTGACCGGCGCATAGTCGTCGAACACGTGCGCCATGATGCCGGTGCCGCGCGTCATGGTCATGAATTCGGACTGGAAGCCGATCAGGCCGCGCGCCGGAATGCGGTATTCCAGGCGCACGCGCCCGTGGCCGTCCGGCTGCATGTCCTGCAAATCACCACGGCGGCGGCCCAGCTCTTCCATCACCGCGCCCTGATTGGTGTCTTCTACGTCCACGGTTAACACCTCGAAAGGTTCGCATTTCTCGCCATCGATGTCGCGGTACACCACGCGCGGCTTGCCCACGCCCATTTCAAAACCTTCACGGCGCATATTTTCCAGCAAGATGGTCAGGTGCAATTCGCCGCGCCCGGCCAGCAGGAACACATCGGTCTCGTTGGTATCTTCGACGCGCAACGCCACGTTGACCAGCAGCTCCTTGTTCAGGCGCTCGCGGATCTGGCGGCTGGTGACAAACTTGCCTTCCTGCCCGGCCAGCGGCGAGGTGTTCACCATCAGGTTCATCGTCAGCGTCGGTTCGTCCACCCTGGGCATCGGCAAGGCTTCCGGCTTGCTCATATCTGCCAGCGTCACGCCGATGCCGATTTCATCGATGCCGTTGATCAGCACGATGTCGCCCGCCAGCGCTTCCTCCAACGGCACGCGTTCGATGCCGCGAAAACCGAGCACCTGGTTGATGCGCGCGCGTTTCGGCGGGTTGTTGCCGCTCATCACCATCACATCCTGGCCGGGCCTGACGCGACCGCGGCGCACGCGCCCAACGCCGATGCGCCCGACAAAACTGGAATAATCCAGCGCGGAAATCTGCAATTGCAGCGGCGCGTCCACATCGGTTTCCGGCACGGGCACATGCCTGAGCACCGCATCGAACAGCGGGCGCATATCCGTGCTGGGCTTGGCCAGATCCAGTGTGGCATAGCCGTTCAAGGCCGACGCATACACCACCGGAAAATCCAGTTGCTCTTCGGTCGCGCCGAGCTTGTCAAACAGGTCGAAAGTCTTGTTGATCACCCAGTCGCAGCGCGCACCGTCGCGATCCACCTTGTTGATTACCACAATCGGGCGCAGGCCCAATGCCAGCGCCTTTTTGGTGACGAAACGGGTCTGCGGCATCGGGCCTTCCACCGCATCCACCAGCAGCAGCACGCTGTCCACCATACCCAGCACGCGCTCCACCTCGCCGCCGAAATCGGCGTGGCCGGGCGTATCGACGATGTTGATATGCACACCTTCATAATCCACCGCGCAGTTCTTCGCCAGGATGGTGATGCCGCGCTCTTTTTCGATGTCGTTGCTGTCCATCACGCGCTCGGCGACATGCTGGTGCGTGGCGAACATGCCGGCCTGGCTGAGCAGCTTGTCTACCAGAGTGGTCTTGCCGTGGTCGACGTGGGCGATGATGGCGATATTGCGGAGTTCGCGGGACATGTAAACAGCCTTGCTGGATGAAAAGGGGGCGCATTCTAGCACAACGCGCATGACGCCATGTCGTTTCCCTCGGGTGCTTTAAATCCTTAAATCAGGCTGCGGAGTTCGCGGAGAACACTAGCCCGGGCTAGGTTTGAGCGGGATTTCTGTGCGGGCAATCCGGCTTGGTGCAGTCCGCGTAGATGTAGAGCGAGTGGTCGTGAATGGTGTAACCGCGCTCTGCGGCAATTTTTTTCTGGCGCGTTTCTATTTCCTTGTCGTAAAACTCTTCCACATGCCCGCATTGCAGGCAGACGATGTGGTCGTGATGCTTGCCTTTGTTGAGTTCGAACACCGATTTTCCGCCCTCGAAGTGATGCCGCATCAGCAAGCCGGCCTGCTCGAACTGGGTCAGCACGCGATAAACGGTAGCCAGCGCCACATCGTCGCCGCTGGCGAGCAGCAGCTTGTAAACGTCTTCCGCGCTCAAATGGCTTTCCTTGGCCTCCTCGAACAGGCTCAACACCTTAAGCCGCGGCAAGGTGGATTTCAGACCGACACTCTTGAGATGCTTGGGCTGATGCATGGGGATGCTCCCGATAAATTACATTGGGGCATCATGCCAGAAACAGGTTTCGACTACAAATGAGAAAGCTAATTGTTAGCATTCGAGCAGATTTTCAGCGGATATAAAACAGTAAAACCCATGGCAGCACGACGCCGCCGGTAGCGGCAGCCAGCCAAGCCAGCGCAAGCGCCCTGCCCGCAGCGGATGCGCCGGGGGCGGCGAGCAGCAGGCGCGCGCCTAGCCACAGGCTCCACAATGCAGCCAATGCCAGCAGTATGCCGCGCACTTCGGGCAGCCAGGGCATGGTTGCGCCTTCCGCTTTGAGCAGGGCCACGGTGAGCGACGATAGCCCGAGAAACACGCCCAGGCCGCCGAGGGGGATGAGCGAATAGGCCAGCCAGCGCGCATTCTGCATCGCGTTGCCCGGCAGCAACGCGCCTGCGGCGCGCAGACAGAGCGTGACCCAGCCGCCCAGAATCGCGGCCATGACGCCGATATAGACGAGCACGCCGAGGCCGTCGAGCCAGGTGAACACGTCGTTGGCTTCCGGATAATGGGTCAGCAGCCACCAGGGCGCGTTATCCTGAAGCAGGGCATAGGAATCGCGCTCGATCAGCCATTCGGCGGCATGAGTCTTGGCCGTCACGAACCATGAGGAAGACGACCACTGAAACGCGCCCGCCGCCGTGCCGATGATGCCGAACACCAGCAGGCGCGCATCCCATGCGCCAGCCTCGGCTGGCTTGAGGCTGACGAGTTCGGCGCCGGGCAGGCGCAGCGCAAGGGAAACGGCATCGCGCTGGCCGCTGCATCGCCCGCACATGTGACATTGGGAAACACCGGTCATGCGCCGTATGTCGATCAGCGGGGCGCAGTTGACCGGCTCCGTCCGGCTGTGGCCGACGGCATCCCACTTTTCGCGGTCCACCCGGAAATGCAGCGGCGCAAGCCGCGCCAGCAGCGAGAACACGCCGGAGACCGGGCACAAATGACGGCACCAGACGCGTTTGCCCCTGCCGTAGACGAGGCCGATCGCAATCGCGGCAACCGTGGAGCCGCCAAGGATCAGCAGCACTGCCTTGGGGTATTCGTACACGCTGACCAGTTGCCCATATACCGTAGTGACGACAAAAGCGACGAACGGCCAGCCGCCCCACTTCAGCCAGCGCGGCACCGGGCGGCCCAGCCCGTGGTTGCTGGCCAGTTCGGTAAGCGTGCCTTCCGGGCAAAGCACGCCGCACCACACCCGCCCCATCGCGAGTACGGAAACGATCACGAACGGCCACCAGATCCCCCAGAACATGAACTGCGCAAACAGGGTGAGATTGTTCAGCACAGTGGAACCCGTTCCCGGCAGCGGAAGAAAGGCGGGTATCGTGACCAGCGCCAGATAGAACGCCACGATGGCCCACTGGATGGCGGTGATGGCGCGCCGGCTGCTGCGCATGGCGTCGCCCAGACGCTGCAAACGCGAAGGCCGCCACGACCGCGCGGGCAGAAAAATTAACGGTTGTTCAATTTTCATGAAATCCGGCACTGCGGGCCCATGTCTGATCGCGGCACCTAATGGCAAACGGGCAAATCAGTAGCCGCCCTTCTTGCCTATGCCCGCATAAGTGAATTCGTATTCCACAGCGAAAGGCTTGAACCAGGGGCCTACGCCGGTCAAACGATCGGTGTGGCGGCCGAAGTGTCCGCCGTGGCCCCCGCCGGGCGGCGAGATCAGGTACTTCACGGTGTATTTGCCCGGCCCCATGAGTTTGATGTTGTCGCCGTAATGCGGGCCATCGTTGGCCACCATCGGCATGAAGTCGCCGTATATTTTTTCGCTGCCGCCCTTCTTGCCGATTTCGTACTTGATGGTCAGGTAAGGCACCCAAGCGCCTTCCTCGAAGCCGTTGGCGTTGTCGGCCAGCGCGCGGATGTCCGCCTCCATGTGTACATCGGAACTCTCGGCCTTGCGCATGATGCCGTCCGGCTCCATGGTTACCGGTTGCAGATAAACCGCCGCAATCTCCATGCCGTTGAGCTGTTGCGGCGTACCGATCGGATATTCCACGGCGGCGGCAAAACCGGAAAACCCGAGCAGTCCGGTAAAGATAAGATTGGTTAATACGTTTCTGGTTTGTGTCATTTTGCAGCTCCCTTTCGTCGCCAATTAAGTTTCAGTCGTGATGCTTTTGTAAAAAGGGGCGATGGCAACGCCATTTAACTGATCCGCAAAGGGGAGAGACGAAATCAGCATATTCGAGCCATGCACCCGCAAAGTTTTCCAAATTCTTGCGAATGGGAACGGTTCGCATTATATCGCCAAAAATCCACTTGTCAATGCTAATGATATTCGTTCTTGTTTAATGAGGTTTTGCTCGCCATGAAACAGCCCGTGCATTTCAAGGGCATAGCAAAAAAGATAATCCTAGAAAAAGCAGTGAGCCACAGAGAACACAGAGATCACAGAGTAAAAACAAACGGTTATAGCGAGAAACCCATTCACCTTATTGGTGAGGGCTCGATAGGCGGATAAACCCGGACATTCTCTGTGTTCTCTGTGAACTCTGTGGCTTGAACTGAGGTTTTAACCCAAATAATTTATTAGGCGTAATTCAAGTGAAAACGGCACATTCCCCCTTTGAATAAGGGTGAGGTGGGGTGAATTTCCCAATAATGGATTATTTGGTTTTAAGGATAATGCCTGCTGCTTACAGCGACGAGCCGCCTTGGCTCAGGGCACGAAGCGGGCAAACCGGCAATAACCGGTACCCCCCCGGAAAACCCTGTAGCCCGAAGCCTTAGGGACGCGCTGATTTATTCGGTTTCGTCGTTCCCGCGAAGGCGGGAACCCAGTTAAGTAAAGGCACTGGATCCCCGCCTTCGCGGGGATGACGA
>MGXA01000088.1 GCA_001801215.1 Gallionellales bacterium RIFCSPLOWO2_02_FULL_59_110 | reverse complement strand
GAATCGGAGCTGTACCGCTCCTGGCAGTGCGATGTGATCGGCATGACCAACATGCCGGAAGCCAAGCTCGCGCGCGAGGCGGAAATTTGCTACGCGACGGTGGCGATGGTCACCGATTACGACTGCTGGCACCCCGACCACGACCATGTGACGGTCGATGCCATCGTCAAGGTGCTGCTGGCGAACGCCGACAAGGCGCGTTCCCTGGTGAAGAACGTCGCGCCGCTCGTGCACGGCGACGCGAAAGCCTGCGAATGCGGCTGCCGCAACGTTTTGCAGTACGCCATCATCACCGCCCCGGAAGCGCGCGACCCCGCGATGGTGGAAAAACTGTCCGCTGTGGCCGGGCGGGTGTTGAAACAATAAACATTTAAGCCACATAACCAGCGACTAGGCTGGCGTCTTTTGCCAGCCTAGTCGAATGGCTAGTAGTTACATCAGAGAACACAGAGGTCACAGAGAAAAAACAAGAATCAGATTATTTGTTTGGCTCATTTCCTGCCTGGTAAGGAGACGCATTCAGGATATTGCCAATCTCTCTGTGTACTCTGTGTTCTCTGTGGCCAAATGGTTTTAAATGATTTTTCAGATTAGAGTTTCAAGGAGAGAAATATGCCGATCAAATCCAGAATCCGCACCGTCCCGCACTACCCGCATCAGGGCATCATGTTCCGCGACATCACCACGCTGCTCAAAGACCCGGTCGGCCTGCGCGCGACCATCCAGGAAATCGTTACCCGTTACAAGGGCATGAAGATCGACAAGATCGCCGGCATCGAATCGCGCGGCTTCATCGTCGGTACCCCGGTCGCCTACGAACTCGGCCTCGGTTTCGTGCCGGTGCGCAAGAAAGGCAAGCTGCCCGCCGCGACGATAGGGCGCGACTACCAGCTCGAATACGGCACCGACCGCATCGAGATCCACACCGACGCGATCCAGAAGGGTGACCGCGTGCTTCTGGTGGACGACCTGATCGCCACCGGCGGCACGGCGGAAGCCGCCGCCGGGCTGATCCAGGACATGGGCGGGCATGTGGTGGAATGCTGCTTCGTGATTGACCTGCCGGATGTGGGTGGCAGGAAGCGCCTGGAAAAACTGGGGCATAAGGTGTTTGCGCTGTGCGAGTTCGAAGGCGACTGATGGAAACCTGTAAAAATCTACTGCGCGGCTCGATACACCCGCAAGGAGTAGGCCGGTGGGTTCCCGGCGGCGGTGCCACCACCCCTCCGCTCGCAGCGTTGCGCGGTACTCGAAATCCTCATGTACTTTAAGTACATTCCGGTTTCTGCGTTCCGTGCGCCTTGCTCTCGAACCGCTCGCGACGATTTTTTCAGGTTCCGCTGATGTGGCAGAAATATGAAATCGAAAAAAATCTTGACTGACAAAGAGCTCGAAGCCTTCGAGGCTTCGCGCGACATGGGCAAGGCGCTGCTGAAATCGGCGCGCCAGATGACCGCGAGGAAGGGGTGTGTGGTATTGCCTCCAGATATTTCCGCACGGGCAAAATCAGCCTGTCATAAACAGAATAAAATGTAGAGTGCACTAACCCGACCTATGAAACTGCATTTCGTGCGCCTTGTTCACGAGCCGTTTGCTACGATTTTTGTAAGGTTCTATGAGAAACTTTAGCCATCGATAGAAATGATTAGCCAAAATGACATTGAACAACACCGTACCCCCGCAGAGCTTTGCGAATTTGTGGCCAAGGGTATGCGGAAAACGTAGATGAACAGCAATCGTAGGATGGGTTGAGCAACGCGATACCCATCGTTTTTTGTTGGGTATCACTTCGTTCAACCCAACCTACAACTGAAGAGTCTTTATGAAAATCAACGGAACCCCTTATCGCACCATCTGGCCCACCGCCGACAACACGGCGGTGGAAATCATCGACCAGACTAAGCTGCCACATGAATTTGTTACGCTGCGCCTGAACACGATGCACGACGCGGAGCGCGCGATCCGCGACATGCAGGTGCGCGGCGCGCCGCTGATCGGCGTGACGGCGGCTTACGGGGTGGCGCTGGCGATGCGTGAACAGGCCTCGGATGCGGCGCTGGCGGAGGCGTGCAGCGCGTTGCTCGCAGCGCGCCCTACGGCGGTGAATCTGCGCTGGGGCGTGGAAAAGATGCGCGGGCTGCTCGCTTCGATGCCGCAAGGCGAACGTGCCGTTGCGGCGTGGCAGGAGGCGGCGCGCATCGCCGACGAGGATGTGGCGATCAATGCGGCCATCGGCCGGCATGGCTACGAAATCATCGACGCCATGCATCAAGCAAAAGATGCCACGGTCAACATCCTGACGCATTGCAATGCCGGCTGGCTCGCGACGGTGGACTGGGGCACGGCGTTAGCACCCATCTATACCGCATTCGATGCGGGCATTCCGCTGCATGTGTGGGTGGACGAGACCCGGCCGCGCAACCAGGGCGCCAGCCTGACCGCGTGGGAGCTCGGCCAGCACGGCGTGCCGCATACCGTGATCGTGGACAACGCGGGCGGGCATCTGATGCAGCACGGCATGGTAGACATGGCGATCGTAGGCACCGACCGCGTCACGGCGCGCGGCGACGTGTGCAACAAGATCGGCACCTATCTCAAGGCGCTCGCGGCGCACGACAACGGCGTGCCGTTCTATGTGGCGCTGCCTACGCCGACGATAGACTGGACATTGCAGGATGGCGTCAAGGAAATTCCCATCGAGGAACGCACTCCAGAAGAGGTGACGCATATCGCTGGGCTGTGTGGCGACGGACAGGTGCGCACGGTGCAGGTCACGCCGCAGGGTTCGCGCGCCGCCAATTATGGTTTCGACGTGACTCCGGCGCGGCTGGTGACCGGGTTGATCACCGAGCGCGGCGTGGTGGCGGCGGACGCCGCAGCGATGCGTGCGGCGCTGACGGCATAAATCTTGCGCATTTTGCTCTCAATCAAATAAGGCGCACGGGATATGCCGCATATTGCCTTCATCGGGTTGGGCAGCAACCTGGAAGAGCCGTTGAGCCAGTTGCAACGCGCTTTCACCGAGCTGGACAAGTTGCCGGGCACGCGCCTCGCCGCGCGCTCGTCGCTATACAGCAGCGCGCCGCTGGGCTATCAGGATCAGCCGAAATTCGTCAACGCGGTGGCGAAAATCGCCACGAAACTGGCTCCGCAGGCCTTGCTGCAAGCCTTGCTGCAAATCGAACGCGAACACGGTCGCGAGCGCACCTTCCGTAACGCGCCGCGCACTCTGGACCTGGATGTGTTGCTGTACGATGATATACAAATGCATGAGCACGGCCTGACCCTTCCGCATCCGCAGATGCACTTGCGCGCCTTCGTGCTGCAACCGCTGCTGGAGATCACGCGGGATTGCGCGATTCCGGGCATCGGCAGCGCGCAGCAGGCATTGCAGAATTGCACGGATCAGCAACTGGAGAAACTGGCCGATGCTGCCCGATAAATATCGTTATGTCGTGGTGGAAGGGCCGATCGGCGCGGGGAAGACCAGCCTGGCGCGCCGTCTCGCGGAGCATGGCGGCGCTGCGGTGTTGCTGGAAAAGCCGGATGACAACCCTTTTCTTGCCCGGTTCTACCAGGATCCGCCGCGCCATGCGCTGGCGACGCAACTGTTTTTCCTGTTCCAGCGCGGCAACGAAGTACGCGATCTGGCGCAGATGGATATGTTCAGCGCCAACACCGTGGCGGATTACCTGTTCGACAAGGATCCGCTGTTCGCGCGGCTCAACCTGAGCGATGCGGAGTTTGCGCTGTACCAGCAGATTTTTCATACCCTGCAACTGGAAGCGCCCGTGCCTGACCTGGTGATCTACTTGCAGGCCGCGCCGGAAACGCTGGCCGGACGGGTGCGCCGTCGCGCCAAACCCTACGAACGGGCGATTTCCGATGATTATTTGCTGCGCGTGGCACAAGGCTACAGCGAATTCTTCTATCATTACGATGCGGCTCCGGTGCTGACGGTGAACACCGAGCGCCTGAACTTCGAGGAAGACGCCGGGGATTTCGCCTTGCTGCTGCAACGCATAGCGGAAATGCGCGGGCCGCGCGAATTTTTCAGCCGGGGGCAGGATTGAAAAATGTTTTTCACGATTGCTCTTTCTCCCGCTTGCGGGGGAAAGTTGGATAGGGGGCGCAGATGAGAACTACATTGACCACATTACAGGCGATGCGCGGCAAGGACGAGAAAATCGCCGTGCTGACCTGCTACGACGCGAGCTTTGCCGCGCTGCTCGAAGCGCAGGGCGTGGATGTGCTGCTGGTCGGCGACTCGCTCGGCATGGTGTTGCAGGGGCATGAAACTACGCTGCCGGTCACGTTGGGCGACATGGTTTACCACACCGCCTGCGTGGCGCGTGGCGCGAAACAGGCTTTCATCATCGGCGACATGCCGTTCGGCACGTTCCAGGTCAGCCCGCAGGAAACCTTTGCCCATGCCGCAAAGCTGATGGCGGCGGGCGCGCACATGGTCAAGCTGGAGGGCGGCGCGGCGATGGCCGAAACGGTGGAATTCCTCACCGGGCGCGGCATCCCGGTATGCGGGCATATCGGCCTGACGCCGCAATCGGTACACCAGATGGGCGGCTACCGTGTGCAGGGCAGGGAGCCTGCCGCCGCGCAACAGTTATTGCAGGATGCGGTGGCGCTGGAACAGGCCGGCGCTGGAATGCTGGTGCTGGAAACCATCCCCGCGCTGCTGGCGGCGGAAATCACCGCGCAACTGACCATCCCCACCATCGGCATCGGCGCGGGGGCGGCCTGCTCCGGCCAAGTGCTGGTGCTGTACGACATGCTCGACATCTATCCGGGCAAGAAGGCGCGCTTCGCGAAAAATTTCCTGCAAGGCGCGGGCAGCATCGCGGCGGCGGTGAAGAATTATGTCGCCGAGGTGAAGGCGGGGAGTTTTCCGGGGCAGGAACACAGCTTCTGACAATTACTCCGTTCGTGCTGAGCCTGTCGAAGCATGAATGAACAACACCAAAATCAAAACTGCCGGGGGTAGCTACTCCCTCTCCCCTTGTGGGATAACCAGCGACTTGGGCATCGTTTTTTTGATGGCCTAGTCGAATGGCTAGTATATAAACCCATTAATTACGAAACATAATGCCGAGCCATTTTTACATCTGCATCCTGCCGCGTGAACGACCAC
>MGXA01000087.1 GCA_001801215.1 Gallionellales bacterium RIFCSPLOWO2_02_FULL_59_110 | reverse complement strand
CAAATTCTTCCAGCGCTGAAACAGAGATTGGCTTCTTCACAGCAATATCCTTCTTCCATTTATTGTTGGATGCACCGCAACTACTCCACCCCCAACGCCTTGAATACCGCATCGATCGGATCGGAATAAAAGCTGATCTGAAATTTGGCGAACAATTCTCCGGGCACGGTGGGTATGTCGGTGACGCTCGACATGGGCAGCAGGATTCGCTTCGCGCCTGCGTCAAACGCTACCTGCAAACTCTCAGCCAGGTTGCGTACCTGGACAATTGTTCCACCCAGGCTCATATCGCCCATCGCCGTCATTTGCGATTGCACCGGCTTGGCAAGCGCAGCGGAACACAGAGCGATGAAGCTGGCCATCGTTAAGGCATCCGGACTCCCGGTGTTTTGCAATTCGACCAGATGCAAGTGGAAGTCATGCTCACCCGGCTTGATTGATGCGCTCACCCGTGATGCATTGGCCTTGAAATAATCAAAGGCCACTTTTACCGATTCCTTATGGCATGAGCCGGAAATATTCAACTTCCCGGAACCGGGTATGGATTGAATCTCCAGGCGATAGGTGCCGGGGATGCCAGCGTTGCCTATGCTGATCGTATGTAGCGCGCCGGGGCTTAGCCGGCCATCAGGAATCAGCGCGCCGCCCGATTGCTCCGGCACGTTGATGAAGCGTTCCTGGCTATCTTCGAGATCGATATAGCTGAAATGCACATCGTAGAATTCCATGCCGCCAATCTTTTTCAGTTGCTCCTTCACCCTGCGGCGGGTTTCCAGGGCGTATTCGAGACACTTGCGCACCACCTCCTTGTCATACTCACCATGCGGGCACACCAGCTTGAGCAATCCTGAAACGGTTCGGCGCACTGCGATGGTATCGCGCTGGTTCAGGTTGTTGCCCAGTTTGAACCACTTGTCTGTTGCATCGGCAAAATTATATTTGCGCATCTCGCGCAGATATTCGGCGAGATAATCGACGATCAACCCATATTGGTTGGTAAAAAACTCCGGGCGCATCTTCGGAATTTCCCACCCCGGCACATAAGCATGGAAGCGGTCGAAGAACGCCGGGTCGATCATCACCTCAGGAAATGGTGCCAACAGGTGCGAGGTTTTCACCAACTGCTCGACGCTCTGATTGATGTTGCCGATAAAAACCATCGAGGCATTCGCATTGATAGACTCGCGTCCCCGGCTGAACGAGCCGGAAGCCATGTAGTCCTTCATGATCTGCACACCATCATGATCCTTGAAGCTGATACCGGCCACCTCATCAAAGGCCACCGTATCCCACAAGCCGACCAGCCCCACCTTGCGCGAGCCCATGTTGTAAAACAAATTGGCGACGGTGGTCTGGCCGCCGGAAACGAGAATACTGTTCGGGCTGATTTCCTTGTAGATGTGGCTCTTGCCGGTGCCACGCGGCCCCAGCTCACAAAAATTGTAATTGTTTTCCACCAGCGGAATCATCCGCGCCAGCAGATGCCATTTCACCCGATCCTTGAAATGGGAAGGCTCCATCCCGGTTGAGCGAATCAGCGCATCAACCCACTGTTCAGTGGTAAATGCCCTACGCCCATTGAACAAGCCCTGCATATCCATATTGGGCATCTGGATCGGCTTAAGGTCAGTGACAGCGAAAGGCGAACCTTTCTGATTCTCCTCGTACACATATTGCACGGTGACAATGCACCAGATACCGCCGACCAGCAGCTTCTCAAACTGGCGCACGAAGCTATCCGATACCTCGGCGTTTTTCACCCCCAGATTGGAAAGCAGCGCCTCATACACGTCGCGCTTCTCATTGAGCTTTACCGTCACCTTGTCGATGACCTTGTAGCTGCCGGATTCGCGGATTTTAGACTTAACCTTTTCCGCCTCGTCGGGGCGGACATAATTCTCGGCCAATATCTTCTTCACATTGACCATGCCGGACTGGATAGTCGCATCGTCATCGCTGGCGCAATACATCCCCAGCAAATATTCGAGGACATAAACGGGAACGTTGGCCCCTTCCTTGATCAGCTTGGTCAAATCCTTGCGGACAACCTTGCCGCCGAAATGCTTGTTCAGCATGTCATCCAGGCTCATGTCTTCCGCTTGGCTTTGGTTTTCAGTTGGTTTCTGCATAGCATCGTCCATAGGGATCGTCCTTAAAAATCATTGCCAAATGAGACATCTATCTTGAGCGGCACACGGGTAATCTCAACCTTGGTCTGCGCATCGCGGGCAATCAGGAAATAATCCTTGGCGCGGTCATGCGTTCCCGAAACAATAGTCAGCATGACCGAGCGTTTCCGCTCATCCATCAACTGCGACGTGCTGTCAAAGGTCAAGGTCTGCTCATCGCTGATGAGCGTTTGCCCGTCGCGCAGGCTGATCAGCACGGTTCGCGGCAACACCCGTTCCGATACCGCATCTGTCTGAATAAACTCAAAGCGTTGTTTGTTTGTGACCACCTTGTTCGACGCGCCCAACAAGGTAAATTCCACAGGCCGGGTCTTGGCCTTGTCCGACTCACTGACGCGCACCGTAATCAGCGGCACAACGATCTCCTGGGGCATCGCGCTGCCATGCACAAAGCGCGCACCGCCCGCAAAGTGGAAACGCGCCGCACCCTTCGGCACCCAAAAATCCACACTACCCGCCTCATCAGTGCCAGCGGTAATCGCGGTATTGCCAGACCAGGCCTTGGCAGTCTTCCCCAGATGTTGCCCCAGTAGATAACGCTTCTTGGCCTTCAGCATCCCTTCCGGCTTTTCATCCAAAGCGGACTTATCCGCCACATCCAACGCAGACTCCTGATACATGAAGCCGTGATCCGCCGTAATCAACACCACCGAACCATTCAGGCTATTGATGATGAAGCTGCTCAATTGCGATAGCTCGGTCAGCGTATCCGCCACCGCCTCGAAGGTCTTGGTTTCCGATGCCTGTTTGTCGCCGATCATATCAATGCGGTCGTGATAAACATAAACCAGACTATGGTCGCGCACCAACTCCCGGCCTTTTTCCTTGCCCAAGGCCAGCAAGTCTTCCGCCTTAATGGCGATACCGCCGAAACGTCCCAGTTGCGCGCTACGCTGCTCAACGGTTGCGGTTGGCTGGCCATCCGCCAGCACATCCAGATTGGCATTCAACTTGTAAGCGAGCGTGTCATGCGGCAACAAAGCCGCCATCCCCAAGGTCGTGTAGCTCGGCAATACGCCAAGCATCGAGCCCAGCGATGCTTTGAGGCGATTGCGGCTGTTCATCTCGCGCACCAATTCCTCGGCAGCCTCGAAACGGAAGGCATCGGAAATCACCACAAACACCCGCTTGGTAATCCCGCCCTGAAACAGCGGCTTGACCTGCTGGGCGTAGAAGTCCTGCTGATTGGGTAGCCCAGACAGCTTCCAGCTTGCCAACAAGCCTTGCTCACCCTCCAGCACCTTGCTCCAGGCAGATGACAGTTGCGGAATAAACCAACCCGAATAAGCATCCTCAATACGTTCGCGCAGCTCATGCAGCAACGCCCAGCCGGTCGGCTCCACCGCATCGGCAGCATGATGAAAGCGCCGGTAAAATTGATCGAAGCGGAACAGATCGGACTGATAGATAGCCAGCGCAACCACCGCATCGGCAAAACTGAAACCGCTGGCGTGCCGTGCTTTCAACTCAAAGAAATCGGCAGCCGCTTCCAGAGCATCGTAGCAAGCCACCAGCGCATGGGTTGTTTCGCTGGCTTGTGCCATCAAACGGTTCGCCCAATGCCCATCGCGACGGCGTGCGATCAGGGCACGCACCGTTTCCATGTTGGCTCCGGCCCCGGCAATGATACGATCCTTCAAATCATGAATGATGCGCCGCTCGGCCACCTCGAAGGTCATCGAATCCGCCAGGCTCTCCGCCGTCATGCCCGACAACAACCCCAATAAATTGAGTTCATTGGCAACAGCCTTGGAAAGCACGTTGTAATTGGCAAAGTGCGCCATGTCCGAACGCCAGCGTGCGGCAAAAACCGAAGCATTCGCCGCCCTGGCCTTGTCGGCAAGGACAAAGTGGCTCAGGGCTTCCGGCAGCTTGCCCGAACAGGAACGCGCGAAATCGGTCACGAAAATACGCAACATCAAATCGCGCACAGCGGGCTTTGCCTCGTCATAGCCCAACTCATTTTTCGCCAATGCCCAGAATGCCTGATCCAGCTCGTTGGATACAATTTCCTGCCACACCTTGGCATCGGCATTCAGATTGGCCTCGTCATCCACCACTAGACTGCCGAACAAGCGCAACAGGATGGAGAACAGATCCGGCTGATCCGCCCGCGCCAGCACGCCCAGCATCTTGCGATCCAGCGCTTCCGCGTCATCCGTTGGCAACACCCAACGCTTCAGCCGCTCCTGCCGATCCTTGGCGCGCAGGAATTTTGCGCGCTGCTTGAGATGTGGGCGCAGTGTTTGCGAGGCCAGCCCCAAATCCTCCAGCAGAATGGAGGCCGCATCGGCGCGGAACGATTTGCTGCGGAGGCGTATATCCAGCAGCCAGTCCTTTGCCAGTTCCGGCTCCGGCTTGTTGCTGTAGAGCAGCCACTTTTGCCGTGGCGCACGCTCAATGTTCAATTTCGCCTGAAGTGCAGGCACAGAATCAATGCGCACCAGTTGAACGCCGGGCAATGTAAGCCCTTCGACGGCAGTGGAAAACTCGTTATCGGCGTCATGCCAGAACACGATGGCATGACTGGCATAAAGAGCAGATAGAGAATCAACGATGCGTTGTGTGCTCAACCGGATAACCTCATATTCTTAGCGTGAAAATTGCCCAACAGTTTGATTTCAGAAATTTTCACCATGGATTACTCAACGATGGCCGTAATTTCGGCCAACAAATCTACCAAAGGTTTCTCGTTACCGCTAAAACTGGCAATCATCGCCTCATACATTCTGGTTTGATCAACCGTCCCGAAGTCGATGAAATAACCTGCCTGGTCGGCCAATTGGGCGCAAAACAATCGCTGCACACGGCCATTGCCCTCCCGGAACGGATGGGCAGCATTTATTTCACCCATGTAATGCGCCAGTTGAGCGACAAAGCGATCTGGTTCTGTGCCTCGAAGAAAATTCTCTGCTGCAAGTCCACGCAACTGCTGGTCAAGATAGCCCTCTATCAAGCCAAAATTGGCGAAGCGACTATCTCCCCGGCTGATGTCAACGGTGCGAATTTCGCCTGCCCAGTCATAAACATCCTGAAACAGATAACGATGAATGGCGCACAGATGCTTGAGATCGAACACACCCTGTATCGGATTATCAAGCAGCTCCAGCATTCGCACAGCCGTTGCATCTGCCTCGAACGCGTCCAAAGCAGCCTGATCACGAATATCTGCCTTGTTACGCAGAACTCCCGTGTCGGGATAGACGTAGGAATCAGACCCGTCGTAGCGCGACATGATGACGCATGACCTCTTGAAGCACATTAGCTGTCGTATTCTTCCCGCTCACGCAGGCATTCATGCCCTTGACCACATAGTCACCGGGTGTCAACTGCTCGATGCGCAATGAGGCCAATACGTTTTCTACCGACTTGCCGCGTACAGCTTGTTTACTGATTTTTTTCATAGCTATCCTCGATTCAAAGACAAACAATACCAGTTTTGATTTTGTGAAACTTTTTAGTCATCACCACTCCCGCCCGTCACTGCTTTAACCTCTGCCAACAAATCACCAAACTTGCCGTAGTTCACCTTCACCCCATCATCCAGATCGAGCTTGATGCGCATGTCGGCGTAGTGGCGGAGTTTTTCGTCGTAGGACAACAGCTCAACGTGTTTTTTGCGCAGCGCTTCGATTTCTTTGTTGAGCTTGTTGCGGGCGGCGGTGGAGGTGGCGGCTTCGGCATCCTTGGTCAACATCTCGATGCGCGACTGGATTTTGCCGGTCAGCGGCACGACGTATTCGCTGCGCATCCGCGCCAGTGTGCCTTCGTGGTAGCGGTGCAGATAGACCAGCGCCTGGAACGCGCCTTGTTTGCCGCTGGAGAACAGCCAGTAGATCGGGCGCTTCTTGTAGGTTTGCAGGTGGTCTTTGAAAAAGCTGCCGGAGAGATAACGGCGGATGGATTCTTCCGGGGTTTCGTTGCCCTTTTTGCCCAGGCTTTCCGCCAGCCAGGCCATGTTCTCTTCCAGTGTCTCGGCTCCCCACACGGCCAGCAGGAATTCGCGGATGCGGTTGGCGGCATCGTCCTCGAACCAGAGTCCGTCGGTGAGCGGCACGATGCCATCGGCATCGGCAGGGTAAGTCTGGTAGCGGGTTGCATCGAAGCCGACATTACCGGCATGGGCGTAGATCAGGCCGGGTTCGTCCAGGCTGTAGCGACCCATCATGCAGCCAAGGGAATAGGAGATCAGGCGTTGGCAGTCCTTTTCGCGGTCGGCGCGGACAAGAGTGATCTGGTCTTCGGGGACTTCGGGGGAGAGTTCGTCTTGCAGGTTATACGCTTGAATAAATAGTCGATTGTTTTCTACTTCAAGATCAATTAGGCTTGAAATTCGTTTTGAGGTGCAGATTTTCCATTCGGAAAAAGCCAAATCCAGTGTCTTTTCTCCCCCCCCCCCAACCAGTGGGGACAGACCAAACCCCCACGACATCTCAGACGAATCCCAATCAACCTTACTTAGTTCCACCGCCCGTTTTGAATTTTTCTCAATGACTTGGCGGTCAGCACCGACATTGAGCACTGGTAAAGAAGCGACATCTCCTGCTTGAAAGCTCAATGTTTGGTTGAGGCACTTTAGATAATGACCAGCCACACTAGAACACAACAGGCCAGCATAAAAGAAAATATCTTGATCATCTGGAAAAGCTGAGGTTCCAGCTACATCAAATATAAATCCGGATGGTTTAACCCTAACGGCAAAACCTGTCGAACTAGTAAAAGACCAAGTAATGCCAGCACGATAGAAATAATTCGTATTTTGGATGAAGCGTGACCAGTGTTTTCCGTTATTTCTTTCAACTGCTCGAATTTTAATTTCTTCCCCGTCATTCAGCCAATTAACAATTAATTCATTGTTGCCATACCAAGGTCTAAAGGATCCACCTTTGTTGTACGGGAACCAAGACTTTTTAGATTCAACAGCCTCAACAACGTTACGGGCATCAAACTTAATAGAAGAAATATCGACTTCATACCAACGGCGGAGATACAGTTCATTGTCACCTGTATTTAAACCAGTTCGAGGTTTGCAAGTTCTGCCAAGAGGCACTCCATTAGCAAAATTTTGACGATCGTTTTCAGTTATCCAATAAGCGAACACATAACCAGGCAAGGTCAAGCATCTCTCTTGTTCCACAAGATAAATATTGGATTCATCTCTCCTTCTAAAAATTTCACTTTTATCAGCAGATTGCTCGGCTTTATTTAGATCAATAAATTTTGCTAGAGCATCTTTTATCCTTACCTTAAGAAAAACAAACATGCACGCTTGTGCTACTTTTGAGTTCAATTCAGGAAAGCTGTTGTACCCAATTTGAGTGAGGTTAGCCAAAGACCTAAGCGATAGCAGGTTGTAGCGAAAGTCTTCAAAGGAAGATAAGAACATCCATCCTTGCATCGTCAGCATGCTGAGCAAACCGCTTTCTTTACACAGTCCGAATCCGCGACTGACAAACATTGAAAACAAGTCAGCCTTTTCATTGCGATAGTGTGAAGTAGCATATTCCTTCAAACTACCGTTCATCCCCTTGCCACCCATATACGGCGGATTTGCCACCACCGCATCGAACTGCATCCCCAGCACCTGCGCCTGTGCCACCAGCGGCAACAAATCCTGAGCCGCCGCTTTGGCGTAAAGATCGCCGTTCTGGATGGCCTGCTGCAAACCTTCCGCCAGCGTCACCAGTTGCGCATTCAGTTCCGGCGGAATCTGGATCAGCGAGCCAAAGGTCTTAGCATGGGCGAAGGTGTCGATCAGTTGGCAGACGGATTGCGCTTCGACAAGCTCAGCACGAACGGTATTGAGTGCCTGAACGATTTCATTGGCGTTCAGCTCTTTACTCTCCTGCAAGGCCAGCACGTTGAGCTTGGGCGGGTTGTCGAACAGGCGGCGGTCGTCGGCGCGGGCTTTCATCAGCAGTGCAAAGCCAGCCAGTTGTGCGGCGCGGTCGTCGATGTCGAGGCCGTAGAGGTTCTTTTCCAGAATCAGGCGCGGTATGGCGCGGAGCTGGTAGCCGCGCTCCAGATAGATGGCTTTGAGTACGTCGTAGGCCACCACCAGGATGTGGCCGCTGCCGCAGGCGGGGTCGAGCACGGTGATGGTTTCGGGGTTGAGGCTGCCGCCGTCTTCATCCATTCTGGCTTGGGTGATCGCGGCTAAAGCCGCTCCTACATCCGGCGTCTGCTCGGCAGGTTCGATGTAATACGGCCACTGGCTTGCCAGCGTCGAGGCCGGGTTGGCCATCAGCCACAGGCGGCCGACGCTGTTCTGCACCAGGTATTGCACGATCCAGTTGGGGGTGAAGAGCTGGGTGGCGGCGGGGATGTCCTCGCTCTTGACCACCTTGCCGATCACTTCGTCCTTTTTCTCGCTGATGTAGAACTGGTAGAGCCAGCCGATGATTTCGACTTCTTGCCAGTCTTCTTCCGGGATTGCTTCCACTAGCTTGGCAATGATGGAATCGGTGCGTAACAGGTTGTCCGGCAGCAGCAGTTCGGTTTCGTCGTCGATGCGCTCGAACAGGAAGGGCATGGATTTGGACAACGCGTTGCACTGGGCGACCAGCAGCATTTTGTAGAGCTCGCCGTCCTTGTTGCCGGCCAGTTTGAGTTCAATCGCCTTGGCTTTGTTGAAGCCCGGCAGTTCCAGCTCGGTGGCATGGTTGAGGATTTCCGGCATACCGCCTGCGCGATTGGATAACACGCGATGGCCGTGATCCAGATAGTCGTGGATTTCCATGTAGCGCAACGCGGCAAAGCGGTTGAACCAGGTGTAGGCGACGGCTTCCATCGTCTGGCCGAAGCCTGCCGTCTGCATGTGCTTGATCAGGCGCTCGCGCTGCTCATACACCTTGACCGGCCACTCACGTCCGGCGATGATGGCGAGGTCGCCTTTTCTTTCACCGGGCGCGACTTCAAGCGTGCCGCCCGTTTCAGACAAGCCGAGCAGATTGGCGCGGGCCGTGACGGCGGCGATGAAGTCCTTGCGGGCTTGCGGGGCGTAGGATTTGAGTTTGGATTTGTTCATCGTGGGGTCAAGCTAACGGGCATGGCGAGCAGCCACCCCTGATAATGAAACTCGCCATGCCCGTTTCCCCCATCCCAACCTTCCCCCGCAAGCGGGGGAAGGGGCAAACGTATCGCTGCGCGAGTTTCACGTTAAATGACGCAGTAGAAGGTGGGTTCATCCCAGATAATTTATTTGACGGAATATCCCCTCCCCCATGCAGGGGGAGGGCTAGGGTGGGGGTAGAAACGTGGCTACTCCAACGAACGCACCCCCATCCTAACCTTCCCCCTGGGAGGGGAAAGGGACTGATCGGCTCTAATGAACTATCTGGGTTCATGGTCATAGCCGCCCGATATGCTGGTGAATGCGATTGATAATGTCGCCGAAGGGAACTTGACCGGTGTAATACAGCGCGGCAGTTTCGCGATATTTGGTTTCGTATAAGTTACGCACCTTGGGATCGGATAGCAGGAAGGCTGCGTTGCTGGCGATGTCCAGATTGTCACCCGCACGGAAGCGAACTACTTTGCGCGCGTGATACTCCGGGGTGCCGATGAATTTGAGCACTTCAGGACTGCTGAGCAGGCAATACAGATCGTAGTAGTGGCGCAGAAAGTTCTTCGGGAAACGAGTTGCTTCCTGCTGCTGCCTGAATTTGGTGGAAACGGTTTGCAGCTTTTCGACAAAGGTGTAGGCAGGGCTGTAACAGGCCACGTTGATGGCGCGATTGTCGATTACTTCGACATTTCTGGCTCTCGCCGCATCCAGCGCCCATGAAGAAATGGTGCATGGCAGGTTGGGGGCGGTGTCGTCGAAGCCCACTTCCAGCAAGACGCCGTTCTTCAGGCCGGGAATCTGCTCGGTGCGCGATGGATAGTTCAGGCGGATGCCAGCGCTCCTAAATTTTTCGTCGTCAAACTCGTGATCGCGCTCGACGGATTCCAGTCCGGAAATTTTGATTTCGCTTGCAAGCCAGTCGAAGAAATCCTTGCGCGATTCGACATGCGCCGGTTTGTCGTGATGCTTTCCGGCCATCACCTTCTGGTCTGCGGGTGGCGCGATGTGGATGTCGATGTCTTCAGAAAAACGGTCTATCAGGAGGAAGCCTTTGGAAAGCGAGGTGCCACCCTTGAGTTCGAACTGCCAGCCCTGTTGCTGCAAGCCCCACAGGCAATGCATGATCCAGTAATCTTTCTCAATCAGCGAAGGATCGATGCGTTGGCTTTCCGCGAGGATACGCAGCAGATCAGGAAAATCCCGATGCTCATGCAAAAAGGCTGGTGTGCGACTGCTCATGCAACTTGTTCCCTTGCGCGCATATCGGCAAGCCAGCGCTTCATCAGGCGCTTGGTGGCAGCGGCGCCGTATTGCTCCAGCGCCCGCTGCAACCTGGGCTGATCAAAGTCTGCCAATTTACGTTGAGCCGCCGCCAGAACGGATTCCTGATCTTCCGCGAGATCATCCAAATTATTGAGCATGTCCACCAGGAGATATTCGGTTGTCACCTGTGTCGGCTTGGGGAAGCGCGGCTTCATGCGGAACTCGTATCGCCGTTGGTCCAGTTCGAATTCGCCGTGGCGCTTGTGGTTGTACACCACGGTCTTGTTATAGAGCTGGGTTGTACCCAAGCGCAGCGAGTTATATACGCTGGGGTTAAAGCACAGAAAGTTTTTGTCCTTCAAAAATACCGATAGCAGCTCGCTTTCGCTGGGGGGCACTGCACCAAACGAATTCTTCTTGGGCTTGTAATACAAACCTTGGGCCAGCTTCTGCAATACCCCTTGGGAAACCAGTTGCTGAAGCTCGCGATCAACACTGGTCGAATAGGTTATCAAGTCTTCACGCCGATACACCTTGCCGGCACGAACATGCCTGGAAAGGGGCGACACTTTATTTGAAGATGACTGCTGCGTTCTCATGAATGCTTCCTCATTAACGTTTCATGCAGAATGATAACTATTATATGTCTACATTCATAGTGTTATTTAGCCATTATTTCCCACCAGCATTGTTTTATGCCAACAGAACGACCGGTGTATCCGCCGCTGTCCTGACAATGGGATTAAAGCCACACCGCTACTGTATCCGCGCACGCTGCCCGGCCTTGATTGCGGCAAGCAACTCAGCCCTGAGCTTCGCCAGGTATTCATCTACTTCGGCCTCGGTTTCCAGATAGGACTTGCTGGACAGGTCGGCGGCACGAATCACCCTGGCGGGTTTGGGCGCAACCGTTTGCGTAGCCTGCGTGTGGTCAACATGAATGACTGTGGCACTGTCGCCCGGTGCTTTTACGGCTGGTGGTGGCTGGATTACAGCTTTGCTCAACGCATCGGCGATCATGTCCATTGCACTATCCAGTGCATTGCCAGACTGCTCCTGCAAATAATTGATTTGCGGGATGCTGGTCTGCGCTGAAATGTCGATCTTGATTTGCTGCAATGAATGCAAAGCACGATTACGCAAATCAGCCTGGGCGTGGGCTTGATCCAGTGCCTGGCTGACCTCGGCAATTTTCTTTTCCAGCAGGAGCAAGGCATGTTCGCGCTTGGCATCGACCAGCTTGGCGTTCACCGCTTCCACCGACTGAATCAATGGTTCGATCTGATTGACTTGCTGATAAGGCGTTGGATTGTCCTGTATTGCAGCCAGTTGCTGCAATGCGTTTGCGGCTACAGGCTCTTTTATCAGCGCGGGGCGATTCGGCTCAAAGCGTTGCAGCGCTTCCAGCATCCGCCGCCAGGTGGCGATTTGATTTTTGTAAAAGCTGGAGAGATCGTGAATGTCTTCCGACGCATCCTGCCACGCCTCTTTATCCGCCAGGAGCGTTTCAACAAATTCAAAGGGATCGCGAACCGCCAATTGTTTTGCAATCCGCAACAGGGCTTGATCTATGGTTGGCTTGCCGGGATGGTGTTTGGCAGTCGCCGTATGAGAGAACTCCTTCAGCTCGGCTTGCCATTGAACAAGGTTGTCCCGGAAATCCGCAACCAGTCCATCCTCTTCTTCCCGGCCCAACTTGGAGAAGAGTTCTTTATGAAGATCACGCGCGCGTTTTAGCTGAACAGCATCGGCAGACTTGCGCTTGAGGATGGAAACCTGTTTGAAGCGGACGGATTTGGTGAGCGGATCAATCGCGCTCTTGGGTTCGAGGTCGGAGCCTTCGAGCATGAGTTTGATTTCGCCTGCCATAAACAGCCGCGCGAGGAGCAACACCACTTCCCATTCCGGCTTCCAACCCCAGGGGGCGCCGCTGAATCGTTCAACCACTTCAGAGAGCAGTACACGACTCTGGCTGGCTTTGAGTTGGAGGTATTCGCGCATTTCATTAAGCGCCAGCGGGTTGCCTTCCTCGCCACCCAGCGCAAGGGCGTGTTGGCCGATGCTATCGGATGCCAGCACCGCCTTGATCTCTGCAATTGGATCAGCTTGACGCACCTTCAGGTAGGACAGTTTTGTGTAGGTATTGGAGATGAGGTAATTAACCAGTTCATCCACTTGCGTAGAAGGACTCGCTGCTTTGGTCGGTATCTTTTGCCCTAGCGCATAACAATCGCCATTGACCAGCGCGGTACTGAGTTGCTCGACCAAGCGCGTTCGACGTTCACGGTTTTCATCTTTGCGGTCTGCAAGAATGCGTTTGAGTGAGGCCGCCGCCGAACTGGCCTTGGGGCTATCGATATATTTTTCGATTTGCAGGTATAGCGCAAGCTCAATATCGAGCCGATTGCTTTCGGCCATGCATATCAAGGAACGATCAGCGCTGCGCAAAATTGCTTTGGCATCATTCAGGGATTCGTAGTCGTCGCCTAGCGGGGTTACAATTTCCAGCGACAATTCATGATTGGCATTCTTCCACGGCGCTCCATCCAGCAGGCGGTTGATTTCATAATCGCCCTTGGTTTCGCGATGGCGAATTTTGGGTGTATCGCCCAGAATTTCGCCGTATATCAACTCGCACAGCAAACGGGATTTCTCAACGGAAGAAACTTCAACATGCCCGACTTCGCGGGCGACATCGCGTTCTTCGTTGGTCAGGAAATACCAGAGGTCGCCATTGCGACTGACCAGACGCTGATGCTCCAAACGGGTCAGGCTTTCCTGAATCTTGCGCTTGAGTGCCAGCTTGTCGGCATCAATTTGATCCACGCAGAGGGTAGCCAGGTTATCGACGTTGGGTTTGATGATGTCCGGGATACGGCGAATCAGGAACAAAGCCTTGAGCAGATGAACATCGTAAAGTTCCAGCAGCGGATTGTCTGGCGCTTCCTCAATCGACTTTTTTGCAAGGGTATCGATGAAGCTCTCGATGGATGGATAAAAGTCGTAAATCGGTACGAGCGCATCAATACTCCGTTCAGCATTCAACTTGGCTGCCGACTGGAAAGCATCCAGCAATGAGCGCTCGCCTCTGGAGAGATGCTGACCGGTTGCGCCGACCTTGCGGATGGATTCGAAGACATTTTGCAGCAAGGTGAATTGGTAGGGGGCAAACGGGTAGCAGGTCACAAATTCTGCGGTATCCTTGTAGCTGCGCATCGAGACCGAGTTACCAACAAAAGCCAATTGGTTGTTGATGATGTCGCCTTGTTTCTCAAAGCAATCGCGCAACGCGTCGTGAGCCACTTTGGTCTTGGCCAACAGCCGTTCGCCAATTACTTCGTCGGTATTGGAGCTGGCCAAGGATAACCGCGTGTGGAAACGTCCCTGAATCTTGGAAAAGTCTTGTGACCTGGCCTTGCTCGTATCACCAATGGCGGCATCGATGTCTTCCTGGCTGGTGACGATCACCCAGGCACGTCCCTGGCATAACGTGCCCAGTTGCTCCGTGATGGTTTGCAGGGTCAGCATGAGCTGGGTGTTGTCTCCAATAAACTGCCCGACCTCATCCGCCAGAAAGATGACACGGTGCCCGGCGGGTTTGGTGTCGAGATAATCACGGATGAGCTTGGCAAAGCCCTCAATATTGATTTTGTAGTCATCACGAGACTTGTCGAACCAGCGCCCGGCAGACTCTTCTGTCATGTTGAGCGCTTTGGCCAAGGCAGTAACCACGTCATCGCGCAGAAAATCGACGGCATCACGCTGCTTGCTCCAAGTCGAGCCGTTCTTTTCCTGGAAGGCCGCCTTGAACGCTTCATAAGCCCCCTCACCAACCAGATAGCGTTCCATTTCCGCAACATGTGGCGCATCCCCGGAGTAGCCGAGCTTTTCATTAAAAACTCGCATGAATACCTGAAGAATTACGTCCCGATCAGATTTGCTGTCGGCCTTGGCATCGATGTTGAACAGGATGACATCGGAGCACCCCTTTGCCGCACGCTGAATGTCGGCCAACAGCAAGGCATCTTTGATTTTGTGCTCATCAAAGAAGGCTGCCGCTCTTTTAGGGCTGCCGGTTTTTGGATCAACCGCTTCGATATTTTCCAGCAGGTAGGACAGGATTTTGATGAAGTGAGATTTACCCGAGCCGAAGAAGCCTGAAACCCATACTCCCATGCGCGACGAAACGACCGGGTCTTTGGGATTGTCCGCCGCAGCCAGAAAAGCATCGAAAAATCGGCGGAAATACTCGGTCAGTTGCTTGGTGACGACGTATTCATCCAGTTCTTGCCAAATGCTTTCGGCATCACGCTGATCGGCCTTGATCACGCCGTTGATTGGCCGGTCGATTGGTTTGGTAAAGAGCTCCCTGATTTTCATTTTATTTTGCCCTCTGTTGAATGCGCGTCAGGATACCAGCCGGAAAGCGCGGTAATAGTGGTCTTCGGTAAGTTTATTAAACAGGCGGAAAGAGTGGCCGTCATATTTGCCGGGATACAGCATGAGCAAGGGCGTATCTTTCATCAACGGGTGAAGCGCCGAAAGCAAGGTATGTGTGCGCAGAATAGGGAAGACTGACCCGACACCCGTCAGAATGACCAAGTCTTGATTATCGACATCAATCTTAGAAACAAGGTGTTCTGCTAATTTGTCCTCTTTCAGAACACGCCGCATGGATTCAAGTGCTTTGGTATCACCTTGTGCTTGCTGCATATCGAGTGCTTTATCGAGCAGATTGCGTTCTTCCAAAAGGCCAATCGCCAAGTCAAAAAGATTCACCGTGGCAAATCGAATCGGCGGGTGATGCTTGGCAAGAGCTGGTTCAATAACCTCCTTCAGGAATGCGCGCATTTCCAACTCGGATTCAGGCGGGTAATCGAACACCCAAAAGCCGATCTCGTTTCCCAGCCCATGGTTATTCAATAGCTCTTTCGAGGTAAGCCGAGGAAGAATCTGATTCAGACGTTCTTCAAATAGGCTCATCGTGACACCTTCATGGTCGCGAGAACATCAAGTTCACCATGCCGTTTTAGAAAAGAAGTGACGGTCGGATGCAGGCTGGGTGGGGTCATATTAAGCTTCCTGCTGGAATCAAGGTACTTTGCCTCGACCAGTATTCGAATAATGACCTGGTAAAGTTTTTCTTTGGTGGATGCTGACCAGTGTTCAATTTCACCATCCCGATGCGCACACTCCACCCAGAATGCATCCCACAAATTGCTGTTCAAAGTTGTTTCCATACGACGTAGCTGCCTGGCGTAAACATCTCTGAGGAAATCGCCAAGCAAACAACTATGCTTAATTGCGGCAGCCAACAGCAACTGCGTAGCAATTTCAAGGTCTCCTTGGCTAATCAGCTTCCATCCCTCCTCGTTCAACATCATCAGGCGCTTTCGAATCAAATTAGCCTGCCGGTAAGCCGTGGCGGGAGTTTTTTTCTGCAAGATATTCTCAATCTTCAAAGCATGATCCCATTCCTGATCGGAGGGATGCGTAAGAAGCAATAACGCAATTCGCCTGCTCTCAGTAAGCATGAGTGAACCGGCAGAGATTTCAGCGTTGTAGAGGGGCAAGTCTATTCTCAATTCTTGAGTATCCGCAAGCATCGTATTCTGGGGGTAATAACAGACAATCGCAATATGACAAGGCTCAGGGTAGATGCCTGAGCAGAGCAATCAGCCAGTTTCGTGCGCCAAGGGTTCTGGAGTGGCGCACGCCCACTTCAACATGACTGCCAAGCACCAACTTCTGCAATTGGCACACAGCGTAACTTCACGCCTCGCCCGATATCGTCTGAAAGCCGATGTTCAAAACACAAAATCGCTGTAGTCATACCCTATTGATCTTGATACCGGCGGTCGGCGTGTGACCGGATTACCTTGGGAGCAAAGCTGATCCGGAGGCTGTTGATTCACGATCAGCCGGCGTAATCGATAATCAGCGGCGCGTGATCTGAAAAGCGTTGCGCCTTGTAGATAGCCGCCGCCTGCGCCCGCGCGGCGATGCCGGGCGTGGCGATCTGGTAATCGAGGCGCCAGCCGACATCCTTGGCCCATGCCTGGCCGCGATTCG
>MGXA01000086.1:2360-6487 GCA_001801215.1 Gallionellales bacterium RIFCSPLOWO2_02_FULL_59_110 | reverse complement strand
AGTTGCCGTGCCACAGTTTCGGTTCGACCTCGATCATGCCGGCAGCGCTGGTCATCATGATGTGTTCTTCCTGTAAGGTGCATTGCAGCTGCATGGAGCGGCTGGCCAGCGCGGCGAGCGCCTGCGTGGTTTCGCAGGCCAGGTTGAGCACGGTGAGGTTGTTCAGACGTTGCAGCTTGTCGCGGTTTTCATTCCACCAGATATTCGCCGCACGCCCATAGCTGATGACCACGACTTGGCCGGCGCGCCCGCAGGCCTTGCGTATAACGCGTTCGTCGGGCAGTCCGACTTCTATCCAGCGCAGGATTGCGCCGGTAAGGTCTTTTTGCCACAGGTCGGGCTCCTCGTCGCTGCTCAGGCCTTTGCCGAAGGCCAGCAATTCATCGGCATACAGCCCGAAGGCGAGCAGCCGCACCATCATGCGCTCGTCGGTTTCCGACGGGTGCCGTGCCAGCGTCAGCGCATGGTCGGCATAATAGTGCCGGTCCATGTCGGCGATCTGGAGAGCGGCTTTGAAGACGGTTGCTTTAATTGCCATGATGCGTTCTTGCAGGATGTCGGGCAGGCGCTCATTCTAGCAGGGCGCAGGATTCGGCGCGGCTTGCGGGTGGCGTATCGGCAACCTAATTGATAAGATGGGGCCACCATTTTGGACAAATGAAAGGAGACACTCGATGAAGATCACCATGAAGAAATTGCTGGCCGAACTCAACAAGGATCTGGAATGGGAATACTCTGCGGCCATCCAGTATGTGCAGCACGCCTCCACGATCAACGGCGCAGAATTCGATTCCATCCAGAAGGAGCTGCTGATCCACGCCACGGAGGAGATGCAGCATGCCGTCATGCTGTCCGAGCAAATCGACTTTCTCGGCGGCGTGCCCACCGTGGACGTGGAGAAACGCGAAATTTCCAAGGACAGCGTGGAAATGCTCAGGCAGGATCTGCGGGGCGAAGAGAACGCCATCAAGCGCTACAAGGAACGTATCGGCCAGGCCGAGGCGCTCAAGGAATACGGCTTGCGGCGCGTGCTTGAAGACATCCTGATCCAGGAAGAAGAACACAAGCGCGATCTCGCCAACGCGCTTTCCAAGTAACAAAGCCCGCCGGTTCTATTGCAGGGCATGAGCCGTCCAGTGCAGCGAATGCACGGTCCGGTATTGGATCACTTCAGCGCGACATCGGGCACGACGTTTTGCTGGCCGTGCATCCTGATGCGCGCGACGAACCAGATCGCCAGCGCGTTTGCCGCCATCGCCACATAGCCCACCATGTCGTAATCGGCGATTCCGCCGCTTGCATCCTGGGTGATGATGAAACCCGACAGCGTGGCGGCTAGCCCCATCGCGAGTGATTGCGTGGTGGCGTTGAGCGACATGAAAGTGCCGCGTAGCTTGGGTTGCGCCGCCGAGGCGATGATCGCCATTGCCGGAACCATGCGCCCCGACACCAGAACGAAGAATGCAGTCGTGCAGATCAGCCACAGCCACAACGGCGCGGCGCCGATATGCGTCACCACCAGCAGCGGCAACAATGCGGCAGTCGCGACCAGGCGATAGATTCCGGCCTTGCCGCGCAGGTCGGCCAAACGACCGATGCGCCGCGCGGTAATCAGCGTTGCCGCGCCGCCGAACAGGTAAATGTACGGAATGTCCTGCTGCGCGATGCCGACGTTGCCTACCGCGTAGATAGTGATATAGGGAATCACCGTGAAACCGGAAAAAATCAGCAGGGCGGAGAACAGCAGCGCGCGCAGATGGTTGGGATCGCTCAGAACGGCGAACATCGCCGCGAACGGGTGTTTGTGTTTTTCCGCGCTGATGTGGCGGCGCAACTCGGGCAGGGTGCGCGCGCCTATCAGAATGAACAGCGCGACCAGTACGGCGATGAAGACAAACGGCGCGCGCCACTGGAAATATTCGGCCAGCCACAGCGACAGCGGCACGCCCGCCACACTGGATAGCGAAAAAGCCGCCGACACCACCCCGCTGGCGCGAGCGCGCCGCGCGAAGGGAATCACATCGCCGACAATGGTCTGCACCAGCGCCCCCAGCACGCCGCCGAACGCGCCGGCCAGGCTGCGCGCGACCAGCAATGTGGCATAGCCGGGAGCCAGCCCGCACGCCAGCGTCGCCAGGCCAAACAGCACGAACATGACCAGCAGCAGGCGCTTGCGCTCGAACCGGTCCACGAATGTCGCGGCGAGCAGGCCGGACAATGCGGCGCTGAAGCTGTAGGACGCGACCAGCAGGCCGAATTCGTGCGTGCTGATGCCGAACGCCGCGATCAGAATCGGGCCGAGCGGCATCATGATCATGAAATCCAGCACATGGCTGAACTGGATGCCCGCGAGGGTCAGCAGCAGGTAGCGTTCGCGTTGCGGGGTGAGTGGTTGGTGCATCGGTTGGATTTTAGCAGACTGACAGAATCGTCATTCCCGCGCATAACCAGCAACTAGGCTGGCATTCTTTACACGCCAAATAGCCGCCGATACAACTTCATGCAAAGGGCAAGTCCCAATCTTCTATTGCAACCCAGCCACGCGCTTGAACTCGTTGGTGTTGTGCGCAATCAAGGTTGTGTTTGGGGTATATGGAAATCGTTGTTAGGGTACCTTGAATATTTTATATCTGGCAATTTCAGTTAAGTATATTTTTGAGAAGCAGCCAAGTTCAGTCGCTTTACGAATTTCTACAATCCACTCATTGATTAACGCATGGCGCGGTTTGAATTTTAATGTTTTGTATCGCCGATAAGAATTCATCGTGTCGCCGACAGTGCTAAAATTACCTCTCAAGTTTTTATCTACATCATGCCGCAACCATCCTTCATCCATCTCCGGCTGCACAGCGAATATTCCATTTCGGATGGCATGCTGCGCGTGGACGAGGCGGTCGCCGCAGCGCAGAGCGCTGGTATGCCCGCGTTGGCATTGACCGATTTGAACAACGTGTTCGGTCTGGTGAAGTTTTACCAGGGTGCGCGCGGTAAAGGCCTCAAACCCATCGTCGGCTGCGACGTGTTCATCAGCAACGAGGCCGACCGCGACCGGCCGCATCGCCTGCTGCTGCTGTGCCAGTCGCGCGCGGGCTATCTGCTGCTGTGCCGCCTGCTGTCGCGCGCCTACCTGGAGAACCAGCACCGCGGCCGCGCCGAACTGCGCCGCGCATGGCTACACGAGGGCACAGCCGGACTGATCGCGTTGTCCGGCGCGCATCTCGGCGACGTCGGCTGCGCTCTGTTGTCCGGCAACGCGAAACAGGCCGAGCAGTTTGCGCAGGAATGGGCGGGGCTGTTCGCCAACCGCTATTACATCGAGGTACAGCGTACCGGCTACGCCGAGGAGGAGCACTACATCCACGCGGCAGCGCAACTTGCCGCCAAACTCGGCCTGCCGGTGGTCGCCACGCATCCGGTGCAGTTCCTCGCCGCCACCGATTTCAAGGCGCACGAGGCGCGCGTGTGCATCTCCGAGGGCTACGTGCTGAACGACAAGCGCCGCGCCAAAAAATTTACCGCGCAGCAATATTTCAAGACGCAGGCCGAAATGGTTGAGTTGTTCGCCGACCTGCCGGAGGCGTTGCAGAACAGCGTGGAAATCGCGCGCCGCTGTAACCTGTCTCTCGTGCTGGGCAAGCCGTGCCTGCCGGATTTCCCCACGCCCAATGGCGCAAGCCTGGAAGAATACCTGCGCAGCGAGGCTGAACACGGCCTGATGCAGCGCATGGCCGCGCTCTTTCCCGATGAAGCGGAGCGCACCGCAAAGCTGCCGGAGTATCAGGGGCGGCTCGCCTTCGAGACCGAGACCATCATCAAGATGGGTTTCCCCGGCTACTTCCTCATCGTGGCGGACTTCATCCGCTGGGCGAAGGAGAATGGCGTGCCGGTCGGTCCGGGGCGCGGTTCCGGCGCAGGCTCGCTGGTGGCCTACAGCCTCGGCATTACCGACCTCGACCCGTTGCGCTATGGATTGTTGTTCGAGCGCTTCCTCAATCCCGAGCGCGTCTCCATGCCCGACTTCGACGTGGACTTCTGCCAGGACGGGCGCGAGCGCGTCATCGACTACGTGAAGAAGAAATACGGCGCGCAGTGCGTGTCGCAGATTGCTACCTTCGGCACCATGGCGT
>MGXA01000086.1:0-2350 GCA_001801215.1 Gallionellales bacterium RIFCSPLOWO2_02_FULL_59_110 | reverse complement strand
TCGGCACCATGGCGTCCAAGGCGGTGATCCGCGACGTCGGGCGCGTGATGGATTTCCCCTACGGGCTGTGCGACAGCCTGTCCAAGGCGATCCCGCTCGAGGGCGTGAAACCGGTGTCGCTCGCCAAGGCGCGTGCGATGGAGCCGGAGATCAACGCCATCGCCGAGCGCGAAGAGGGCGTGCCGGAGCTGCTGGAGCTGGCCGAGCGCCTCGAAGACCTGACGCGCAACGTCGGCATGCACGCCGGCGGCGTGCTGATCGCGCCGGGCCAGCTCACCGATTTCTGTCCGTTGTATTGCGCCGATTCCGAAGCCAGCGTGGTGAGCCAGTTCGACAAGGACGACGTCGAGGCGGTCGGGCTGGTGAAGTTCGACTTTCTCGGATTGCGCACGCTGACCATCCTGGATTGGGCGATGCGCCATGTGAATAGGCTGGAAAAGAATGGGAAGGGAGAAGGGGGAAGGGAGAAGGGTAACGGCGACGCGGAGGGTTCTTCCCCTTCCCCCTTGAGCACCGAAGCTGCGATCCCTTCACCCTTCACTTTAGAATCTCTG
The DNA here is from genome assembly GCA_001801215.1 of Gallionellales bacterium RIFCSPLOWO2_02_FULL_59_110. GTDB lineage: Bacteria > Pseudomonadota > Gammaproteobacteria > Burkholderiales > Gallionellaceae > Gallionella. The sequence goes on along the minus strand of MGXA01000086.1, from coordinate 1,796 downwards.
CCGTTGGACGACCAGCCGACCTACGAACTGCTCGCGAAAGCCAACACCACCTCGATATTCCAGCTCGAATCGCGCGGCATGAAGGATATGCTGAAGCAGGCCAGGCCGGATTGCTTCGAGGATATTATCGCGCTGGTGGCGCTGTACCGCCCCGGCCCGATGGATCTGATCCCGGATTTCGTGCGGCGCAAGCACGGCGAGAAATTCGATTACCCGCATCCCGCCGTCGAGTCGGTGCTGCGCGAGACCTACGGCATCATGGTCTACCAGGAGCAGGTGATGCAGATGGCGCAGATCGTCGGCGGCTACAGCCTCGGCGGCGCCGACCTGCTGCGCCGCGCGATGGGCAAGAAAAAGGCCGAGGAGATGGCCGAGCAGCGCGAGATTTTCGTCGCTGGCGCACTCAAGGGCGGCACCTCGAAGGAACATGCCGGCGAACTGTTCGACCTGATGGAGAAGTTCGCCGGTTACGGCTTCAACAAGTCGCATGCCGCCGCCTATGCGCTGGTGGCCTACCAGACCGCCTACCTCAAGGCGCACCATCCGGCAGCCTTCATGGCGGCAACGCTCTCGGCTGACATGGACAACACCGAGAAGGTGCGCATTTTTTACCAGGATGCGTTGCAGCAGAATTTACGAGTGCTGCTGCCTGACGTGAACAGCTCCGGCTATGCATTCTTGCCGGTGGACGACAAGACCATCGCCTACGGCCTGGGTGCGGTCAAGGGCACCGGCGAAGCGGCCATCGGCAACATCGTCGCGGCGCGCGAAGGCGGCGCGTTCAAGGACTTGTTCGATTTTTGCCGTCGCGTGGACAAGCGCGTGGTCAACCGCCGCACCGTCGAGGCGCTGATCCGCGCCGGCGCGTTCGACGCCATCAGCGACCACCGCGCCTGCCTGATGGCGACGCTGGATGCCGCGCTGGCGAGCGCCGACCAGCAGGCGCGCGCGGCAAACCAGAACAGTTTGTTCGGCGATGAGGAGGCGGATGTCGCGCTGACCGTGAAGTATGCCGATGTGCCGCGCTGGCGGCTGCGCGAGCAGCTTGCGCACGAGAAAACCAGCCTGGGATTTTATCTCGGCGGTCACCCCTATCAGGAATACGAGGCGGAGCTGGCGAAATTCATCAAGGTGCGGCTGGGCGACCTCACGCCGCAATTCGTCGGCGCGGCGAACGGCTCCACGCATAACACGCGGCGCGGCGTGCCGGTCGTGCTGGCGGGCATCGTCGCCGGGCTGCGCATCCAGCAGACGCGACGCGGGCGCATGGCGGTGGTGACGCTGGACGACGGCAGCGCGCAGATCGAGATGACCGTGTTCAACGAGGAATACGAGCGCAGCAAGCCGTGGATCCGCGAGGACGAACTGCTGGTGGTGCGCGGCAAAGCCAGCCTGGACGAGTATTCCGGCAACGTGCGCGCGAGCGGCGAAGAGCTGTTCGATTTCGCCTCGGCACGCTCCCATTTTGCGCAGCAACTGGAGTTGCGCTGCAACGGCGAGGCCAGTGTCGCGCAGCTCAAGAAACTGTTCGCGCCGTACCGCGACGGCAAATGTCCGGTGCTTATCCACTATCACAACGACGAAGCAAGCTGCCAACTGCGCCTCGGCGAGGCTTGGCAGGTGACGCTGCACGACGACCTGTTGCGCGAATTGCGCAAACTGCTGCAAGCGGAAAACGTGGAGGTGGTGTACGCCTGAAATGCGCTCTAAAGCCGGTTACAATGTGTTTTCCCAGTAATGTGCATGAGCCTGTGGCGGCATCGCACAGGCTCGCAACTTCTCGCTGAAAGGTGCCG
>MGXA01000085.1 GCA_001801215.1 Gallionellales bacterium RIFCSPLOWO2_02_FULL_59_110 | reverse complement strand
TGAAGAATACCTGCGGCTGAAAATACTCACGTCAACGCTCCCGGCGCTCTGAAAACCATGAAATTTACCCACTCGATTACGCGAAGAGCCAAAATAATAGGCTACTGTAAAGATTGGCTTACACCCATTGGGTAATCTGTTAAGGCTTCTTGCAGGCAAGCCGCATAGCGGCTGCTCGCAAAAATATGCGGCACCAGCTTTGTCTCTGTGTGCTCTCGGTGGCTAACTGATTTTTTCTGGATAAATGGCAAAACGCATCTTTCGCCCGCTTGACGGCGTGCTGTTGTTCGATAAGCCGCTGGAATTAAGCTCCAACACCGCGCTGCAAAAAGTCCGCCGCCTGTTCCAGGCCGAAAAGGCCGGGCATACTGGCACCCTCGACCCCCTCGCCACCGGCTTGCTGCCGATCTGTTTCGGCGAGGCGACCAAGTTTTCCACTGCCTTGCTGGACGCCGACAAGACCTATCGCGCCTTGCTGCGCCTCGGGCAAACCACCAGCACCGGCGATGCGGAAGGCGAAATCGTCGCGGAACATCCGGTCGATGTTCGGCAGGCCGATGTCGATGCTGTACTGGCAAAATTTCGCGGCGAGATCCGGCAGCTTCCCCCCATGCACAGCGCCCTCAAGCACCAGGGCAAGCCGCTCTACGAATATATCCGCAAGGGCGAAACCATAGCGCGCGAACTGCGCAATGTGACGATCCGCGAGCTGGTGTTGAATTCTTTCAGCGGTAACGAGATGGACATCACCGTGCGTTGCAGCAAAGGGACTTATATCCGCACGCTCGCCGAAGACATCGGCGCAACGCTTGGTTGCGGCGCGCATTTGATCGGCCTGCGCCGCACTGCGGTTGCCCATTTCGATTTGAATAACGCCAGCAACTTGCAGCAACTGGAAGCGATGGCCGAGGCCGAGCGCGATGCCCGCATCCTGCCGCTGGAAGCGCTGATGCCGGGCATGCCCAAACTGCAACTGGATGCGGTGCAGATCAAACGCCTTGCCCAGGGGCAGCGATTGGGATTGGATACCGGTTTGCCGGATGGCAAGGTTTGCCTGCATGGGCCGCTGGGGTTCATCGGCACCGGGCTGCTGCAAGGCCGCCGCCTCGCCCCGGAACGGCTGTTGTCAGGGGTGGCAAAACAGGCCGCCAGTGCCGGTCGAACGGAAAATTTTGGGGTTGAGCAATAAGGGCATTCAGGGGTAGAATGCGGCACTTTTTTGAGGAGAGCAAAACCGATGGCAATTACCGCCGCGCAAAAAGCGCAAATAGTTACCGATTTTCAACGTGCCAAGAGCGACACGGGTTCGCCCGAGGTGCAGGTGGCCTTGATTACTGCACGTATCGCCTATCTGACCGAACATTTCAAAGACAACGTCAAGGATCACCACTCCCGCCGCGGCCTGCTGCGCCTGGTGAGCCGCCGCCGCAAGCTGCTCGATTACCTCAAGAGCAAGGACGATGCGGGCTATCGCGCGCTGATACAGCGCCTGGAAATTCGCAAGTAGCAGGTTGCGTTCAGCGGGTCGCGTAAGCGACCCGTGTTATTTTGTCTTGTCAATTTTATATGGCGCAGTTACGCGCCATGCCATCCATTTAAGAGGGGCCTATCTTGAGTCACTACAAAAAAACATTAACCTACGGCAACCATCAACTTACGCTGGAAACCGGCGAAATTGCGCGCCAGGCCAGCGGCGCGGTGATGGTCAGCCTGGACGACACCGTGGTATTGGTTTCGGTGGTCGGCAGGAAAGACGCCAAGCCCGATCAGGATTTTTTCCCGCTGACGGTGGATTACCAGGAAAAAACCTATGCTGCAGGCAAGATTCCTGGCGGTTTTCTTAAACGCGAAGGCCCGTTGCGCGAAAAGGAAATTCTGACTTGCCGTTTGATTGATCGCCCGTTGCGCCCCTTGTTCCCGGAAAGTTTCTACAACGAAGTGCAAATCATCGCGACGGTGATGTCGTCCGATCCCGAGATAGATTCCGATATCCCGGCCATGATCGGCGCATCCGCCGCGCTGGCATTGTCCGGCATTCCGTTCGACGGGCCGATCGCCGCAGCGCGCGTCGGTTATGCAGACGGCCAATACCTGCTCAACCCGACCAAGACGGAACTGGAAACTTCGCAACTGGATCTGGTGGTCGCCGGCACTGACCGTGCCGTGCAGATGGTGGAATCCGAAGCGCAGCAATTGTCCGAAGACGTGATGCTAGGCGCGGTGATGTTCGGCCACGAACAGATGCAAGTTGTGATTCAGGCGATCAATGAAATGGCCGATGCGGTCGGTTCGCCTGCCTGGGACTGGGTTGCGCCCGCCAAGGACGAAGCGTTGATTGCCAGGATCGCAGAGCTGGCCGATGCCCCGTTGCAACAGGCCTATGCGATCCGTTCCAAGCAGGCGCGCACCGATGCGGTGAATGCAATTCGCGACAAGGTGATGGCCGCTGTCATCACGCCGGAATCCGCCCCCGGCCAGAAAAATCACGTCAACGACTTGTTCAGCGCGCTGGAAGCCAAAATTGTGCGCGGGCAAATCCTGAGCGGCGAACCGCGCATCGATGGGCGCAATACCCGTACCGTGCGCCCGATCACGATCCGCAATGGCGTGTTGCCGCGTACCCACGGTTCTACGCTGTTTACCCGCGGCGAAACCCAGGCCATCGTCGTGGCGACCCTGGGCAGTATGCGCGATGCGCAGAAAATCGACGCGTTGCAAGGCGAATATAACGACCGCTTCATGCTGCACTACAATTTCCCGCCGTATTCCACCGGCGAAACCGGTCGCGTCGGCACCCCAAAACGCCGCGAAGTCGGCCATGGCCGACTGGCCAAACGCGCGCTGGTTGCGGTATTGCCCAGCGAGGAAGATTTTGGTTACGCGATCCGTGTGGTGTCGGAAATCACTGAATCGAACGGCTCCAGTTCGATGGCTTCGGTATGCGGCGGCTGCCTGTCGCTGCTGGATGCAGGCGTGCCGCTCAAGGCGCATGTCGCGGGCATCGCTATGGGACTGATCAAGGAAGGCAACCGTTTCGCGGTGCTGACCGACATTCTCGGCGATGAGGATCATCTGGGCGACATGGACTTCAAGGTGGCCGGCACCGAAACCGGTGTGACCGCGCTGCAAATGGACATCAAGATCAACGGCATCACGCGCGACATCATGCAGGCCGCGTTGACCCAGGCCCGCGAAGGGCGTATGCACATTCTGGGAATCATGAAACAGGCCATGCCTGAGGCGCGCGGCGAGGTTTCCACCTATGCGCCGCGCATGATCAAGATGAAAATCAACCCCGAGAAAATCCGCGACGTGATCGGCAAGGGCGGAGCGGTGATCCGCGCCCTGACCGAAGAAACCGGCACGACCATCGACATCGACGACGAAGGCAATATCACCATCGCCTGCGTGAGCGGCGAGGCGGGCGAACTGGCCAGGAAGCGCATCGAGGACATTGTGGCGGACGTGGAAGTCGGCAAGGTATACGAAGGCCCGGTGGTCAAGCTGCTTGACTTCGGCGCCCTGATCAATGTGCTGCCGGGCAAGGACGGCCTGCTGCACATCTCGCAGATCGCCCACGAGCGCGTCAACAGCGTGTCTGATCACCTCAAGGAGGGCCAGATCGTGCGTGTGAAGGTGCTGGAGGTGGACGACAAGGGACGCATGAAGCTGAGCATGAAGGTGCTGCTGCCCGCGCCGGAAGCCAAGCATGTGCAGGTGACCGAATAGCGTTCAGCCTTCGGAAATAAGAAAGCCCCGCCAGATTCGGCGGGGCTTTTTGTTTTTGGCTACGACATAACCTGAAGGTTAGTCTTCGCCGAAAGCAAATTGCGAAATGTTAAGTTGCGCTTTTGGTTTCGACTAACATGCGCTACGCGCATATTAGCCTTCGCCGAAAGCAGATTGCCAAGCATTATTTCTGCTGCTTTTGGCTACGACATAACCTGAAGGTTAGCCTTCGCCGAAAGCAAATAGCGAAATGTTAAGTTGCGCTTTTGGTTTCGACTAACATGCGCTACGCGCATATGAGTCTCCACCGAAAGCAGATTGCCAAGCATTACTTGGCAATCTGCTTTTCACGGATTTCATCGAGGGTCTTGCAGTCGATGCACAGGGTGGCGGTCGGTCTTGCTTCAAGGCGGTTCAGGCCGATTTCGACGCCGCAATTATCGCAGTAGCCATACTCTCCAGCGTCAATCTTTTCTATCATCTCGTTGATTCTTTTGATAAGTTTGCGCTCGCGGTCACGGTTGCGCAGTTCTAGTCCCATGTCGGATTCCTGCGTAGCTCGATCATTCGGGTCGGCAAATACGGTCGCCTCGTCCTGCATGGCGTGTACGGTGCGGTCGATATCTTCTCCCAGCCCGGCCTTGATATCATTCAAAATTTTGCGAAAATGCTCGAGTTGCTTGGGATTCATGTACTCCTCGCCCTTCTTGGCCTTGTAAGGAGCGACGGGTTTGTGTGGCTGTACCGGCATTACACTTCTCCAATGGGATAAAATAAAGTTCGCTTTAATACCAGAAAGCGGGAGGTTGGGCAACCTAAATCAGCTGTATTGTCAACGCTAAATAGAAATGTCCGCTTTTTCCTGTTTTCCCTTCGCTACGAGGTAGCGCACTGCAACTTTGGCGTTGATGCGGAAGATGCTGTGTTTGTCGCTGTTCGGAGCCGTTATCGCAATCGAACCCTTTGACCGGAAACGGCAAGGCATTCTGGAAGGCCTTGATTTGCGTCATCACGCCATCCGCGCCCTTGTTCCAAGTTGCCCGGCACTCCGTCCAACCGGTGCAGATATCGGTCAAGGTCAAGCTCCACACGAAATCTCCCGCCGGGCTGTCACCGCAATGCGCCACCGTGTCTGCCTCGATGAAGCCGGGCTGGGTCATATCCCATACGCCTGCTTGAATGGGGATATGCTTCTTCAGCAGCGTGCCCGGCTTGGTGCCTGATAAGCCCTTGCGCCCGACCTTGGCGCGGATGGGCTCGAGCAAGCGGTCGATGGTCGCCGCCGAGATGGCACCCAGCATGGCGAGCGTATCCGCCGACAGCGGGTGAAAACTCGCCCCGTAGTGCGGCAACCACAACGGCAGCGCCGCTTTGAGGCGTTTGCCGCACAACTGGTCGGATGCCATCCAGATGGCGCGCAATACCTCGACCAGTTCGGGCGTGTCATAGCGCGAGGCCGGGCCGGGTTTGCCTGCCGCCCGCTTGCCGCGCTTGTGTTGGGTGCACAGCGGGCGTAACGCGTATTTGCGGTGATAGCCGCATACCTCGCAGAACTCGTTAAGGATCGCGCTTTTGCCCGCTTTGCTGGCAGCCCGTATCGCCTCAAGATAGGCGCGTCGCTCTTGTTTCCCCATGGCAGATTATCCTCGTTGTTTCGGTAACCTTTAACTTGAGGCAACGATCCCTTCTTGCGACTACCCTCGGTAACTTTTATCTTGAGTCAATTCCGATGTTTTTCGCCGTCTCGTTTTTTTCGGGCAGGTGCGCTAGAATTGCGCACTTTTTAAGTCGGGCATAAAAAATCGTGGCATTGATAGTTCAGAAGTACGGCGGCACATCTGTTGGCAGTCCGGATCGCATCAAGAACGTGGCGCGGCGCGTTGCGAAATTCAAGGCGCAGGGGCATCAGGTTGTGGTGGTGGTTTCCGCGATGAGCGGCGAAACCAACCGGCTGGTTGCGCTGGCGCATGAAATCCAGAAGCACCCCGATCCGCGCGAGCTGGACGTGGTTATCTCCACCGGCGAGCAGGTCACCATCGGCCTGCTGGCGATGGCGCTCAAGGATATCGGCCTGAAGGCGAAGAGCTATACCGGCGCGCAGGTGAGGATACTCACCGACAGCGCCTTCACCAAGGCGCGCATCGTCAGCATCGACGAGCAGAATATCCGCGCCGACCTGGCTGACGATTGCGTGGTGATCGTGGCCGGTTTCCAGGGCGAGGACAAAGACGGCAACATCACCACGCTGGGACGCGGCGGATCAGACACCACCGGCGTGGCGATTGCGGCGGCGTTGTGCGCCGACGAATGCCAGATATACACAGATGTCGATGGTGTCTATACCACCGACCCGCGCGTGGTGCCCGAGGCGCGCCGCCTGAAGAGCATCACCTTCGAGGAGATGCTGGAGATGGCCAGCCTCGGCTCCAAGGTGCTGCAAATCCGCTCGGTGGAGTTTGCCGGAAAATACAAGGTCAAGCTGCGCGTGCTGTCCAGCTTCGAGGAAGAGGGCGAAGGCACGCTGATTACTTTTGAGGAAGACGACAAAATGGAACAAGCCATTATTTCCGGGATCGCGTTCAACCGCGATGAAGCCAAGATCACCGTGCTGGGCGTGCCCGACAAACCCGGCATCGCCTACCAGATCCTGGGGCAGATCAGCGACGCCAACATCGACGTGGACATGATCATCCAGAACGTCGGCGTGGATGGCACGACCGATTTTTCGTTCACCGTGCACCGCAACGAATTCATCAAGGCGATGGACATCCTGAAGAGCAATGTGCAACCGCACATCGGCGCGCGTGACGTGGTCGGCGACAACAAGGCCGCCAAGGTCTCGGTGGTCGGCGTCGGGATGCGCTCGCATGTCGGCATCGCCAGCAAGATGTTCTGCGCGCTGGCGGAAGAGGGCATCAACATCCAGATGATTTCCACCTCAGAAATCAAGATTTCCGTTGTTATCGATGAAAAATATCTGGAATTGGCGGTGCGCGTGCTGCACAAGTCGTTCGGCCTCGATCGGGAAAATGTTTAAGCCAGACTTTCAATTGCTCGCCCCGTAATCGCCCAATCAAGGCTTGGCAAAATGGGCGGGGCGCCCGTTATGCCAATTTATTTTCGCCTTCCAGCCGGAGCGGCCCGCTGCCGGAAAACCGGTCGAGATACAGGTAGATCACCGGCGTGATGAAGAGCGTCACCACCTGCGAGAACAGCAATCCACCGACCACGGCAATGCCAAGCGGCTGGCGCAGTTCGGCCCCGGCGCCGAGGCCTATAGCGATAGGCAGCGCGCCCATCAACGCCGCCGAGGTGGTCATCATGATCGGGCGGAAGCGCAGCAGGCATGCGGTGCGGATCGCTTCATCCGGAGCCATGCCGCCGTTGCGCTGCGCATCGAGCGCGAAGTCGATCATCATGATGGCGTTCTTCTTGACGATGCCGATCAGCAGCAGGATGCCGATCATCGCGATGACCGAAAGATCCATGTCGAACAGCCATAGCATCGCCAGCGCGCCGGCCGCAGCCGAAGGCAACCCGGCCAGAATCGTGATTGGGTGAATGTAGCTTTCATACAGCACGCCGAGCAGCACGTAGATCGCCAGCAGCGCGGCGGCAATCAGTATGATCTGGCTCGCCTGCGAAGCCTGAAACGCCGCCGCGTCGCCGCCGTAGCCGGCGAGAATGCTGGTCGGCATGTCGAGTTCACGCTTGTATTGCTCGATGCGTTTGGATGCATAGCCCAGCGCCGCGCCGGGAGCGAGATTGAAGGAAACGGTCACCGCCGCAAGCTGCCCGGTGTGGTTGATCGCGATCGGCCCCACTTCGCGTTCGACGGTCGCAACTCCGGATAACGGAACCAGCGTGCCATTTTTGGCGCGCACGTGGATATTGCCGAAGGCGCTCTCGTCGGCGCGATCTTCGGCGGCGGCCTGCATGATGACCTGATAGCTGTCGCTGGAAGTGTAGATCGTCGAGACCTGGCGCTCGCCGAAAGCGCTGTACAGCGCGGAACGGATGTCCGCGATCTGCACGCCCAGCAGGTTGGCCTTGTCGCGGTTGATGTTGAGGCGCACCTGCAGGCCTTTCAGCTGCGCGTCGCTGGTGACATCGCGAAAAATGGTATCTTCCTTCATGCGCGCCATCAGGCCGTCGGATGCCGCGCGCAGCTCTTCGGCGTGCACGCTGCGCAAGACATATTGATAGCGGCTCTTGCTGATACGGCCGCCCAGCCTGAGGTTTTGGATCGGGTTGATGAATACGCTGATACCGGGGATGACACGCACCTCGCGCCGCAATTCTTCGACCACCTTGTCGATAGGCGGACGCTCGCCGTGCGGCTTGAGGGTCATGAACAAGCGCGCGCTGTTGCTCTCGCTGGCGTTGACGATCAGCATATCGACGGCGGGATTGGCGCGGATAACCTTGTCGGCCCTCTGCAATAGTTCGGCCATGGCAGGAAAGGAAATATCCTCGACGGCTTCTACGGTGACCAGTGCCAGGCCGATATCCTCGCTGGGGAAAAACCCTTTGGGCAAAACCATGAACAGCGCGACAGTGGCCAGCAAGGTGCCGGCCGCAATGCCGAGCACCACGCGGTTGTGGCGCAATGCCAGATCGAGCGCGCGTTCGTAGGCAGCCAGTATCCGGGTGAAACCGCGCTCGAACCATGCGGTCAATTTCAGGCTGCGCCCTTCGTGCTCATGCCGGGCCGTTCCGGCTTGTTGCTGAACCAGGAAACGGCTGGCCAGCATCGGCACCAGCGTGAGCGATACCACGGCCGATGCCAGCACTGCGATTCCGACCACGGCGGCGAATTCGTGGAACAGCAGCCCGATTACGCCGGGCATAAAAAAAATCGGGATGAACACCGCGACCAGCGAAACCGAAATCGAAACGATGGTAAAACTCACCTCTTTCGAACCTTGCAGCGCGGCCCGCAGCGGCGCTTCGCCTTTCTCGATATGGCGCACGATATTCTCCAGCACCACGATGGCGTCGTCCACCACCAGCCCGACCGCGAGCGTGATCGCGAGCAGCGAGATGTTGTCCAGGCTGTAGCCGAACGCCGCCATCAGTGCCACGGTCGCCAGCAGCGAAATCGGCAGCGACAGCGCCGGGATGAGGGTGGCGGTCGCCTTGCGCAGGAACAGGAAGATCACCAGCACGACGAGCGCGACGGTTATCGCCAGCGTCACCTGCACATCGTGGATCGCGTTGCGGATCGACACCGAGCGGTCGTTGCGCAGCTTGAGCTGAACCGACGACGGCATCTGTGCGACGAGCGCCGGCATGGCCGCTTTGATCGCATCCACCGTCGCGACGGTGTTGGCGCCTGGCTGGCGCTGCACCGAAAGCGTGATGGCGCGTTCGCCGTTGGCCCAGCTCGCCGTCTTCACCGATTCCACGCTGTCTTCGACCAGCGCGATCTCGGAGAGCCGCACCGGGCTTCCGCCGGGGGCGGTCGCCACGATCAGGCCGGCAAACGCGGCGGCGTTGTCGAGCTGGCGGTTGGCCTGGATGACCAGCGTTTGGCGCGGCCCTTCGAGCGTGCCGACCGGCGAATTGGCGTTTGCGCTGCGCAGCGCATTGGCGATGTCGTCGACGGTCAGGTTGCGCGCCGCGAGTTCGCCTGCTCTCAGATGCACTCTTACGGCATATTTCTTCTGCCCGTTGATGTTCACCTGTGCCACGCCGGGGAGCGTGGAGAGGGTCGGCGCGATGAGATCGTCGGCGAAGCTGTTCAATTCCGAAAGCGGCATCGAGGGCGAGGTCAGCGACAGGAAAATGACCGGCGAGTCGGCAGGGTTGATCTTGCGGTAGGACGGCGGCGTGGTCATCTCGGCGGGCAGCGCGCGCTGCGCGCGCAACAATGCCGCCTGCACGTCGATCGCGGCGCTATCGATATTGCGCTCCTGGTCGAACTCCAGCGTGATCTGAGTATTGCCCAGCGTGCTGGTCGAACTGATGACATTCAGGCCGGAAATGGTGGAGAACTGGCGCTCGAGCGGCGTGGCCACCGAAGACGCCATCGTCTCCGGGCTGGCGCCGGGGAGCGTCGCCGTGACCGAGATGGTGGGGGTGTCGTAGCTCGGCAATGCGGCGATCGGTATGCTGCCGTAGGCGAGCACGCCGGCCAGCACGGCGGAGGCAGACAGCAGCAGCGTCATGACCGGGCGGCGGATACAGAGTTCGGAGAGGTTCATTTTAAAAAAAACATTTGGCCACATAACCAGCGGCTTGGCTGGCGTTTTTTGGCAGCTTAGTCGAATGGATATAACCAATGACTTGGCTGTCGTTTTTGGACAGCCTAGTCAGATGGCTAGTAGTTTCACCAGTAGTCATATCAGAGAACACAGAGATCACAGAGAAAGCGGGATAAGCAGGGATGGGCGACTTGTCGCCCAACTCGCAAAAACAAACGGTTGAAACAAGAGATTGATGCACTTGTTGGGTAAATCATGGGAGTGTGCAAAATCGCCGTCCTCTCTGTGTGCTCTGTGTTCTCTGTGGCTTGAATTGTGGTTTTCAGATTCATTGTTTGCCTGTGCCGCCTGATTTCGTGCCGCCCTTGCCCTCCGATTCAGCCACCGTATCGCCCGGCCTGAGGTTCTGCGCGCCTTCCACGACGACATGCGCGCCCGGTGCGATACCATCGATCACGGCAATGCCGTCCTGGATCAGGCGCACAGTGACCGGCAGCGAGCTTACCTTGCGGTCAGCGCCGATCAGGTAAACGAATTTATGCTCCGGTCCGGTCTGCACCGCCTGCACGGGAACCGTGAGCGCGCCGGTCAAGGTGCGCGGCGCGAGCGTCACCGTGACGAACATGCCCGGCCAGAGGCGGTTGTCCGGATTGGGAAATTCCGCCTTGACGCGAATGGTGCCGCTTGCCGTGTCCACCGCGTTGTCGATGAACACCAGGCGCCCTTCGAGGTCGGGCTGGCCGGGCAAATCCAGCTTCGCGGCGACCGGCACTTCGCCTTGTGCAAAGGCCTGCTGCAAATCCGCAAGTTCGCGTTCCGGCAGCGTGAAGCTGACGTTGACTGGGTCAATCTGCGTGATGCTCACCAGCGCGGTGCTGTCCGGATGCACCAGGCTTCCGGGGTAGACCGCAATGGCGCCGGTGCGCCCCGCAATCGGCGCGGCGATCTCGCCGAAACTCCTGGCAACGCGGCTTGCCTCCACGGAAGCATGGTCGATCGCAATCTGGCCGCGCAGCATGTCCACCTGATTTTGCGCCGTTTCCAGCTCGGCCCGCGAAATGTACTCCTGGCGGAACAGTTCGCGCTGGCGTTCGAGGTTGCGCTCGGCATTTGCCAGGTCGGCGCTATTTTTGACGACCTGCGCCCCGGCCTTGCTCAGGTTGGCATCCTCGGTGCGCGTGTCGAGCGTGAACAAACGGTCGCCCTTGCGCACGGACTGCCCTTCCTTGATATGCACGGCTTTGACGGTAGCGCTGATCTGCGGGCGCACTTCGATAGTTTGCAGGGCAGTTACCGTGCCGTTGGCGGTGAGCCTTGCCGGTACATCGGCCTGCATGGCCAAAGCGCTCACGATCCGGACTTCGCCTGTTCCCTTGCTCGGCGCAGTGTCCTGAGCGCGCCATATCCAGATGCCGGCGGTCAGCGCGACGAGCAGAATGGCTGCCAGCGCGATCGACTTGCCGCGTGCCGGTGATCCTGTTTGGTGCATGACTTCCATTTAAAAACCTCGCTTGAATTTATTTCTTACTGGTAGCGCAGCGCCTCGATAGGATCGAGTTGCGCGGCTTTCTTTGCCGGGTAGAAACCGAAGAAAATGCCCACCGCAGCAGCCACGCCGAAGGCGACGATGGCAGAGCTGCCCGAGACGATAACCATCGTGCCGGTCAGGATGTTGACCAGCAGCGCGCCGCCGATGCCGAGCAGCAGGCCGATGAAGCAACCGGCCAGCGAGATGATGATCGCTTCCAGCAAAAATTGCATCAGGATATCGCGTTCGCGTGCGCCGATAGCCATGCGGATGCCGATCTCGCGGGTGCGCTCGGTGACGGAGACGAGCATGATGTTCATGATGCCGATGCCGCCCACCAGCAACGACACCGAGGCAATCGCGCCGAGCAGCATGGACATCACGCGCGCGCTTTCTTCGGCCGAATCGGCGGCGGCGGTGAGGTTGCGCAGGAAGAAGTCGTCCTCCATGTCTTCGCGGATGCGATGCCGCTGACGCAATAGCTCATTCATGGATTTTTCCACGGCAGGCATGGCTTCCTGGGTAGTGGTTTGCACCATGATCATGCGCACCGACCCAGGAAACTGGGTGCCGAACACCTGCCTTTGCGCGGTGGTGAGCGGGATGATGATGGTGTCATCCTGATCGCGTCCATCCAGACCTTGCCCCTTGACGGCCAGGGTGCCGAGGATGATGAATGGGCTTTGCCGGATGCGGATGGTCTTGCCGACCGGATCTTCGTCGCCGAACAGGTTTTGTGCGGCAGTTTTGCCGATCAGCGCGACGCGCGTGGCGGAACGCACATCCGAACTGTCGAACACCGCACCCGAAACCACCGGCCAGGAGCGCGCCTCCAGATAGCCCGGTGTGGTGCCGATGATGGAGGTGTTCCAGTTGTTCGGGCCATAAACGACCTGTGCGCCGCCGGTGTGGATCGGCGCGGCAACCTGCACGCCGGGCAATTCGGCGATGGCGTTCGCATCACCGACGTTCAATGTGTTGCCGCCGCCGCTGCCGGAGCGCACGCCGCCCACCGAACGGCTGCCGGAAAGCAGGATGAACAGGTTGCTGCCCATCGCGCTGATGGTCTGTTTGATGGCGTATTGCGCGCCCTGCCCGATGGACATCATCAGCACCACCGCGCCGACGCCGATCACCATGCCGAGCATGGCGAGCAGCGTGCGCAGCCGGTTTGCGCCCATCGCGCGCCAGGCCTCGCCGAGCATGGCGAAGATCATGCCGCCACCTCATTGAGGAAGCATAGAACGCCACGTGTGGTGGTTTCGGTGGCTGGCGGCATTACCCGCACCGCCGCTACGCGCACCGTGTTCATGCCGCCACCTCCATCTGCGGCGTGGGCTGGTCGCTGACGATGTGCCCGTCATGGAATTTCACCTGGCGTTTGGCGTGCCGGGCAATGTCCGCTTCGTGGGTGACCAGCACGATGGTGATACCTTCGCGGTTGAGCTCGTCGAACAGCGCCATGATTTCCTCGCTGGTGTGGCTGTCGAGATTGCCGGTCGGTTCGTCGGCGAGAATCAGGCGCGGGCGGTTGACCAGTGCGCGCGCGATCGCGACGCGCTGCTGCTGGCCGCCGGAAATCTTGTTGGGCATCGATGCCGTGTAGCCGCCCAGGCCGACCTTGGCGAGCAGGTCACGGGCGCGGCGATGGCGCTCTTCGCTTTCTACGCCGCAATAGACCAGCGGCATGGCCACGTTTTCCAGCAGCGACATGCGCGGCAGCAGATTGAAACCCTGGAATACGAAACCGATGGTGCGGTTACGCAGCAAGGCCAACTCATCCTTGCACAGTTCCGCAACGCTGCGGCCATCCAGCGTATAACGCCCGGCACTGGGCTTGTCGAGGCAACCGAGGATATTCATGAAAGTGGATTTGCCCGAGCCGGATGGCCCCATGATGGCGACGAATTCGCCTTGCGCAATGGCGAGGTTGATATCTTTCAGCGCCGGGAACAGCCCGGCGGAAGTCTCGTAGGACTTGTTCAGGTTTTCGATGCTGATGACGGGGGCGGCCATCAGAACATTCTGAGGCGTATTGGCGAGCCGCTGGCCGTCGAGGCTGCCGGTTGCATTTCGCCGACCACGATCCGGTCTCCTGCCTTGAGGTCGCCGCCGGTTATTTCCGTGCTGCGGCCGTCGGTGATGCCGAGCGTGACGTTGACAGGAACGGGCCCGCTTTGCTCCAGCATGTAAACTTTGCCCGAAAAAACGCCGGGCTTGGGCGTGGAGCCACCCTTCGCTACGCCTCCGGGATGGGCGTTCCCGCGTTTCTGGTTGTCGCCATTGGCCGGTTTGAAGCGCAACGCGGCATTGGGAACCAGCAGCGCATCCTTGCGTTCGGCCACCGCGATGCTGACATAGGCGGTCATGCCGGGCAGGAGAATCTGTTCGGGGTTATCCACGTTGACGACGACGTCGTAGGTGACCACATTCTGCTGTGTGGTCGGATTGAGGCGCACCTGCATTACCTCCCCCTGAAAATGGCGTCCGGGGAAGGCGTCCACGGTGAAATGGACTGCCTGGCCGATGCGGATGTTGCCGATGTCCGCTTCGGCAAAATTGGCGTGAATCTGCATCTTGGACAAGTCCTGTGCGATCTTGAACAGCGTCGGGGTTTGTAGGCTGGCGGCGACGGTCTGCCCGATATCCACCGCGCGATCCACCACCACGCCGGACACCGGCGAGCGGATCACCGAATAGGCGAGGTTGGCGCTGTCTTTTTCCACCGCCGCGCGCGCCAGTTGCAATTGGGCTTCGGCGGCTTTTCTGGCCTGGATAGCGGTGTCCAGCTCCTGCTGCGAAATATATTCCTGCGCAAACAGGGAGCGCGCACGCGTCTCGTTGGCGCTGGCCAGTTCCAGCGAAGCTGTAGCGCTTCTCACATTGGCCATGCTTTGTTTCTGTTGTGCGGAGAGCAGGGCGTCGTCCAGTTCCAGCAGAATCTGCCCCTTTTCGACCTTGCTGTTGAAATCGACGTAGAGCTTCTTCACGGTGCCGGAAACCTGTGTGCCGACATTGACCAGCGTTACCGGATTGATCGTGCCGTTGGCGGAAACGGTCTGGCTGATGTCGCCCCTTTCCGCGTCCTGCAAGCGGTATTGCTGCTCCGGCGCGGCCATGTGGAACTGCCGGTAGGCGGCGCCGCCCGCTGCGATGGCGGCAACGGCAACGAAGAACAGGGCAAGCGGGGAGCGCAACAGTTTTTTCACGATCACTTGTTCTCTTGTGCCCGGCCGATGCCACCCGGAAATTCCTTCAGCAGGCTTTCATCCAGGCTGCCCATCGCATGGGCGAGCGCGGCGCGGCTGACGTTCCAGTTGAAAGAGGCCTGGATGCGTTGCTGGCGCGCGCTGGCCAGGGCGCTTTGCGCGTTCAGCACGTCCAGTATGCTGCCCACGCCAGCCTTGTAGCGGCCCAGCGCAACGCGTTCCGATTGCTCGGCGCTGTTCAGCAGATCGGCGGTAGTGCGCAACGATTGCGTGACGGTGACGAGATTCTGGTAGGCCGTCCACACATCCAGCACCACCTGCAGGCGCAGGCGTTCCAACTGCGCCTTTTGTGTTTCCACCTGCGCCTCGGCAGCGCGTATCCGGTAAGTCGGCGCGAAGCCGGAAAAGAGCGGTACTCTCAGATTAAAGCCCACCGACGAGTCGTGCGAGCTGACGCCTGCGGCGTTGGTCTGGTTGGTCGAGGCGGTCATGGAGAGGGAGGGTTTGCCCGCCCCGCGCACTTGATCCACACTGGCTTCGGCGGCTTTCACCTGGGCGGCGGCGGCCTGCAAATCGGGGCGACGCAGTTTGGCTTCCTCGATCAGCGCATCCACGTCGCGGTCGAAACCTGCGGGGATATCCGCAGTTTGGGCGGCAGCCAGTGTCACATTCCGGTTGGCTTCCAGCCCGAGCATGTTTGCCAGGGCGCCCCGCACGTTTTTTGTGTTGCCATCGGCGGTGATGCGATTCAGCGTGGCTTGCGAGTAGGCGGTCTGCGCCTGCAACTTGTCGGCGGGCGTGGCGCTGCCGCTCCGGTAGCGCGCCTCGGCTGCGGCAAAGCTTTCCTTGGCAGCGCGCTCCGATTCGAGCGCGGCGTCCAGCGCGGCCTGCGCGGCCAGCATCTGGTAATAGGATTGCACGGCCTGGAGGAAAACCGCCTGCACCGTGCTGTTCTGTGTGGCGGTCGCCGCCGCCAGCAACTGGCGCGCATTTTCCACGGTGGCGGCGCGCGTGCCGAAATCGAACAGCAGATAGGAAAGCGTCAGCGCGTAGCTGCGCTGCCCGGTGCCCGGCGAAGTGCGGCTGCTGGCGGCGCTCAGGTTGGTGCCGGGAAAGTAATCTGCCTGGCTTACGCCGACCTGTGCCGCCTGGGCGCGGGTGCTTGCCCACACTTCGCGGGTCTGCGGGTTGTTGCACAGCGCGAGATTGATCACTTCCGGGAGGTCGAGCGCGCCATCCGGCATGGCAAACGCGCAGGGGTCGCCGTCAGACGTTCCCGGATGCAATGCAGGCTTGAGAGGCAACTCCGCCGCCGTGTCGAACGGGTCGGAAGTTTCTTCGGCAACAACCAAACCGCTCCAGAGGCAGAGCAGGGCACAAAATACGGAACGCATCTGTTGTGGGCGCATAAGCAACATTGTTTTTTAGTCGCTCAAGTATAACTGTCCCCGATTATTCGGCAATATTTCATTTGTGAAAATTTGTATGCGCTGCCACAGCTGCCTTGTTCGAGGTGGACGTGCGAACAATCAGCGAGCATTTGAAAAACATTTTTCAAAGCGGCGAGTTACAGGAGGATTCAGTTATCCGGAAATTCCGGAATACTGCCGCCGACGGCAAAAGCTACCTGACGCAGTTTTATAATCTCGACGCGATCATTTCCGTGGGCTACCGGGTCAATTCCGTCCGGGCAACCCAGTTTCGCCAGTGGGCCACGCAGGTGTTGCGCGAGTTTGCCATCAAGGGTTATGTGCTGGATAAGAAGCGTATGGAGAACGGCGCTTTTCTCGGCGAGGATTACTTCGAGCGGCTGCTGGCAGAAATACGGGAAATCCGGCTCAGCGAGCGGAAGTTTTACCAGAAAATCACCGACTTTATGCCGCCAGCGTGGGCTACCCCTGATGCAGCACGGAGTATCCGAGGTGGATTGATGAACTTCCGCATTGCCGACACTTTGATCGTTATTTGAGTTATGGCCGACCCAAAACAATTCCTGATCTATCAAAGCGAAGACGGCTCCACCCGCATCGACGTGATGCTGGAAGCGGAAACCCGTTGGCTGAATCAGAATCAGTTGGCCGAGCTGTTCGGCAAGGCCAAGGGTACCGTCAGCGAGCACATCAAGCACATTTTTGAGGATGGCGAGCAGGATGAAAATTCAGTTGTTCGGCTTTTCCGAACAACTTCCGCCGATGGCAAACAGTACGAGGTGGCGCACTACAACCTTGACATGGTGCTGGCTCTGGGCTTCCGGGTACGCAGCCCCGTGGGGGTGCGCTTTCGTCGGTGGGCCAATGACAAGCTGAAGGAGTACATCGTCAAAGGTTTTGTGCTGGATGATGCCCGTGACATTCAATACCGGCTGGGTCACGCGAAGTGGGGCAACTTCCTGAATAAGATTGTGTGATATGAGCAAGAACCCAGAAAAAGTGGCAATAGCCAGCCAGAACGGAGTCCCCGAATGATTACCCGATTGACCCTGCGCAACTTCAAGAGCGTTGGTGAACAAGTCTATGACTTCACACAGTTTGATCTGCTGGTTGGACGAAACAACAGTGGCAAGAGCACCGTGCTTCAGGCGTTGGCTATCTGGCAGTTCTGTGTGGATGAGTTTCATCGGTCGAAGCGCAGCGGCTCCAAGGGAATCCAAGTCGTACTGCCCAACTTCACGGCGTTGCCGGTGCCGGAGTTCAATCTGCTTTGGAAGGACAGAGACATACGCCACTCGCCTAACAAAAAGCAGGAATACATCCTGATAGGCATTCATGTGGAATGGCAGCGTGCAAACGGCGAAACCGGAACGTTTGGTGTGGATTTGCGCTATCACTCACCACAAACCATTTACGCCATTCCTGGCGGTGGCTGGACGCAGTTTCGCGCCTGTGAACACAGGGGTGATCTGCCCATAATCGCCTATGTGCCCCCGTTTTCCGGCCTTGAGCCGACAGAGAAAGCGCTGGATGTTTCACCCATCCGCCAGCAGGTTGGCAAAGGTCAACCCGGCAGCGTGCTGCGTAACTTGTTGTTGCGGGTATGCCCAGCACCACCGCGTGATCCGAACGGACGCATTGCCAAAGGGTATGAACACCCACCCGCAGACTGGAAAGAGCTGGCTAACATTGTTGAACGCTGGTTTTCGGTCAAGATTAGTGAGCCGAAATATGACTCAGCCAAAGATGTTTACATCACGGTCGAATATCGCCAAAACAGCAAGGACTACGACATCATCGCCGGGGGGAGCGGGTTTCACCAAACACTGACTTTGCTGGCTTTCTTGTATGGGTATGACAAGACAACTATCTTGCTCGACGAACCAGATGCCCACTTGCACGTCAATCTGCAACGTGAGATTCTCGATTTTTTCAAACGCAAGTCACTCGAACTCGGTACGCAATTCCTGATTGCCACGCACGCTGAAGAATTTGCACGTGGTGTGGATGCAAGCCAAATCATCTCATTGCTAAACCGGGTACCCAAGCGAATCGATTCGACCCCAGCCGTACTTCAGGCTATGGCAGACGTGTCCAACGAGGACGTGACACGATTGCTGGGCTCTCCATACATCCTTTATGTGGAAGGCGAGAGTGACGAACGCATTCTTCGTGCATGGGCCGAGTCGTGTGGCGCGCAGGAGGCGATGGACAAAGTCTGCTTTAAGACGATGGGCGGTGGCGGAAAGAAAAACATGAAGGAACGGGCTGATCTGCACTATGCCGCTCTGCAGCAAATCATCCCCGGGGTGTCGAGACTCATGCTGTTCGACTTTGACGACGCCAACGATGCGTTTCATCCAAAGCCCGGCAACCCGTCGCTTGCCGAGTGGAAGCGCAAGAATATTGAAAATTATCTGCTCGTATCTGACGCATGGAAGCGGGCTGCACTGCAGCAACTCGGATACGCCGAAGATGAGTTGTTCGCTGAGCCGATTCTGAAATCTATTGACGCGTTTTTTGCCGGGGAAAACCTAACGCTGCCGCCAGGGAAAACTTGGCGAAATGTCGGTGCGAACGTGTTCAGCGTGGTGGATGGCAAGCGCATTTTGTTTGAAAACAACGAGTCTCTCTTCCAGCAGCTTAGAAAGGGAGAGCCCCCTGTGCAACTCATTCGTGAACAGGTGGCGCTAAGCATGACAGCAGATGAAATTCACGAGGATGTTCATCAGTTTATTGACAAGTTGAAGGCGTTGACCGGTCAACCCTGATGATCGCAAGCATTGTTGACACCGTTACCCGCGCCAGAGACCGGCTGCTTGTCACTGCCACCGAGCCTGCGTCCGAGTTCCTTGACGATCTGTTGGTTACGCCTGCCAAGGGAGCACCATGAGTTGGACGACTTCTGCCGATCTGCGCTTGCAGGTGCAAAAGCTGTGGGACAAGGGGGACTTGCTGCGTCCGTGCGTGCAGGAGGAGGCGATGTTGCCCCGACGCCTGCGCCTCACCGGGCCGACATCGACCGAGCTGACCGAACGCTTTGACGAGGTGCGGGCGTGGATGACGGATTTGCGGCAGGCTGCAACCCCGCATAGCGCGCCGCGCCTGCGCATCGTCCTGCGCGAATTCCGCCACCGCGTGCTGGGCGCCAACGCCGTGCCGGGCGAGGTCTGGCTCGACACGCTGGATGACGCGCTGGCCTTGATCGGCAAACAAAAAGACTTCAAGCGTTTCACCAGCCTGGTGCATTTGACGCGCGAACAGCAGCCGGCCTTGCTGCCGTGGCTGGAGAAACGCCCGCTCAACGCGCTGGCCTTGGCCGATGCCTGGCCGCGCCTGTTGAGCGTCGTCTCCTGGCTGCAGGCGCATCCGCGCCTCGGCATTTATCTACGGCAGGTGGACATTGCCGGGGTGGACAGCAAGTTCATTGAGGCGTACCGGGGCGTGCTCTCGGAACTGCTGGACCTGGCCTTGCCCTTGGATGCCATCGACGCAAGCGCCAGCGGGGCCAGCCAGTTTTGCCGCCGCTACGGCTTCAAGGACAAGCCCCTGCGCATCCGCTTTCGCTTGCTGGACCCGCGTGTGGCGCTGCTGCCCGATGGATGTGAGCAGGACATCGGCGTGACCCAGGCCGCTTTTGAGCGGCTTGACCTCCCCGTCAGCCGGGTGTTCATCACCGAAAACGAGGTCAATTTTTTGGCCTTTCCGCCGCTGGCGGGCAGCATGGTGATCTTCGGCGCGGGTTATGGCTTCGAGGTGCTGGCAGGTGCCCAGTGGCTGCAACAGCGCCACATTTTTTACTGGGGTGACATCGACACCCACGGCTTTGCCATCCTGGACCAGTTGCGTGCCGAGCTGCCCCACGCCCACTCGTTGCTGATGGATCGCACCACCTTGCTGGCCCATGCCTCGCAATGGGGCGAGGAGCCGCAACCCCTGCTGCGTGACCTG
>MGXA01000084.1 GCA_001801215.1 Gallionellales bacterium RIFCSPLOWO2_02_FULL_59_110 | reverse complement strand
TTCGTCGTCGATAGCCATGACATCGCCCTCATGAAAGAAGATGACCGGGTTATCGGCAGTATTTGGCATTTATTGACACAGTCAAACTAATGCAAGATACGCTAATGAATTCAGGGTAGCTGGTTGCCGCCCGCAGCCTGTGCTAGATTTCTTCCTGTAACAACATAGCGATTTCATCGGAGAAAACACCATGCCGCAGACCAAGTTCATCCTGCAGGAAAGCGATATTCCGACCCACTGGTACAACGTGGTGGCGGACATGCCGAACCCACCCGCGCCGGTGCTCGGGCCGGACGGCAAGCCCATCGGGCCGGAGGCGCTCGCGCCGATTTTCCCGATGAGCCTGATCCTGCAGGAAGTGTCCGCCGAGCGCTGGATTCCGATCCCCGAGGCGGTGCGCGAGGCGTACCGTTTGTACCGTCCTTCGCCGCTGTTCCGCGCGCACCGGCTGGAGGCTGCACTCGGCACCCCGGCAAAAATCTATTACAAGTACGAAGGCGGCTCCCCGGCGGGATCGCACAAGGTCAACACCTCCATCCCGCAGGCGTATTACAACAAGGAGGCGGGCATCAAGCGCCTCGCCACCGAGACCGGCGCGGGGCAGTGGGGCTCGTCGATCGCGCTGGCCGGGCAGATGTTCGGGCTGGAGGTGCGCGTGTACATGGTGAAGGTGAGCTACGAGCAGAAGCCGTTCCGCCGCTCGATGATGCATACCTGGGGCGCGGAAGTGTTCGCCAGCCCGTCGCTGGAAACCAATGCGGGACGCGCCGCGCTGGCCGTCGATCCGAATAATCCCGGCTCGCTCGGGCTGGCGATCTCCGAGGCGGTGGAGGATGCCGCGAACCGCTCCGACACCAACTACGCGCTCGGCTCGGTGCTCAACCACGTGCTGCTGCACCAGACCGTCATCGGCCTGGAGTCGAAGAAGCAGTTCGAGCTCGCGGGCGACTACCCGGACATGATTTTCGCGCCCTGCGGCGGCGGCTCCAATTTCGGCGGCGTGGCTTTTCCGTTCTTCGCCGACAAGGCCTGCGGCAAGGACGTGCGGCTGGTGGCGGTAGAGCCTTCGTCTTGCCCGACGCTGACGCGCGGCGAATACGCCTACGATTTCGGCGACACGGCGAAGCTCACCCCCATGCTCAAGATGTACACGCTCGGGCACGACTTCATGCCGCCAGGCATACATGCCGGGGGCTTGCGCTACCACGGCGACTCGGCGCTGGTGTCGCAGCTCTACCACGAGAATCTGATCGAGGCGGTGGCGGTGCCGCAACTGCAAACCTTCCACGCGGGTGTGGCCTTTGCGCGCGCCGAGGGCATCATCCCCGCGCCGGAATCGAACCACGCGATCTCCGCCTGCATCGACGAGGCGCTGCGCTGCAAGCAGACCGGCGAGACAAAGACGCTGTTCTTCAACCTCTCCGGGCACGGCCACTTCGACATGGCGGCCTACGACAAGTATTTCGCGGGCGAACTGGAGGATTTCCCTTATCCAGATGAAGCGTTGAAGGTGTCGCTGGCCAACCTACCCAAGGTCGCGTCCTGGGCACCTTAATGAGCGCCGCCGAGCTGATAGCCGCCGCACAAAAACTGTCGCGCGCCGTATCCGGCTTGCACTTTTCCGCGCCGGTCACGCATGTCTACAACCCGCTCGACTATGCCTGGGCATGCCACGAGCAATATCTGCGGCGCTACGGCGAGGGAAACAAGCGCATCGTGTTCGTCGGCATGAACCCCGGCCCGTTCGGCATGACGCAGATCGGCGTGCCGTTCGGTGAAATCGCAGCGGCGCGCGACTGGCTGCGCCTCGATGCGCCCATCGCCAGACCTGTGCGAGAGAATCCGGCGCGGCCCATCGAAGGCTGGGACTGCCCGCGCAGCGAAGTGAGCGGAAGGCGGTTGTGGGGGCTGTTCGCGCAACGCTTCGGCGAGGCCGATAACTTTTTCGCCGAACACTTTGTCGCCAACTACTGCCCGCTGGCCTTCTTCGGCGGCGCGCGCAACGTCACGCCTGACAAGCTGCTCCCTGCAGAGGCTGCCCCGTTGTTTGCGGCCTGCAACACCCATCTGGCCGAAGTGGTGCGCGCCAGCAATGCTGAATGGGTGATTGGCATCGGCGGCTTCGCGGAAGCACGTGCGCGCGACGCGCTGGCGGATGTTCCGGGTATCCGCTTCGGGCGCATCCTGCATCCCAGCCCGGCCTCCCCTGCCGCCAACCGCGGCTGGGCGGAACAGGCTACCAAACAGATGCGGACGCTCGGCTTGTGGGATCATCCGGAATAGCGGTCGTCTACTTGGCTATTTCGGAAATCTGGGCTTTGGGTAGGGCGCAATAACCAACGGGCATGGCACCGTATGCAACAACGATACCATCCGGCACAATGCGCTACGCTTATTGCGCCCTTGTCGTCGAATCACGTCCGGCGGGTTTGGTGCTTGTGGGTGAGTTGCGGTTCGAAGCTGCCTTGCAGGCCGTGCGGAATTTCTATCGGCAGTTCGCCGAATTCTCCCTTGAGCGTCTTGCGGCTGGCGCTGTTGCGGGTGTTGCCTGTGCGGCATTGGCGACGTGCTCATGCTTGTCTTGCCCGAGGTGTGCGGCCATCTCGGCTTGCACGCGCCCTATATGCTACATGTGGCGCGGCATACAGCGAACAATCGCGGCTTAACGTCCAGACAAAAAGTTCAGGGGGCAAAAGAACCTGCCGCAAACCGCCAGGCTTGCAACAACAAAAACACGCGCCTACATCGTTGGCCGAGCAACAAAAAGGCGCATGCGCCCATTAGTGCGCCAAAAAACGGGATACCGGGGAAATCCCCTACTGCCGAAGCATCAGGGGGTGGCCATAACACGCTTCTTCCACAACAACAGAGGCTGTTAGATTCCCCGCTGCCATGTAGCAGCCATCTGCACCCGCAAAGCAAGTCAACACAGGAGAAACACCTATCCCGCACCAACGGCAGCTTCACCGCACGCGACAACCACTACAACACAACGCCCCCCGATCAGTTCGGCTTGCCGATTCCCGGTGTAGGGAAAGGCCATGTTGCAGCCGGACGCACAGGTGCTGGCGCAGAAGGAGCCGGAGCTGCTACTGTTTTGGCTGCAGCGGGAGCGGCCGGCTTGGCTGCTACTGGTTTGGCTGCCGGTTTTTTGGCTACTGCCTTTTTAGCTGCTGGCTTCTTCGCCGCTACCGCTTTTTTGGCTGCCGGTTTTTTGGCTACTGCCTTTTTAGCTGCGGGCTTCTTCGCCGCTACCGCTTTTTTGGCTACCGGCTTCTTCGCCGCCACAACCTTTTTGGCTGCTGGCTTCTTCGCCGCCACTACCTTCTTGACTGCCGGCTTCTTCGCTGCCGCAGCCTTCTTTGCTGCTGGTTTAGACTTCTTCGCTGCTACCATTTCAACCTCCTTGTATTAGTGAAAGTTAACGAAAACAACACTTGCGACTACCACACCCCCAACCCGCGTTCAGATTCAAACACGGGCTAAAGTCTGTAATTCTTCCCCGCCACACCCCCTTGGACAGCAGTATTCACCGCGCACACGGCAGCGGGCGCGCTTTACATTGATCGAACGGGTGGAATAAAAAGACGAGACAAAAACGGAAATGCCGCTGACAAAGATTGAATGTGCTGAAATACTATCGGCAACAACATGCGGCATACACGCATCTCCTGAAATTTTGCCTGCGAAAAACACTATATCTAGCTATTTTTTCTATTGGCACAGCTAATTGTAGTGGTTTACACAAGTATCGTAAGCATGGAAAAGAACTGTATATTTCGCCCAATTTATCCTTTTGCCCACTGTGACCGGGCTTTGAAAACACGGTCGCGGCAGTTGTTGCCCTGACTGATCAGGGCAACGCCGCGAGATAGCGGCTCCAATCAAAGCATGCGCCCGGGTCGGTTTTACGCTGCGGAGCGATGTCCCTGTGTCCGGCAATGCCGCGTATCGGATAGGCTCTGCGCAACGCCTTGGTCAAACGATGAAGCGCATCATACTGCGCATTTGTATACGGCACAGTGTCGCTACCCTCCAGCTCTATGCCGAGTGAAAAATCGTTGCAGCAATGCCTGCCCTGCCAGCAGGACTCTCCTGCATGCCACGCCCTCTTCGTACAGGGAACAAACTGATTGATCCGCCCATCGCGGCGCACGAGGAAGTGCGCCGACACTCTCAACCCCGCAAGGGCTAGATAATAAGGGTGCGCGCGTGCATCCAGTGTGTTGGTGAACAGCCGCCGCACATCGTCGCCGCCAAATTCGCCCGGTGGCAGGCTGATGTTGTGGATTACCAATAGTTCGATTGGCCCGGCGGGGCGGTCATCGCAGTTCGGCGACGAAATGTATTCGCCGCCAATCAGCAGCCCTTGCGCATCAATCCGCATCGCCCGTACCGTTTGGGCCCTTGATGCCCAGCCGTTCCATCCGGTAGCGCATGGTGCGGAATGTCAATCCCAGCAGTTTGGCGGCAGCCGTGCGATTAAACCCGGTCTGCTCCAGCGCTTCCAGCAACGCCTGCTTTTCGATGCGATCCAGATATTCCGGCAAGGGGTATTTACTGCTGAGGGAAGCATTGTCAGGCTGGCTGTGCTCCACGGGCACCAGCAGCAGATCCTGCTCTTCGATCACACCTCCCGCACACAGCGCCAGCGCCCTCTCGATGACGTTTTCCAGTTCGCGGACGTTGCCCGGGAAACTGTAGCCTTGAAGCGCGCGCAAGGCGCCTTCGGCAAAATGCACCTCCGCGCTGCCGCGCAAACGCCCCAGAATGCGTTGCGCGATTTCCGGGATATCCTCGCGCATCTCGCGCAGCGCGGGCATCTGGATCGGGATCACATTCAGCCGGTAATAAAGGTCCTGGCGGAATTTGCCCTGCCGCACGAATTCGGCCAGATCGTGGTGCGTCGCGCTGATGATGCGCACGTCCAGCTCTTCCTCACCTGCCCCGCCGATTTTGCGCACGCGCTTCTCCTGGATCGCGCGCAACAGCTTGACCTGCATATCCAGCGGCAAGTCGGCCACTTCGTCGAGAAACAGTGTCCCGCCGTGCGCCGCCTGAAAAAAGCCGTCCCGGTCTTTGTCCGCCCCGGTAAACGCGCCCTTTTTACAGCCGAAAAACTCACTCTCCATCAGGTTGTCCGGAATCGCCCCGCAATTCACCGCGACAAACTGCTGATCGTGCCGCGCACCGCTCTGCACGATGAGGCGCGCCGCCAATTCCTTGCCGCTGCCCGATTCGCCGCTGATATGCACCGGGGCCTCGCTGCGCGCCACGCGCTTGATCAGGTCGCGCGCCTTCTGCATCGCGGGGGAATGGCCGAGCAGCGTCTTGTCGCCGGATGGCCCCGCCTGCGGCAGCTTCAGCGCGGACTTCACCAGGGCGCGCAACTGATCCAGCGAAACCGGCTTGGCCAGGTAGTCGAACGCGCCCGCCTTGAGCGCGGCAACGGCATTTTCCATGTTGCCGTGCGCGGTGATCACCGCCACCGGCACATCCAGGTTGTTTTGCATGATGTGCTGCACCACCTGCAAGCCATTACCATCGGGCATGCGCATATCTGTCAGGCACAAGTCGTAACGGCGCGCCGCAAGATGCGCCAGTGCCTCGCGCACATTGTTGGCCTTATCCACTTCCAGCCCCATTTTGCGCAAAGCCAGTTCCAGCAATTCCAGAATATCCGGCTCATCGTCCACCAGCAGCACGGCGGCGCTTTTCGTCCGTTGGTTAGCCGTCATGTTCATGCCCTCTCGCCATTTTCCTGCAACTCCCCGAAAGTTATTCGGAAGCGGGCACCCGCTCCCCCTTCGCGCGCATGATATTCCAGCAGCGCGCCATTTGTTTCGCACAGCTCCTTGGCGATATACAGGCCTAGGCCGGTGCCGTCGGCGGCAGTGGTAAAAAACGGCTCGAACAACCTGCTCCGATGTTCGGCGGTGATGCCCGGCCCGTCATCCTGCACATCCAGCATAGTCCGTCCATCCGCCGCACTTATCACCAGCATCAGGCTGCCGTGCAGCCTGCGGCCATAACGCAAGGCATTACGGCACAAATTCCACAGCACCTGGCGCAGGTGGCCGCGATCAAAGTCAACTTTGACACCAGGCATTCCGGCCAACACCATCACCCCTGGCTCAAGCCGCTCCGCCTGACCGAACTCTTCCACGAAAGTGCGCAACATGGCATCCAGTTCAAATATTTCGGGTTGTGCGCGGTCGCGCCGGTTCAACTGCATCACGTCCTGCACGATACGGTTGATGCGTTGCGTATTGTCCAGCACGATTTGCAACAGCCGCTGCCGCTGTTTGGCATCGTCCCGCTCCTCCTGCATCAATTCCGCCGCATAGCTGATCGCCGACAGCGGGTTGCGCACCTCGTGCGCAATGCTCGCGGTCAGCCGGCCCATGGCGGCCAGTTTGATCTGCTGCGCTTCCGCACGGACGCGCTGCATGTCTTCCAGAAAAATTACCGCGCCGTGCGCCGCATCCCGCTCGACTGCAACAAAACGCAACCTCGCCTGCATCCCGGCATCCAGTTGCAGCGTGTCGCGGCTTGCCGTACCGGACATTTTCCACAGCGCATACTGCCCGAACAGCAACGGGAAATTTTCCGCCAGCGGGCCTTCCGGCGCGGCGCCATGCCGCAACAAGCGCGCGGCGCTCGGGTTCATCTGCATGATCGCACCCTGCTCATCCACCACCAGCACGCCATCCTGCATATCGCGCATCACCAGGCGGTTCGCCTCGGACAGGCTGGCCAGGTCGTGGCCGCGGCGCTGCGCCAACTGCTGGCTTTCCAGAGCATACCTTGCCATCGTATGCGCCAGCCATGCCACCGCAAAATAGGAGACGCACAGCAAACCGACCTGAATATATTGTGCCGCCACGCCATGGTCGTACAGCACCTCATATGAATGCTCCAGCAAAGCGGCGATACTGGCCAATGCCGCAAAAAACAGGGTGATCTTGCCCCGGCTGACCATCCCCGCCGCCGCCAGCGAAACCAGCAGCAACAGGCCGATATTGCTCAGGATCCCGCCACTGGCGTAGGAAATCACCGTGAGTGCGGCAATATCGCCGCCGACCAGCGCCGCCAGTTGTATGACAAAGCGCGGCCAGCGCAACCGCAGCAGCACAAACGATAGCGCCACCACCACCGCATAAATCACGCTGGCCGCGAAAAATATCGTCCAGTTACGCGCGCCCAGCGACAACGAAGAGCCGAATACGACGGCAAGAAAAATG
Source organism: Gallionellales bacterium RIFCSPLOWO2_02_FULL_59_110 (assembly GCA_001801215.1). Lineage (GTDB taxonomy): Bacteria > Pseudomonadota > Gammaproteobacteria > Burkholderiales > Gallionellaceae > Gallionella. The sequence goes on along the minus strand of MGXA01000084.1, from coordinate 44,344 downwards.
AAAATACCGGCCAGCGCCAGCCGGTATAAATTGAAATAGGTCAGTGAGCGCCAGAAATTGGCGTAGGGAAACTCAGCAACAGGTTTGACGGCCATCACATCCGGCGCGACCTGATGCGGCGCAAGCGCGCGCCGCGTTGTTCACTTGCGATAGGCATCACGATGCTCCGCACCGCAGAAAAAACGCCCTTCTGCCTCGATGCTCTCGCCCTTGGGCAAATGCACGCCGCATTGCGCGCAACGCACCATATCCTCGGTCGTTGCCACATCCTGCTGCGGTGTTTTTTTGCGGTAAGACCTGATCAACAGGTAAACCACCGCCGCGATGGCGATTATCATTAACAGGCGGCTCATTTGGCATTAACTCCACAAAGCTGGATCGGGGCGGGAATTGTACTACGCAATCAGCGCTACGCTCTTCACCTGCGCGAATACTTCCATGCCCGGAACCAGCCCGAGATGGTCGAGCGAGCGACGCGTGATGCGCGACAGCAGCATCTGCCCGTCATGGGTAGCGAGACGCAGGCTCGCCCGATCCGGCCCCTCTTCCCGAATGGCGGCGATGCGCGCCGCGATGATGTTGCTGATGCTGGATCCCTGCGGCGCAACGGTCGCGATGCTCACATCGCGCGCCAGCACGCGGGCGCGCACCCTGCTGCCGATGGCATGCTCTACCTTGCTTACCCACAGGCTGCCGCCGGTAAAATCCAGCCGGGTGAGGTGATATTCTTCGTCATGGAAGGCCACGCTGGCCTCGAGCACCGCGCCCGCATCATCCAGATGCGCGGTCGGCAAATCCAGCCGCCCCAGAACCTCGTTGAGCGCGCCGCTTGCGATAACGCGTCCCTGTTCCATCAGCACCAGTTGGTCGGCCAGCCGCGCCACTTCATCCAGCGCGTGGCTGACGTAGATTACCGGGATGTCCAGCTCGCTGTGCAAAACTTCCAGATACGGCAAAATCTCCTGCTTGCTTGCGGCGTCCAGCGCCGAGAGCGGCTCGTCCATCAGCAGCAGGCGCGGGCTGGTAAGCAGCGCGCGGGCGATGGCGACGCGCTGCCGTTCGCCGCCGGACAAGCCGGCAGGGCTGGGGCGCCCGATCAGTTTATCCAGCCCGAGCCACTCCACCACCTGCTCAATTTGCACCTTGCGTTGTCCGTGCGGAATGCGTTGCAGGCCGTATTCGAGATTGCGCCGCACCGACAGGTGTGGGAACAGGCTAGCTTCCTGGAACACATAACCCAGCGGGCGCCGGTAAACCGGCAGGAAAGTTGCGCCGTCCTGCCACACCTCGTCCTGCACCTGCAACATCCCTCCGGCTGCCGGTTCCAGCCCGGCGATGCAGCGCAGCAAAGTCGTCTTGCCCGAACCGGACGGGCCGAACAGCGCGATGACGCCATGCGCGAAGACTTGCATCTCCGCATGCAGTTCGAAACCGGGGTAGGAAAGATCGAAACGGGCGTGAATCATTCTAGGAAGACCTTTTGCCACAGAGAACACAGAGAAATGCAGCAAGCAGGCATTTCGCCGCAATGCGGAAGCTCACAAGAAACGACTGGTCGAAACAGGGCTCCAATCCGCTATTTGTTAGAAATAGAAAAACAATACGTCCCGCTACATTCTCTGTGTACTCTGTGTTCTCTGTGGCTAGTTTTTTGGTTTTCTGAATCATTTGCGCCGCCCCGTCGGGTTGAGTGTATAGAGAGCCAGCAACACGACAAACGCGAACGCCACCATCCCCGCCGACAGCCAGTGCGCCGAGGCATATTCCATCGCCTCGACGTGGTCGTATATCTGCACCGACACCACGCGCGTCTTGTCCGGGATGTTGCCGCCGATCATCAGCACCACGCCGAATTCGCCGACGGTATGCGCAAAACCAAGCACCGATGCAGTGAGAAAACCGGGCTTAGCCAGCGGCAGCACCACGCTGAAAAAGGTATCCAGCGCGGAGGCGCGCAGCGTCGCGGCAGTTTCCAATGCCCGCTCCGGAATCGCCTCGAAGGCGTTTTGCAGCGGCTGCACCACGAAGGGCATGGAATAGAACACCGAGGCGATTACCAGCCCGGCAAATGTGAAGGGCAACAGTCCGATGCCCATGGCTTGCGTGAAAAAGCCGAGCGGGCCGGATGGCCCCATCGCCACCAGCAGGTAGAAGCCGATCACGGTCGGCGGCAGCACGATGGGCAGCGCAACCACCGCGCCGACCGGCCCCTTCCACCAGGAACGGGTGCGCGCCAGCCACCACGCAACCGGGGTGCCGACCAGCAGCAGGATGACGGTTACCACCGCAGCCAGCTTGAAGGTAAGCCAGATTGCGGACAGGTCGGCGGCGGTGAAAGCGAATTCCATTGTGTTATTCAAAAAAGATACCCAACATGAAATTAGCCGGCTCCGCGCTTTTGTGGAGTCCGGATTGAATGTCGGGTTTGGCGGCTATCTTTGCTTGAGCAGATCATCAGTTGTAAGACCAATTGTTAGTGCCGATTGAATATTGCCCCAGGACAGGTCGCTGTTTTGGGAGCGGCAACTGTGGCTAGGTACGTCTATGGGAAGCACATGACGTGGAGCTAAGGGGCTGCGCTTTTGCGCAGTCTCGTTTGAGCGCCATGTTAGGCTGTTAGCCACGTGGATTCACGCAATCGCCTGCTCGTTATCGAGATACTCGGCAGCATCAAAATCTGGCAGATCGGCAATGTGGGTTTTTTTGGTCATGGTTTACTCCTCAATCATTGCCGCGAGTTTCTCGGCCTTGGCAATATCGGCAGCCTGTGCGGATTTATCACCGCCGCCCAGCATCACAATCAGCACCGAACCGCGTTGAATATAGTACATGCGCCAGCCCGGCCCGAAGTGTTCTCGCATCTAGAATACACCACCGCCAACGGGTGAGACATCACCCAGTTTGCCCAGCGCGGCCTTGCGCAAACGCTTCACTAAACGGCGTTGCGTGAGGCCATCACGAATACCGTTGACCCAGTCATTAAATTCGTCGGTACGTCTTATTGAGAACATACGCAAACTGTAGCCGACGATTACATAAAGTCAATGTCGGCTTGACATGACAAAATTGTTGGCACCGAAAGAAATGCGATCACCTGTACCGATTCGATTCTGACCGGGCAATGGATAGCGTAGCGTATTGCCGAGCCTGTCCCGGTTGGCCGGACGGAGGCGCTCAAGGGTGCTGGTGCCGATTACCTGACGACCGCGTTCAGCTCGCCCTTGGCGTAACGACCGGCCATCGCATCCAGCGAGACCGGTTTGATTTTCGCGGCCTGACCGGCTGTACCGAAGGCTTCATAGCGCGCCTTGCAGATTTCCTTCATCGCCTTGGTGGTGGCGGCGAGAAACTTGCGCGGGTCGAAGTCCTTGGGGTTCTGCGCGAGGTAACGGCGCGTCGCGCCGGTCGATGCCATGCGCAGGTCGGTGTCGATGTTGACTTTGCGCACGCCGTGCTTGATGCCTTCGACGATTTCTTCGACCGGCACACCGTAGGTCTCGCCCATCGCGCCGCCGAACTCGTTGATGACCTTGAGCCATTCCTGCGGCACGGAAGACGAGCCGTGCATCACCAGATGGGTGTTGGGGATGCGCGCGTGGATTTCCTTGATGCGGTCAATGCGCAGCACCGCGCCGGTGGGTGGGCGGGTGAATTTGTAGGCGCCGTGCGAGGTGCCGATCGCGATCGCCAGCGCGTCCACCTGGGTGGCCTTGACGAATTCGGCGGCCTCGTTCGGATCGGTGAGCAACTGGTCGTGGCTCAGCGCGCCTTCCGCGCCGTGGCCGTCCTCCTTTTCGCCCTTGCCGGACTCCAGCGAGCCGAGGCAGCCCAGTTCGCCCTCGACCGAAACGCCGACCGCATGGGACATTTCCACCACGTTGCGGGTGACGTTGACGTTGTATTCGAAGCTCGATGGCGTCTTGCCGTCGGTCATCAGCGAGCCGTCCATCATCACGCTGGAGAAGCCGGACTTGATCGCCTGGATGCAGACTGCCGGGGAAGCGCCGTGATCCTGGTGCATCACCACCGGAATGTGCGGGTAGGCTTCCACCGCCGCCTCGATGAGGTGGCGCAGGAAGGCTTCGCCGGCATATTTGCGCGCGCCCGCAGAGCCCTGCATGATGACCGGGCTGTTGGTCTCGTCTGCCGCTTCCATGATGGCCTTGACCTGTTCCAGGTTGTTGACGTTGAAGGCGGGCAGGCCATAGCCGTGCTCCGCCGCATGATCGAGCAGTTGACGCATAGATACGAGTGGCATTTTTTTCTCCTCTTAAAAATCAGTTGGTAGTCATTAGTCGTTAGTTGGCATGATCCGCTACGCGGGTTTTGTTTTTACTAACGACTAGTGTAGTGTTTCGTTCTTGACGGTACTTATGCGCAAACCTTTGCAGGTCGGGTTTCAACCCGACATGTCGGGCTAAAGCCCGATCTACAGTGCTTTACGGTGATCCCCGACGCGCATGATCTTCATCGTGTTGGTGTGCCCCGATTTGCCCATTGCTTCGCCGATGGTCATCACCACCATGTCGCCCTCCTTGACCAGGCCCAGCTCCAGGAGCTTCGCCTCGATCTGGTGCCATTCTTCCGCCTGCCCCCTTGCCTTGGAATGGAAGGCGATGGGGTGCACACCGCTGAATAAGGTCACCTTGCTCAGCGTTTCCGGCAGCGGGGTCAGCGCGAATATCGGCACACCGGCATTCACACGCGACATCCAAAGCGGGGTCGAGCCGGACTGGGTCAAGGCGATAATGGCCTTGACCTTGAAATGCGACGCGGCAAACAGCGCGGACATCGCGATCGACTGGTCGATGCGCGTGAATTTTTGCTGGATAACGCGGCGGTCGAACACGTTCTCTTCCACCTCGCGCTCTGCCTTGAGGCAGATGCGCGCCATCGCTTCGATGGTTTCCACCGGGTAATCGCCGACCGCCGTCTCCGCCGAGAGCATCACCGCGTCCGTGCCGTCCAGCACGGCGTTGGCCACATCGGAAACTTCCGCCCTTGTTGGAATAGGCGCCGTAATCATCGACTCCATCATCTGCGTGGCGGTGATCACCAGGCGGTTCTTTGCGCGCGCCATCTTGATCATCTTCTTTTGCAAACCGGGCACGGCGGCATCGCCGACCTCGACGCTCAAATCGCCGCGCGCCACCATGATCGCATCCGACGCGTCGATGATATCTGCCAGGGCAGGGATCGCCTCGGCGCGCTCGATCTTGGCCATCAGCATGCTTTTGCCGCCCGCCGCGTGCATCAGTTCGCGAGCCAGGCGCATGTCGTCGCCGCTGCGCGGAAAAGATACCGCCAGATAATCGGCCTTGAGCAGGGCGGCAGTCTTGATGTCCTCCTTGTCCTTGCTGGTCAGGGCGGGTGCGGTCAGGCCGCCGCCCTTGCGGTTGATGCCCTTGTTGTTGGACAGCACACCGCCGCGCATCACCCGGCAAATTATCTCTTGGCCTTTGACTTCGACGACATCGAACTCCAACATGCCGTCGTTGAGCAGCAGCACCGAGCCCTTGCTGACGTCGTTGGGCAGCTCTTTGTAATCCAGCCCGACGCGTTCCCGGTTGCCCAATCCGTCCAGCGCGGCATCGAGGATGAAAATATCGCCCTTGTCTAGGACGATCTTGCCGTTCTCGAACTTGCCAACACGAATCTTCGGGCCCTGCAGGTCGGCGAGAATGCCCACGGTGCGCCCCACAATCGCTGCCGCTACACGCACCTTCTCGGCGCGCTGCACATGATCCTGTACCGTGCCATGCGAGAAATTCATCCGCACCAGATCGACCCCTGCGTGAATCATCCGCTCAAGGATTTTGGGATCGTTGGAAGCGGGGCCCAGCGTTGCGACGATTTTGGTTCTGCGCAACATTTGATCTTTATCTATTGAACGTGAAATGTGAAACGAGAAATGTGAAACGTAACCCTCACGGCAGGGAGGGTGGCGCGTAGCGCCGGGTGGGCATCACTTTTCACCTTTCACTTTTCACGTTATTGGTCGGCGCGTTGTTCCAAAATTTCCACGGCGGGAAGTTTTTTGCCCTCGAGGAATTCCAGGAACGCGCCGCCCGCGGTGGAGATGTACGACACTTTGTCGTAGATGCCGTATTTCTGGATAGCGGCGATGGTGTCGCCGCCGCCCGCCAGCGTGAATGCCCGGGTCTCCGCAATGGCCGTCGCGATCTTTTTGGTGCCTTCGCCGAACTGGTCGAACTCGAACACCCCGACCGGGCCGTTCCACACCACCGTGCCGGCCTTCATGATGATGTCGGCCAGTTGCTGCGCGGACTGCGGGCCGATGTCGAAGATCATGTCGTCGTCGGAAACTTCGTCGGCGCTCTTCAACACCGCCGGTTCGTTGGCGTCGAATTTCTTGCCGACAACCACGTCCACAGCAATCGGAATGGATGCGCCGCGTTCCTGCATCTTGCCCATCAGCGCCTGTGCGGTCGGCACCAGATCGTCCTCGCACAGCGATTTGCCGACGTTCTTGCCTGCCGCCTTGAGGAAGGTGTTGGCGATGCCGCCGCCGACCACCAGTTGCTCGCACTTCTCGGCCAGCGATTCCAGTACGGTCAGCTTGGTGGACACCTTGCTGCCGCCGACGATGGCCACCATCGGGCGAGCCGGATTGAGCAGCGCCTTGGACAGCGCGTCCAGCTCCTCCATGAGCAGGATACCCGCCGCCGCCACGGGCGCGTATTTCGCCACGCCGTGGGTCGAGGCCTCGGCGCGGTGCGCCGTGCCGAAAGCGTCCATAACAAACACGTCGCACAGGGCCGCGTATTTTTTTGCGGTTTCTTCGACGTTTTTCTTCTCGCCCTTGTTGAAGCGGCAGTTTTCCAGCAATACCAGTTCGCCCTCGGCAACGTCGAAACCGCCGTCGATCCAGTCGCGGATCAGGCGCACCGGTTTGCCCAGCTTGTCGGCGATGACATGCGCCACCGGCTTGAGCGAGTTTTCTTCGGAATAAACGCCTTCTTCAGGGCGCCCCAAGTGGGAGGTCACCATCAGGCGCGCGCCGGCTTTCAATGCGGCATCGATGGTCGCCATCGACGCGCTGATGCGCGCGTCGGAAGTTACCTTGCCGTCCTTGACAGGCACGTTGAGGTCGGAACGGACCAGGACGCGTTTGCCCCTGAGGTCGAGATCGGTCATTTTGATGATGGACATTTTTTTCTCCATAAAAACGTGAAACGGGAAAAGTGAAAGGTGAAACGTAACCCTCCCGGCAGGGAGGGTGGCGCATAGCGCCGGGTGGGCATCCCGTTTCCCATTTCACTTTTCACATGGTTATTTGGCCATAACGCGCACCATTTCCAGCACCTTGCAGGAATAGCCCCACTCGTTGTCGTACCATGACACCACCTTGACGAAGGTGCCGTCCAGCGCCATGCCCGCGTCGGCGTCGAACACCGAGGTGCAGCTCTCGCCGCGGAAGTCGGTGGCCACCACTTTCTCGTCGGTGTAGCCGAGCACGCCCTTCATCGCGCCCTGCGACGCGGCTTTCATCGCGGCGCAGATGTCGGCGTAAGTGGTTTCCTTGTTCAGCTCCACGGTGAGGTCGACCACGGACACGTCCGAGGTCGGCACACGGAACGCCATGCCGGTGAGCTTCTTGTTCAGTTCTGGGATGACCTTGCCCACCGCCTTGGCGGCGCCGGTCGAGGACGGGATGATGTTTTCGAGGATGCCGCGCCCGCCGCGCCAATCCTTGTTGGACGTGCCGTCGACAGTCTTCTGCGTGGCGGTGGCGGCGTGCACCGTGGTCATCAAGCCGCGCTTGATGCCCCAGTTGTCGTGCAGCACCTTGGCGACGGGCGCCAGGCAGTTTGTGGTGCAGGAAGCGTTGGACACGATGGCCTGGCCGGCATAGGTCTTGTCGTTCACGCCATATACGAACATCGGCGTGTCGTCCTTGCTCGGCGCGGACATGATGACTTTCTTCGCGCCTGCGGCGAGGTGCTTCTCGCAGGTTTCCTTGGTGAGAAACAGGCCGGTGGACTCGACCACGATGTCGGCGCCCACTTCGTTCCATTTAAGCTCGGCGGGATCCTTGACTGCGGTCAGGCGGATCTTCCTGCCATTGACCACCAGGGTGTTGCCTTCGACGGAAACTTCGCCCTTGAAGCGGCCATGCACGGAATCATATTTGAGCATGTAGGCCAAGTAATCCGGATCGAGCAGATCGTTGATGCCGACGATTTCGATGTCGGCGAAATCTCTGACTGCGGCGCGGAACACCATGCGCCCGATGCGGCCGAACCCGTTGATACCGACGCGAATTGCCATTTTTTTCTCCTGATTTAAAAATTAAAAACTTTTACCGGCCCGGCAAACACGCGCTATGCGCCGACAACTTTTTTCACCGTGGCCACCACGTTGGCGGCGGTAAAGCCGAAGTGCTTGAACAGCTCCGGTGCCGGCGCGGATTCGCCGAAACAATCCATCCCCACCACCGCGCCGTCCAAGCCGACGTACTTGTACCATCCGCCGGTCACGCCCGCCTCGACCGCGACGCGCTTTACGCCCGGAAGCAGTACGCTGTCCCGGTAAGCCGGATCCTGCTTGTCGAAAACATTGGTGGACGGCATCGACACCACGCGCACGTTGACGCCTTCGGCGGCCAGCGCCTTCTGCGCCTCCAGCGCCAGCGACACTTCCGAGCCGGTGGCGATGATGATCGCCTGCGGATTGCCGCCCGGCGCTTCGGACAGCACGTAAGCGCCCCTGCGGATGCTGATGATCTGCACCGTGTCGCGTTTCTGGAACGCCAAGTTCTGGCGGCTGAAAATCAGGCTGGTCGGTCCGTCCCTGCGCTCGACTGCGGCAGCCCAGGCAACGGCGGATTCGACCGTGTCGCACGGCCGCCACACTTCCATGTTCGGGATATAGCGCAGCGTGGCGGTCTGTTCGACCGGCTGGTGCGTCGGGCCGTCTTCGCCCAGGCCGATGGAATCGTGGGTGAACACGTAGATCACGCGCTGCTTCATCAGTGCCGCCATGCGCAGCGCGTTGCGCGCGTATTCGGAGAACATCAGGAAGGTGCCGCCGAACGGCAGAAAACCGCCGTGCAGCGCCATGCCGTTCATGATGTGCGCCATGCCGAACTCGCGTACGCCGTAGCTGATGTAGTTGCCGGTGCCCTTGCCACGGATATGCTTGCAGCCCGTCCAGTTGGTCAGGTTGGAGCCGGTCAGGTCGGCCGAACCGCCGAGGAACTCCGGCAAGGCGGGAGCCAGCGCGTTGATAGAGTTTTGCGAGGCCTTGCGCGTCGCGATAGTCTCGGCCTTCGCGTCGATGGCGGAGATGGCCGCGTCGATATGCGCCGCCCAGTTGAACGGCAGATCACCCTTGATGCGGCGCACGAATTCGGCGGCTTCCTTCGGGAACGCGTTGCGGTACTCGACAAACTTGTTGTTCCACAGCTTTTCCAGACCCTCGCCCTTGGTGCGCGCATCCCAGGCTTCGTAGACATGCGGCGGAATTTCGAACGGCGGATAGTTCCAGCCGATGTGCTCGCGCGTCGCGGCCACTTCGTCGTTGCCCAGCGCCGCGCCGTGCACGTCGTGAGTGTCGGCCTTATTCGGCGAGCCTGCGCCGATGATGGTCTTGCAGCAGATCAGCGTCGGCTTGTCGGTGACCTTTTTGCCCGCGTTGATTGCTGCATCGATCGCTTCCGGGTCATGCCCCTGCACCTCGACAACATGCCAGCCATACGCTTCGAAACGTTTCGGCGTGTCGTCGGTGAACCAGCCGTCCACATGGCCGTCGATGGAGATGTTGTTGTCGTCCCAGAAAGCGACCAGCTTGCCCAGACCCCAAGTGCCGGCCAGCGCGCAGGCTTCGTGCGAGATGCCTTCCATCATGCAGCCGTCGCCCATGAACACATAGGTGTGGTGGTTGACGATCTCGTGGCCGGGCTTGTTGAATTCCGCGGCCAGCAGCTTTTCCGCCATCGCCATGCCCACCGCGTTGGTGATGCCCTGGCCGAGCGGGCCGCCCGTGGTTTCGACGCCTGGGGTGTAGCCGTATTCGGGGTGACCGGGTGTCTTCGAGTGCATCTGGCGGAAGCGCTTCAGTTCCTCGATCGGCAGGTCGTAACCGGACAGATGCAGCAAGGCGTAAACCAGCATCGAGCCGTGGCCGTTGGACAGGATGAAACGGTCGCGGTCTGGCCACTTCGGGTTGGCGGGGTTGTGGCGCAGGTGGCGGTTCCACAGCACGTCGGCGATCTCCGCCATGCCCATCGGCGCACCGGGGTGCCCGGAATTCGCCTTCTGCACGGCATCCACTGCCAACATCCGGATCGCACCGGTAATGTCGTTGAACTTGGGAGGTGTGATGTTACGGGTCGCGGCCATTTTCCGTATCTCCAGAATATTCTGTCGGTTGTTCATGTAGTTCGGGGGTGGGCAATTATACCGCAGCGCCGATGCCGCATCCTACTGCGATTCGTCCGCGCCGCCCTTTTTCGGGAATTTGATGCCCAGTTGCTTGAGTTTCCGGTAAAGATGGGTGCGCTCCAGCCCGACATTTTCGGCCACCCGCGCAACATTGCCGGCTTCCTTGCGCAAATGGTAATCGAAGTAGATCGCATCGAAATACTCGCGCGCTTCGCGCAACGGCAAGTCCAGTTGCAGGGAAAAATGTTGCGCCTGCCCGTCGATATCCAGGGTGATTTTCTGGCTTTGCGCTTCCGCCTGTTGAATGGGCGGTCGGGGAGCGCCCTCCCTGAGCGCCTTGGCGATGGTGCTGAGCAGTTTTTGCAGCGCGATGGGTTTTTCCAGGAAATCTACCGCGCCGATGCGCGTCGCCTCGACCGCCGTTTCGATGGTGCCGTGCCCCGACATCATCACGACCGGCATGGTCAGCAAATCCTGCTCGACCCATTCCTTGAGCAAGGTCACGCCATCGGTGTCCGGCATCCAGATGTCGAGCAACACCATGTCAGGCTCGCGCTCGTTGCGGAAAGCGCGCGCCTGCGCCGCATTTTCCGCCAGGTGCACATGATAACCCTCGTCGAACAGGATTTCCGACAGCAATTCGCGGATTCCCATTTCGTCGTCCACCACCAGAATATGTTTGCTTGCCATTACACCTCCTCCACCAGCGGCAGGCGAATATTGACACGCGCCCCGCCGCTTGCGCTATTTTCAATGGCGATGCGGCCGCCATGCTCTTCCACTATTTTTTTCACGATTGCCAGCCCCAGGCCGGTACCTTTGGTTTTTGTCGTCATGTACGGCTCGAAAGCGCGCGACAGCACGCTCTCCGGGAAACCCGCGCCGTTGTCCTCGACGCTCAGGTGAATCTCCTCATGCCGCACTGCGGTGCTCAGCGTTATGTGCGGTTGCGCGACGCCCTGCAACGCATCCTGCGCATTCTGCAGCAGGTTGTGGATGACCTGGCGCAAACGCGTCGCGTCCCCGTTGACTTCGCTGCGCGGCGCTTCCAGTTGCAATATTTGCGGGGCGGCATTCGCCTCATACAAACCCAGCACTTCGCGGATCAGCTTGTGCATGTCCACGCGCGTCAGCTTCAATGCCGGGCCGCGCGCATAATCAGCAAAATCGCTCACCATGTTCTTCATCGCGCCGACCTGGCTGACGATGGTCTGAGTGGCGCGTTGCAACAGCTGCGCGTCGTCCTTGTCGAGCTTGCCGCCGAGCTTGTGCTGCAGGCGTTCCGCCGAAAGCTGGATCGGAGTGAGCGGGTTCTTGATTTCGTGGGCGAGGCGGCGCGCCACCTCGCCCCATGCCGCCTGCCGCTCGGTCCTCAACAGATGGCTGATGTCGTCGAACACGACCACATAACCCGCGTCCCCGCCCTGCGGCAAACGGGTGCCGCGCATCAGCAGAATCTGGTTGCCATTCTTGCTCAGGCGCTCGATCTGGCGCTGCCATTCGCAGTTGGTCGCCTCGCCGAAAGCCTCCATGATGGTGCGGCAAAACGGTCTCAGCAGGCTGTGTTTTTCGGCGATCTGCTCCAGCGACATGCGCCGCATTTCCTGCAACGGCACGCCGAGTATTTGCGCCGCGCTGGTGTTCACCGAGCGCAGGCGCAACTCATCGTCCAGCGCCAGCACGCCGGAAGACAGATGGGTCAGCACGCTTTCCAGATGGACTTTGGCGCTTTCCACTTCGCGCTGCTGCTGTTCGCTGGCCAGCTTCGCCTCATGCAACTGGCGCGTCATCTGGTTAAACAGGCCGGTCAGCGCGCCCAGCTCATCGCTGCTTTGCACCGGGTATTGGCCGGTAAAATCGCCTTGGGCCACGGCGCGCGTGCCTTCCGCGAGCGCTTCCAGCGAGGAACCCAGCCGCTCGCTGATGAAAAATGCCGCCGATACTGCCGTCAACAGCACCACCAGCAGCGACAGGGTCAGGGTAATCGCATACAGCCGCTTCAACCCGAGGCGCGACAGGGTCAATTCCTGATAATCGCGATACACCGCCTGCACCATTTCCGCATCCGCCTCGACCTGTTTCGGCACCGGCTGGGTGAATTGCAGCACGTATTGCGCGCCGCTCTGCGTATTGGAGTTCACCCCGATCAGCGCGCGGAGCATCAATCCTTTCTCCGGCAAGGTGTCGAGCACCGCGTACTCGCCCTTATCCATGGCCAGGCGCAGCAGATCGTTTTCCGGCATCTCCGGCAATAGCGCGTTGCCGCTGGAGGCAAAGGCCACCACATTTCCCTTGACGGTGAACAAAGCAGCTTCCTGCGCCATTTTTTCGTCCACCACCTGATTCAGCGCGTGCTGATACTGCGCCGGTTGCTTTTCCGCCAGCAACAAGGCAATAAACTGGGTCTTCTTGGTCAATTCTTGCAGGCTGTTGTCGAGGCCGCTCCTGCCGAGATTCAACCCGCCCTCCAGCGCCTTTTCGACGCGCACGTCGAACCACGACTCGATGCTTTTGCCCAGGAAGTTTACCGACACCACATAGACCAGCATACCGGGCAGCACGGCGATCAGCGTGAAAAATACTACCAGGCGCAACGTGAGCCGCGCTCCGAAAACTTTGCTCCGGAGCTTGCTGCGCAAGCGCATCAGCTGATAGCCGACCAATCCCGCCAGGCCCAACGCAAACAGGCCGGTCAAGCCGAGCAGCACATAATAATCGAGGGAGAACACCTTGGTGTTGGCGCTGCTGCTGGACAACAGATACAGCAATGTGCCGCCGACGAGGATGCTGATGAAATTAAGATATTTCACCGCACTGTCACTCCGCCTTGCCCTCGCCGCGCACCGTGATTTCCGCCGGCCGGATTACCCAGCGATACCAGCCGGAATCGAGGGCCCAGTCTTTGCCGGTCAGCGCGTTCACCTGCAACGGCAGGGGCAGTTGCTCGATATCCAGGCGGAGGCGCGCCGCCACCGTATATTCGCGATCCTTTTTAATCAGTTCGGGCGGAATGGTTGCCGAGCTTTGTCTGGTCAGCATATTCAACGCATCGTCGAAGCTGGCGAAATTCTGGAACAGCGTGCCGCGTGAAATGCGGTACTGCCGCGTCAGCACATTGTAGGAAAGCTTGATGGTCTGCGCACCCTGAAAAATCTCATCATCCAGCCAATACCAGCGCGAGCGCGTCAGCCGGAATTCGCCGACAAAATACAGCGGGATGCCGCGCTCAAGGGCACGCTGCGCCGCAAACGTCAGATTGATATCGTAACTGGCGGAAAGCTGATAGCCTTCTTCGCCCAGGCGCGCCTCCGCTTTGTTGACGGAGATACCGTCCGCATGTGCAGTGGCGATGAACAGCCAGGACAGCAGGGCGCCGCGCAACAGCAAGCCGGGCAAGCTAAATTTTTTGCAGCAATGCATAAAAAAATCCGTCGTGTCGTTCATCGGGCAATAACTGCCCGTTTTCATTTTCCGGCAAGACTACCGGCAAATGCCGCGCATCCGGCTGTTGCGCCAGAAATGCCGCGACGACCTGTTCGTTTTCCTGCCGGAAAACCGAGCAGGTGGCGTAAAGCAATTTACCATCTTGCGCCAGCAGCCGCCACAGCGCGCGCAGGATATCGAGCTGTTGCGCGGCACAACCGGCAATATCCGCACGGCGGCGCAGCCATTTGATGTCGGGGTGGCGGCGCACCACGCCTGATGCCGAGCAGGGCACGTCGGCGAGAATACGCTGAAAAGCTTTGCCGTCCCACCACTTTTCCGGCGCGGCAGCGTCGCCGGCCACAAGTTGCGCGGATAAACCGAGGCGCTGCAAATTTTGCGCGACGCGCTGCAGGCGCTTTTCGTCCTTGTCCACCGCGACCATCTGCACGGCGGCGTTTTCCAGAATATGTGCCGTCTTGCCGCCCGGCGCGGCGCAGGCATCCAGCACGCGCATCCCATCGTGAACATCCAGCAGATGCGCGGCATATTGCGCGCCCGCATCCTGAACCGACGCCAGGCCATCGAAGAATCCCGGCAGCTTGTCCACCGGCACCGGCTTGTCCAGCAGCAGCGCACCAAACCCAATCGAATCATCCTCGATCAGGCGTGCGGAAATATCCTGCTGCGCCAACAGGGCCAGATAATCCGCTGCCGTGCCGCGCCGCCGGTTGACGCGCAAAGCCATCGGCGGATGGCGGTTGCCCTCGTCGAGAATTGCGGCACTGCGCTCGCCGTACTGCGCCCGCAATTCGTCAATCCACCACTGCGGATAACTGAAGCGCCCTTCCTCGCCCTGTACGGCCCGCTCCAGCAAGCTCGCCCGGTTGCGCAAAAAGTTGCGCAGGATTGCATTCACCAGACCGCTAGCTCGTATATTCAAGGTTTGCGCGGCGCGCACCGCGTTATCGACTACCGCGTGCTGCGCCGATTTGCCATACTGCAACTGATACAGCGCAACCAGCAGCAGAAAACGCACCCGCTCGTCCGTCAGCGGCTTGTGTAGCAACAGATCCAGCACCGCGCGCAACTGCCCATGAAAACGCAACGTGCCATAGCTTAAATCCTGCAAGGCGGCGCGCTGCGCGGATGTCCACGCGGACTTGCCGCGCAGCGCTTCATCCAGCGCCTGGTTGAGATTGCGCCCGTTGGACAGGACTTGCTGGATGACGGCGGTAGCCGCCAGTTGTATGTTCAGCATTTATGCGAGGCTGTCGCCGGGCCGAACCGGCACGGCCTGCAGGAACTGTACGGCCGGTTGCGCCTTGCCGCCGGGGCGCTGCAACACTTCCAGCCGCAGCGCATCCTTGCCGCAAGCCACGGTGATGCCCTGTTTGTCCACCGCCAGAATCTTGCCCGGCTCACCCCGCTTTCCTTCTTGCAGCGCGGCGCGCCAGATTTTTATCGCCACGCCATTCAGGGCGGCATGGCAAACCGGAAACGGGTTGAAGGCGCGCACCGCGCGCTCGATTTGCAGCGCATCCTGGCCCCAGTCGATTTGCGCCTCGCTCTTGAGCAGCTTGGCGGCATAAGTCGCCGCCGCATTGTCCTGCTTGACCGGCGCCAGGTTGTTCTCCTGCAACAGGCGCAACGCTTCGACGATGCTGTTCGCGCCGATCGCGGCCAGTTTGTCGTGCAGCGTTGCCGCAGTATCGTCCGCCTCGATCGGGCAGGCCCGGCGCAACAGCATGTCGCCGGTGTCCAGCCCCTCGTCCATCTGCATGATGGTGATGCCGGTCTCGGCATCGCCCGCCTGTATCGCGCGCGGGATCGGCGCGGCGCCCCGCCAGCGCGGCAGCAGCGACGCATGGATGTTCATGCAGCCGTGGCGCGGCAGTTGCAGCACGGCCTTCGGCAAAATCAACCCGTAAGCGGCCACCACCATCACGTCGGCCTCCAGCGCAGCGATCAGGTGCTGCGCCTCCTCGGTCTTCAAGGTGGCGAGCTGCAATACCGGCAAGCCGTGTTGCTGGGCGAGCTGTTTCACCGGGCTGGCGACGAGCTGCATACCGCGCCCGGCAGGACGATCCGGCTGAGTCAGCACCGCGACGACGCGATGCTCTCCGAGCAGAGCGGCCAGCGCGCTGGCCGCGAAATACGGAGTTCCTGCAAAAATGATTCTCACGGGTGGCTTTTAAAGGATTTCGCGCTGGCGTTTCTTCAACTTGGAGCGGATGCGCGTTTGCTTGAGTTGCGACAGATATTCGACGAACACCTTGCCGTGCAAGTGATCGACCTCGTGCTGGATACAGACAGCCAGCAACCCTTCCGTTTCCAGCGTGAATGCTTCGCCTTTTTCGTTGAGCGCGCGCACCGTCACTTTTTCCGCGCGGCACACCTTTTCGTAAATGCCAGGCACCGACAAACAGCCTTCCTCGCTTTCTTCCACGCCGCTGCCGGCGACGATTTCCGGGTTGATGAATACCTTCAGTTGGTCGCGCGCCTCGGAAATATCCAGCACGATGATCTGCTCTTGCACGTCCACCTGAGTCGCCGCCAGGCCGATGCCGGGAGCGGCATACATGGTTTCCGCCATATCTTGCACCAGCCTGCGGGTTGTCCCGTTGACCTGCTCCACCCGCCTGGCAATTTTGTGCAAACGCTCATCCGGATACTGTAGAATTTTCAGAATTGCCATTCCCGCTCCATAAATGCTTGCTAACTTAGATAATTAGATGCAGAATTTAACGCAACGCAATAGCATTGCATACCTTTTATATTGACTCTTCCGGAGTTTTCCATGCGCAAGATTATATCGCTGATTTGCTTTCTGTTGCCCGCATTGGCCTTTGCCGCTTCGCCAGATACACGCCCGGAACTTCGCGGCGATGCGCCCGACCGGCACGTCGTCGTCAAGGGCGATACGCTGTGGGACATTTCCGGCAAGTTCTTTAAGGATCCGTGGAAATGGCCGTATATCTGGGGCATGAACAAGGACACCATCAAGGATCCGCACTGGATTTACCCGGGCGACGTGATTGTGCTGGATCGCGCCAGCGGCACCTTGCGCCTCGGACAGGGCGGCACAGGCAGCAGCGGCGGCGTCATCAAACTATCGCCCAAGGTGCGCGAAAGCTATAGCGACCACGATGCCGTGCCGAGCATTCCCGCCAGCGCCATCGCACCGTTTTTAAGCCAGCCGCTGGCTGTCGGCGAAGGCGAATTGAACGATGCGCCGACGCTGATCGGCGCGCGCGAAGGCCGCGTGATCCTGGGAGCCAACGATGTCGCCTTCGTCAAAGGCCTGCCCGCGGACAAGGGCAGCAATTGGCAGATTTATCGTCCGGGCAAGACATTCACCGACCCTGTCACCAATGAAGTGCTGGGGGTCGAAGCCATCTACCTGGGCGCCGCCGAAGCGACCAATTTTGCCGACGTCAGCACCGTCACGATTACCCGCTCCACGCAGGAAATCAGCAAGGGCGACCGCCTGGTTGCGCCTTCCGGCGCGGCCGTCAACGCCTACTTGCCGCGTGCGCCCGGCAGCGACATTTCCGCGCATGTCATTTCGGTATACGGCGGCGTTTCCCAGGCCGGGCAAAATACCGTTATCACGCTGAGCAAGGGTGCGCGCGATGGCCTGGAAAGCGGCCATGTGCTGGCCCTATACCACAAGGGCAATAACGCCAAACATGAGGGCGAAGAATTTGTCCTGCCGGACGAACGCATCGGCTTGGCGTTCGTGTTCCGCGTGTTCGACAAGGTGTCGTACGCGCTGGTGATGCAATCCCATCTGCCGGTGCAACTGCTGGATCGCGCCCAAACCCCCTGATGCCCCACGACGCTTCGCTCAAGGCCTGGCTGGCGCTCAGCCTGACGCGTGGCCTGGGCGGTGAAAGCGCGCGCCGCCTGCTTAAGGAATTCGGAGCGCCGGAGGCGGTTTTCGCCGCTTCCGCCAGTTCGCTCAGAGCCATCGTCAAGCCCGGGGTTGCCGCCGAAATCGGCAAGGGCATGGATGAAGACGCCCTCGCCGCTACGCTGGCCTGGCTGGAAGACGATAACAATTGCATCGTCACCCTCGCCGATAGCGATTATCCGCAAGCCCTGCTGAACATTCCCGACCCGCCGCTCCTGCTGTACGTGAAGGGGCGGCGCGACCCGCTCAACCATCCCGCGCTGGCCGTGGTCGGCAGCCGCAATGCCACGCCTCAGGGCACCGGCAACGCCGAAGCCTTCGCCAGGTCGCTGAGCAACGCCGGTCTATGTATCGTCAGCGGCATGGCGCACGGCATCGATGCCGCCGCGCATCGCGGCGCGTTGCAAGGGCTGAGCGGCAGCATCGCCGTGGTCGGCACCGGGCTGGACAAGGTCTATCCCGCCGCGAACCGCGACCTCGCTCATGCGCTCGCCGCCCAAGGCGCGCTGATCTCGGAATTCCCGCTCGGCACGCCGCCGCTGGCCGCCAACTTTCCGCGGCGCAACCGCATCATCAGCGGCATGAGTATGGGCTGCCTGGTGGTGGAAGCGTCCCTGCAAAGCGGCTCGCTGATCACGGCGCGGCTGGCGCTGGAGCAGGGCCGGGACGTGTTCGCCATTCCCGGCTCGATCCATGCACCGCAGAGCAAGGGCTGCCACGCGCTGCTCAAACAGGGCGCGAAGCTGGTCGAGACCGCGCAGGACATTCTCGAGGAGTTGGGCGGCTTGGCGGCTGCAACCACTGCCGCACCATGGCCCGATCCGGCCACGCAAGGAGCAGGCTCCGCGCTGCTGGAGCAGCTTGGCTTCGATCCGGTCGATCTGGACACGCTCGGTACGCGTTGCGGCTTGACGGTAAGCCAGCTATCCGCCATGCTGTTGGCACTTGAGCTGGAGGGGCGCGTCAGCGCGCTACCCGGTGGCCTGTACCAACGCATTCATTAAAAACAGACAATTAGCCCAAATCATGTTTGAAATCCTGATGTACCTGTTCGAAAGTTATTTCGACGTCGGCAGTTATCCGGAACCGGACAAACTGTCGCGCAAGCTATCCGCCGCCGGTTTCGAGGACGAGGAAATCAGCGATGCGCTGACCTGGCTGACCGCTTTGCGGCAACAAAACCCGGAAAATTACCCGGATAGTCTCGAACATGCCGGGCTACGCCATTTTGCCGGGCTGGAACTGCAACGCATCGGCTACGAGGCGCGCCAGTTCCTGCTGTTCGCCGAGCAGCAGCACATGATTTCCGCCGTCGAGCGCGAAATGATTATCGACCGCGCCATCGCGCTGCAATATGAAAATCTTGCGCTGGACAAGCTCAAACTGATCATGCTGATGGTTTTGTGGAACCGCCACCAGGATCTCGACCCGCTGCTGATCGAGGAATTGCTCACACCGTTAAACTCGGCCCAACTTCATTGAACCTTAATTCGCGCGCATGGCAACCAATCTCCTGATCGTCGAATCCCCGGCCAAAGCCAAAACGCTCAAAAAGTACCTGGGCAAGGACTTCGAGGTGCTCGCCTCGTACGGCCATGTGCGCGACCTCGTGCCCAAGACCGGCGCGGTCGATACCGAGAACAATTTCGCGATGCAGTACGAGACCATCGCGCGCAACAGCAAACATGTGGATGCGATCGCGAAAGCCGCCGCCGATGCCGACAACATCCTGCTCGCGCCCGACCCGGACCGCGAAGGGGAAGCGATTGCCTGGCATATCTCCGAACTGCTCAAGGCCAAGCGCGCACTGAAGAACAAAAAAATGCAGCGCGTGGTGTTCTACGAGATCACCCAGTCGGCGGTGCGCGAAGCGGTCGCTCACCCTCGCGAAATCTCGCTGCCGCTGGTGAATGCGCAACAGGCACGGCGCGCGCTGGACTATCTGGTCGGCTTCAACCTGTCGCCGCTGCTGTGGCGCAAGATCCGCCCCGGCCTGTCCGCCGGGCGCGTGCAGAGCCCGGCCTTGCGCCTGATCGTCGAGCGCGAACTGGAGATCGAAAAATTCGTCAGCCAGGAATACTGGACGGTACACCTGGACAGCCACAAAGATCACCAGCCTTTTACCGCGAAGCTGTTCCAGTACCAGGGCAAGAAGCTCGAGCAGCTTTCCATCGGCAGCCGGGCGGAGTACGACGCGATCATCGCGAAACTCAACGACGCCAAGCTGCCGCCCAAGGTGGTGCGCGTCGAAAAAAAGGCCAAGCAGCGCTATGCCGCCGCGCCGTTCACCACCTCCACCTTGCAACAGGAGGCGGTGCGCAAGCTCGGCATGTCTGCCGATCGCACCATGCGCACCGCGCAATCGCTGTACGAAGGCGTGGACATCGGCGGCCAGACCGTCGGTTTGATCTCCTACATGCGTACCGACTCGGTAAACCTGGCGAACGAAGCTGTCGCCGAGATGCGCGCCTACATCAAGGACAATTTCGCCGCCGATTATCTGCCGGGCAAGCAACCCGTCTATAAGAGCAAATCCAAGAACGCACAAGAGGCGCACGAGGCGATCCGCCCGACCTCGATCCTGCGCACCCCGGACAGCATCCGCAGCCACCTGAGCGCCGACCAGGCGCGTCTCTACGAGATGGTCTGGAAACGCACCTTGGCCTGCCAGATGTCTCCGGCGCGCTTCGACACGGTGAGCGTGGACATCCGCCTCGGCGGCGACACCACGCTGTTCCGCGCCTCCGGCCAGACGCTGGTGTTCCCCGGCTTCATCGGTGTGTACATGGAAGACGTGGACGACGCCGAGGAAGAGGACGGCGGCAAACTGCCACCCCTGGCCGAGGGCGACGTGCTGGCGCTGGACAAACTGTACGGCGAACAGCATTTCACCCAGCCGCCGCCGCGTTTCTCCGAGGCCAGCCTGGTCAAGTCGCTGGAAGAATACGGTATCGGTCGCCCCTCGACTTATGCCGCGATTATTTCCACCTTGCAGGCGCGCGAATACGCCGTGCTCGACAAGAAGCGCTTCATGCCCACCGACGTGGGCCGCGTCGTCAACAAGTTCCTCACCGAGCATTTCACCCGTTATGTCGATTACGGCTTCACCGCGCACCTCGAGGACGAGCTGGACGAAATTTCCGAAGGCAAGCGCGACTGGATTCCGGTGCTGGACGAATTCTGGAAGGGCTTCAACAAGCTGCTCGCCGACAAAAAAGATGTCGAACGCCCCGGCACCGAGGTGCTCGACGAGGCTTGCCCGAAATGCGGCAAGCCCCTGTCCAAGCGGCTCGGCAAGCGCGGCAGTTTCATCGGCTGCACCGGTTATCCCGAATGCGACTACACGCGCAACCTCGGCGGCGAAGAAGACGCGGGCGAAGCGCGAAAGGAGTTTGGCGCGCATCCCGACACCGGACAGCCTGTGCTTTTGTTGCGCGGCCCTTATGGCCACTACGTGCAGCTCGGCGAAGTGGAGGAAGGCGCAAAAACCAAGCCCAAGCGCGTCTCCTGGCCGAAAGAACTGCCGCTGGAACAGGCCGATTTGCCCGCCGCACTGAAGCTGCTGGCGCTGCCGCGCGATCTCGGCGCGCATCCCGAGACCGGCAAGAAGGTCATCGTCAACATCGGCCGCTTCGGCCCCTACATCGGCCATGACGGAAAATTCAAATCCGTCCCGCGTAGCGACAGCATCTTCGACATCGATCTCGCGCGCGCCGTGGAACTGCTGGCGCAAGCCAGGACAGGCGGCAACACCGTGCTGCGCACCCTGGGCGAACACCCGGACGACAAAGCGCCGGTGGAAATTTGCAGCGGCCGCTACGGCCCCTATGCCCGTCACGGCAAAGTCAACGCCACCTTGCCCAAGGATGTTTCGCCGGAAGAGGTCACGCTGGAAGAAGCGCTGGAACTGATCGCCGCCAAGGCGGCGAAAGGCGGAACAGGCAAGGCCAAAGCGGCGAAGAAACCCGCCGCCAAGGCGAAAACCGCCAAACCGGAAACTGGCAAACCGAAAGCGGCAGCGAAAACACCAGCCGCCAAACCTGCGGCGGCCAAGAAAAAGACTGCGGCCAAAGCGGCTAAACCTGCGGCGAAAAAACCTGCCAAGCGCTCGGCTTGACCCGGCGGGCACGGAATGCGTGACTTTCCGGATAATCCGGGAGTGGTATACATCCGCAGATTATTCCAGTTGACGGCGGCTCTCACGGGCGTCTCTGCTATCATTTCACCATGCTCAATATTCAGAACCTGACGTTTCTGCAAGGCGGCATTACGCTGCTCCAGAATGTGAATTTACAGGCGTTCGCCAACCAGCGCATCGGGCTGGTCGGCAAGAACGGCTGCGGAAAGTCCACGCTGTTTCGCCTGATACGCGGCGAAGCCAGGCCGGACAGCGGCGAGGTTTCCATGCAGTCCGGCAAGACCGTAGCGTTCGTCGAACAGGAAATCGCCAATTCGGATCAGCCCGCGCTGGGATTCGTGCTCGATGGCGATGCTGAGCTGCGTTTGCTGGAAAAAACCCTGGCGCGTGAAAACCACGACACGGCATGGTTCGACGCGCAGCACCGCTTCGAGGCCATCGACGGCTACGGCGCCAAGGCGCGCGCCGCGCAACTGCTGAACGGCCTGGGTTTTGCCAGCGACACGCTGGAACGCCCGGTCAGCAGTTTTTCCGGCGGCTGGCGCATGCGCCTGAATCTGGCGCGCGCGCTGATGCACCGCGCCGATCTGCTGTTGCTGGACGAACCGACCAACCACCTCGATCTGGAAGCAATTCTCTGGCTCGAACAATATCTGGCGCGCTATCCCGGCTGCCTGATCCTGGTCTCGCACGACCGCGAATTCCTCAACGCCTGCGTCAACCGCATCGCGCATCTGCACGACCGGACAATCGACTGCTACACCGGCGATTACGACGGCTTCGAGCGCGCCCGCGCCGAGCGCATCGCGCAGCAGAATCAGGCGTTCAACAAACAGCAGGAAAAGATCGCGCATCTGGAAGATTTTGTGCGCCGCTTCCGTGCCAAGGCCACCAAGGCCAAGCAGGCGCAAAGCCGCATCAAGGCGCTGGACAGGCTCACGCGCATCGCCCCGGCGCATGTCGCCGACGGTCATTTCGAACTGGAAATCGAGGCGCCTGAGCGCAGCCCCGATCTGCTGCTGCGCGCCGAGAAAATGGGTTTCGCTTATGGCGACAACGCGCAGACTAGCCATGCGCGTTCCCCTCACACCAACCCTCTCCCGGAGGGAGAGGTGGCAAACGAATCGCTACGCGAGTCTCGCGGTAAGGTGCTGTTCGACAATATCGAACTGGTGCTGCGCGCCGGAGCACGCATCGCCCTGCTCGGCCCCAACGGCGCGGGCAAATCCACGCTGATCAAACTGCTGACGGGCGAGTTGCACCCCACTTCGGGCAAACTGGAAATCACCCCGGACATCCGCATCGGCTATTTCGCCCAGCATCAACTGGAAAATCTGGACGGCGCGTCTACCCCGCTTCAGCACATGGAACGGTTGGCGCCCAAGGAAACCACGCTGGCGCTGCGCAGCTTTCTCGGCCGCTTCGGCCTGGCCGGAGACAGCGAAGACCGCCCGGTGGCGAGCTTCTCCGGCGGCGAGAAGAGCCGCCTCGCGCTCGCCCTGCTGGCATGGCAGAAACCGCATCTACTGCTGCTCGACGAACCGACCAACCACCTCGATCTGGACATGCGCGATGCGCTCACCATCGCGCTGGAAGAATACGCCGGCGCGGTGGTGCTGGTGTCGCACGACCGCAGCCTGATCCGCGCCGTGGCCGACGAGTTGTGGCTGGTTGCCGATGGCGAAGCCAAGCTGTTCGACGGCGATCTGGAAGACTACAAGAGCTGGATCGAAACCCGCCGCCCGCGCGAGGCCGCCACCCAGGCCCAGCCGGAAAAACCGCGCCCGCAAAACGCACCGAAACCAAACCGCAAAGCGCTCCAGTCGAAACAAACCAAACTTGAAACCGCGTTGGCTACCGCCCAGTCAGAGCTTGCGGCGGTCAACCGGCAACTCGCCGACCCGGCCACCTACGCCAACCCGGATCGCGACAGAATCAGCCTGCTGAATGCGACGCATGCGAGGCTGGAAGCACAAGTGTCGGAACTGGAAGAAAGCTGGCTGGAGCTGGAGATGACGATGGAAGCAGGGAATTGACTCTCCGCTTATACCTGCTCGGTCGGCGAAATAAAATGTAGCGGCTCGATCCAACTTTCTCCGAAGTTGGCTGACATGAGTTTCTTATCGAACTCGGCGTGCCAGCGGTTCTGATATGAGAGGGCCGTGAGGGAGCCGAATACAAACAGCTACCGCCGTGTGCCGAAGATGGCAAGGAACTTATACACCAAGAACGGATTAAATCTGCGTTTCCCTAACAGTTTTTAGGTTAAAACTTCACCGTGCCGGATCAATAAGCTAATATCCGTCAGTTGATCATTCTGCACTTCGGCCCATGGATATGCTGATTCTGCTCTTTTTGCTGTTGCTGGCCGCGCTTGGGTGGTTCTGGTCAGACAGTATGCGCGCCCTTGAAATCGCCCGGCATATGGGCAAACAAGTCTGCGTCAATGCGCGGGTGCAATTTCTCGATGACACCGTCGCCCGCACCGGGCTGGCGGTGGTGCGCGACAACCTTGGGCGCAGGGTGTTGCGCCGCACTTATCGTTTCGAATTCAGCGAGACCGGCAACACCCGGCTCGAAGGCCGGCTGATCCTGCTTGGCGATAAGGTCGAGTCGGTAACGATGGAGCCTTATCAGATATTGCCCGAAGCGGATGCGGGCTAGCGTTGCAGAGCGTAAATTACAAAACACCGTTCTGAACCTGCACGTATTTTCGTAGGGCGGATAGGCCGCATGGCAGCGCAAGCGGCTCTGTTGTTTTTAACAAGCCTGCCGGCGTTATCCGTTAAAATTGGCGGGCCCATTTCCGGAAGCACAGCATGAACGCCCTTCACCGCTACACTCTGACCATCTCCTGCCCCGACCGCGCGGGCATCATCGCCGCCGTGAGCGGGTTCATCGCACAGCACGGCGGCTTCATCGTCGAGGCGAGTTACCACACCGAGCAGGAGGCGCGGCGCTTCTTCATGCGCCAGGAAATCCGCGCCGATTCCCTGCCGTTCGACGCGGACGAGTTGCGCGGCCGCTTCGCGCCGCTGGCGCAGGAATTCGCCATGAGCTGGCAGCTTGCCGATTCCGCGCTCAAGAAACGCCTGGTGGTGCTGGTAAGCAAGCAGGATCACTGCCTTGACGACCTGCTGCACCGCTGGCGCAGCGGCGAGCTGCAAGTGGACATCCCCTGCGTGATTTCCAACCACGACGATTTGCGCGGCTTCGTCGAGTGGCATGGTATCCCGTTCACCCGCGTGGACATGCAAGGCGACAAGGCGGCGGCGTTCGAAAAAATCGCCGCGCTGTTCGACGAGCATCGCGGCGACTGCATGGTGCTGGCGCGCTTCATGCAGATCCTGCCACCGTCGCTGTGCCAGCGCTATCCGGGGCGCGTCGTCAACATCCACCACAGTTTCCTGCCTTCTTTCGTCGGCGCGAAACCGTATCACCAGGCCTACCAGCGTGGCGTCAAGCTGATCGGCGCGACCTGCCATTTCGTCACCGACGAGCTGGATGCCGGGCCGATCATCGAGCAGGACACGGTGCGCATCGACCACGGCGATACGGTGGACGACCTGGTGCGCTACGGGCGCGATATCGAGAAAACGGTGCTGGCGCGCGGCTTGCGTTATCATGTGGAAGACCGCGTGCTGGTATGCGGCAACAAGACGATCGTGTTCCGCTAGATCTCGCTGGACCGCCAGAATACTTTGCACTATTGGCAAGGCGAGCAACTATGAACCTAGGAAAAGCAGTTAGCCACAGAGAACACAGAGTAAAACCAAACGGTTATAGAGAAAAGCTTATTCACCTTTTGTGTGAGACCAGGAAAGGCAAACAAACCATGACATTCTCTGTGTTCTCTGTGAACTCTGTGGCTTGAACTGAGGTTTTTAGGATGAATCCAGCAGACCGCACACTGACCGAGCAAAACCTCCTGTTCCACGGCATGGACTTCGCCAGCGTCGAATATCTGCTGGAGCGCAGTTCCGTGCGCAGCCTGGCAGCAGGCGAGAAACTGTTGCAGCCGGACACGCCAAACCGCCATCTCCATCTGATACTTGAGGGAAAGCTGAGCGTCTACCTGGTTGCGCAGGAGACGCTGGAATACACTACGCTGCTGCCCGGCGAGTGCGCGGGAGAAATATCCCTGGTGGACGGCAAACACCCGTCGGCATTGGTCGTCGCCGCCGAGCCGGCGCGCGTGTTGTGTGTTCCCCACGATACGGTATGGTCGCTGGCCGATCATTCCCACGAGATTGCCCGCAACCTGCTGGAAATCATCGCGGGCCGGATGCGCAACGACAACATGGCGCTCATCGCTTCGCAAAACCGGAAAACACAGTTTGAGCATCAGGCATATGTCGATGCTCTGACCGGAATTTACAACCGCCGCTGGATGGGGAACGCCTTCCCGCGCGCCTTGCAGCGTTGCGCGCTCGACAAGTTGCCCTACGCCGTGATGCTTGTCGACATCGACCACTTCAAACAGGTGAACGATACCTACGGGCACCTTGTCGGCGACCTCGCCCTGAAGGTTGTCGCACGCTGCATGGCGGAAAACCTGAGGCCGCACGACCTGCTGGTGCGCTATGGCGGGGAAGAATTCGCGGTGCTGCTGCCCGATGCCGGTCCGGAAGAGGCAAAGGCCATTGCCGAACGGCTGCGCGCCATGATCGCGGATACCGAAATCAGTTGCTGCGACATTGCCCTGCGGGTCACCATCTCCATCGGCATCACGCCGTCCCGGCATGAAGGGACGGTTGAAAATCTCATCCGCGAAGCGGATCACGCGCTCTACCGTGCCAAGGAACTGGGGCGCAACCGCGTGGAGGTATTCGCCGGAACCGGGGAAGCGCCGGCCTGATTTTTCGCGGCACGGACGATAGCCTTAAGCATCCGCGCCCGGCGCAATCGTGCCGGTACGCGGTAAGATTGCGAATGCCCCCTTGCCGCCGAGGATTTCCGTGACGCTCGTTTCCTCCTATTGTCCTCTGTGCATTTCCCGTTGCGGCTGTTTTTACAAGGTCGAGGGCGGCGTGCTGACCGATGCCGTTCCCAACCCCGGCCATCCCACCGGCAAGCACTTGTGCGCCAAGGTGCGGGCGGCGCCGGCATTGCTGCGCCACCCTGACCGGCTGTTATTTCCCCTGCGCCGCACCAACCCCAAAGGCAGCGCCGACCCCGGCTGGCGAAGAATCTCGTGGGATGAGGCGCTGGATAGCACCGCGTCCGCCCTGAAACGCATCGCCGCAGAAAGCGGGGCGGAAGCGGCGGGCTTTTGCGTGACTACGCCCAGCGGTACGGCGGTGGCGGACGGGATGGCGTGGATTTTCCGTCTGGCCAATGCGTTCGGCAGCCCGAACATGGTTTGGACCGCCCATGTGTGCAACTGGCACCGGGATTTTGCCCCGGCGCTCACCTTCGGTTCGGATATCGGCATGCCCGATTTCGCGCGCACCGGCTGCCTGCTGCTGTGGGGCGCAAACCCCCCTGCCACCTGGCTGGCCATGGCGGAGCAAATCGAACAGGCGCGGCAGCGCGGCATGAAGCTGATCGTCATCGACCCGCGCGCAGCCGGTTTCGCCAAACGCGCCGATAGGTGGCTGCGCGTGCGGCCCGGAACCGACGGGGTGCTGACGCTGGCATTGGCGAACCGGTTGCTGCAACGCGGCGGGTATGACCGGGAATTTCTGTTGCGCCACAGCACCGCGCCGTTTCTGGTGCGCGAAGACAACGGCGCATTCCTGCTGTCCGCCGACGGGCAAAAAATGGCGTGGGACGAAACGCGCGGCTGCGCCGTCCCCGCGCCGCCGCCCGGCAGTGCCATGCCGCTGGCGCTCGCGGGGCGGTTTGCAGCGGCAACATCTGACGGTTTCGTATTTTGCCGCCCCGCCTTCGATCTTTATGTGCAACGCTGCGCGGAATACCCGCTGGCGCGCGCGGCGGAAATCACCGGCATTGCCGAAGCAGCCATCGCCGGGGCAGCGGAACTGATGACGCAAAACGGGCCGGTCGCATTTTACGGCTGGGCCGGACTGAACCAGCATCACGAGGCGACGCAGACCGGCCGCGCGCTGCATCTGCTGTACGCGCTCACCGGTTGTTACGACGCGCCCGGCGGCAACGTGTTTTTCACCAAGCCGCCGCTGCGCAGCTTGATGGGCCGCGAATTGCTGCCCCCGGCACAGGCGGCGAAGGCGCTGGGCATAGCGGAGCGGCCCCTCGGCACCGCCGCGAAGGGATGGATTTCCGAGGCCGACCTGTATCGCGCCATCGTGGACAAGAAACCGTACCCGGTGCGCGGCCTGCTGTCCTTCGGTTCCAATCTGCTCGCGACCCGCGCCGAACCGCAGCGCGGCATGGAGGCATTGCGGGCGCTGGAGTTTTACGCGCATGCCGATTTCTTCCCCTCCGCGATGAGCCGCGATGCGGATATTCTTTTTCCCGTGGCTATGCCTTGGGAACGACAGGGGTTGCAGGCGGGGTTCTCAGTCGGTCAGGCGGCGGAAGCGTTGGTGCAGTTGCGCACACCGCTGGTGGAAGCACGCGGCGAAACGCGCTCCGATGCCGCCATCGCTTTCGCCTTGGCGGAGCGGCTGGGCCTGAGCGAACATTTCTTCGACGGCAATCCGGAAGCGGCTCTGCGCCTCATGCTCGAACCCGTCGGCCTGACGCCAGAAGCCTTGCGGGCCGCACCAGAAGGCGTGAAGCTGCCGCTCGAAACGCATTATTTCAAATACCGCGACAAAGGCTTTGCCACCCCCAGCGGGCGGATCGAATTCTATGCCGAGGCATTGCAGCGTATCGGCCAGCCACCGTTGCCGGAATTCCGCCAACCGGAAACCGGCGCTGAATTCCCGCTGCTGATGACCTGCGCCAAACTTCCCGACCGTTGCCACAGCCAGCACCGGCAGGCGGAGCGTTCCATGGAACATCAGAGGAGCCAGCCGCGCCTCCCGACGGTATACCTTCACCCCGCAACGGCAGAGAAGCTGGGCATCGCGGAGCATGACACCGTGACCGTGCGCTCTCCGCACGGTACGATGCTGGGGCGCGCCATGCTGGATGCCGCGCTCGACCCGCAGACGCTTTGGGCGCACTACGGATGGTGGCAAGCCATACCCGGCGAAGCGCCGGAAATGGCCGCCAATTATGCCGCACTGGCCGGGCCGGGGTGCGATCCGGTCAGCGGCTCGGCACTGTTGCGGGGGATCGGTTGCAGGGTGGAGAAAACAGATCCGTAACCGTTCTTATCGCCAGATTTCCCTTGCGTACATTGAACCTATAAACCTCATTTGACCGCTTATTGAAACGCATAGCGCAATCCGATTGCTCAGCGGCAACTGGATTATTTCGGTTCGGATAGATTGATATACACCTCGCCCTTGTCCACGCGCGCCCGGTAGCGGTTCGTGCAGCCGCAGTCGGGCGCGACTGCCTCGCCGCTGTCGAGTTGCACCGCCCACCCGTGCAGCGGACAGGTCACTTTCCGGTCGGACACAATGCCCTGCGACAGAGGCCCTCCCTTGTGCGGACATTGGTCGCGTAACGCAAAAATCGCGTCCGCACCGTTGCGAAACACCGCGATATCGCCGTTGCCGGTTTGCACCACCCGCGAACCCAGCTTGGGAATTTCCTCAAGCGGGCACACCCTCATCCACTCGCTCATGACTGCCCCCTTGAATATTGTTGCGATTGAACCGGACCGGCGCGAACTCCTGCGCTTCAAAGCCGTGCGCGCGCTCCCGCCAAGGGTCTTTTTCGTCGCGCAACGCATCTTTGAGCCGCTCGTAGAGAGCCTTGCGCCCTGCGCTATCTTCCACGATGCGCTGTTTCACATAGCCCATGCCGGCGCGCTGCACCCAGTGTACGGTGCGGTCGAGGTAACGCGCTTCTTCGCGGTAGAGCTGGATAAAGGCACCGGCATATTCCATCACCTCCTCCGCGCTCTTCGCCTTGACGAGAAACAGCGCCACTTCAGCCTTGATGCCGCCGTTACCGGCGACATAGATTTCCCAGCCCGACTCGACGCCGACGATGCCGATATCCTTGATGGTGGCTTCCGCGCAGTTGCGCGGGCAACCGGAGACGGCGAGCTTGACCTTGTGCGGCGCCCACATGCGGTCGAGCGCTCGCTCCAGGGCGATGCCCATATTGGTCGAATCCTGCACGCCGAAGCGGCACCACTCCGAGCCGACGCAGGTCTTGACCGTGCGGATTGATTTGCCATAAGCGTAACCGGAAGGCATGTCCAGATCGGCCCAAACCTTCGGTAAGTTTTCTTTTTTCACGCCGAGCAAATTGATGCGCTGGCCGCCTGTGCACCTTAGCGCAGGTATGGCATATTTCTCCGCCACTTCGGCGATACGCCTCAGTTGCGCGGGTGTCGTCACACCGCCGTAGATGCGCGGCACGACCGAGTAAGTGCCGTCTTTCTGGATGTTGGCGTGGGCGCGCTCGTTGATGAAACGCGACTGCGGATCATCACGGTAATCATGCGGCCAGGCGCACAGCAAATAGTAATTGAGCGCCGGGCGGCAGAAAGCGCAGCCGTCGACGTTGCGCCATTCAAAAAAACTCATCGCCTCCGGAATAGATTTCAGCTTGCGCTCGATGATCGCTTTGCGTATCTCTTCGTGGGTATAGTCGGTGCAGCCGCACAGGGGTTTTCTGCCAGCATCCGCGGGCTGGTAGGCTCCGCCCACGGTGGAAGCGAGTATCTGCTCGACCAGCCCGGTGCACGAACCGCACGAGGAAGAAGCCTTGGTGTGCTTGCGCACTTCCTCCAGCGTGAACAGCCCTTTTTCCTTGATCGCTTTGACGATGGTGCCTTTGCACACGCCGTTGCAGCCGCACACTTCCATGTCGTCCGGCATGGAGGCCGCATTGCTCCGGCCTTGATGCCCGCTGTTGCCGAGATGGCTTTGGCCGGACATCAGGCGGTCGCGCAACTCGCGGATATTCTGGCCGTCGCGCAATAACTGGAAATACCATGACCCGTCCGCAGTATCGCCGTACAGCACGCCGCCGACGATCTTGTCGTCCTTGACCACCAGTTTTTTGTATACGCCACGGAACGAATCGCTCAGCACGATTTCCTCTGAGCCTTCCCCGCCCATGAAATCACCGGCCGAAAACAGATCGATGCCGGTGACTTTGAGTTTGGTCGATGTCACCGAACCGGTATAGCGGCTGATGCCGAGCTGCGCCAGATGGTTAGCGCACACCCTGGCTTGCTCGAACAGCGGCGCCACCAGCCCGTAGGCGATGCCGCGATGCGACGCGCATTCGCCCACCGCGTAGATGCGCGGATCGTAAGTCTGCATGGTGTCGTCCACCACCACGCCGCGGCTGCAATGCAGGCCGGCGGCTTCGGCCAATCCGGTGTTGGGGCGGATGCCCACCGCCATCACCACCAGGTCGGCGGGAATTTCTGTTCCGTCTTTGAAACGGATAGAGGTTACGCGGCTGCTCCTCGCCCCTTCTCTCTCATGGGGAAGGGAGTCAACCCATCCCCCTCCCAACCTCCCCCTTGAAGGGGGAGGGGCAATCGTTCCTTCCCCCTCAGGGGGAAGGTTAGGATGGGGGTGGGTCCGATGGGGGTGGGGTAAGTCAACTGCCCCGAACCCATCCCCACCCCAACCCTCCCCTTGAAGGGGAGGGAGCATACTGGTTCCAATGATCTGTTCGGTCTGTTTCTCCAGCAAAAATTTCAGCCCTTTGGCTTCCAGCGATTGCTGCAACAAACCGGCGGCGGCGCGGTCGAGCTGGCGTTCCATCAGCCATGGCATCAGGTGTACCACGGTCACATCCATGCCGCGCAGCCTGAGGCCGTTCGCCGCTTCCAGCCCGAGCAGCCCACCGCCGATCACCACCGCGTGGCGGTAATGCGACGCGGCTTCGATCATCTCGTCGGTGTCCTTGATGTCGCGGTAGGCGACCACGCCGGGCAAATCGCCGCCCGGAACCGGCAGCATGACCGGATTGGAGCCGGTGGCGAGCAGCAGGCGGTCGTAAGCGGCTTCGGTGCCGTCGGCGGCGATCACTTTGCGCCGCACGCGGTCGATCTGCGTCACCTTCTTGTCCAGATGCAGGGTGATGCCGTTTTGCGCGTACCAATCGACATCGTTGAGCATGATGTCTTTGATCGTCATTTCTCCGGCGAGCACCGGCGACAGCAGGATGCGGTTATAGTTGCCGTGCGGCTCTGCGCCAAACACGGTGATGTCGTACAGGTCAGGGGCGAGCTTGAGCAGCTCCTCCAGCGCGCGCACCCCGGCCATGCCGTTGCCGATCACCACCAATCTGGCCTTTTTCATGTTCGCCACCTCATCCTTTTGTTCGCGCTGGCCGGGATTGGCCCCTGCAAGGCGGGCCGCCCCCTGTCATGCGCCTTAAAAGTTGTATGCGCGTTCGCCGTGCGTTGCGGTGTCCAGCCCTTCGCGCTCCGCTTCTTCCGTGACGCGCAGGCCGATTGCTGCGTCGATCAGCTTGAACAGCACGAAGCTGACCGCACCCGACCACGCCACCGTTACCAGCACGCCGGTCGCCTGGGTCATGACCTGCCCCACCATCGAGTAGTCGCTCACGCCCACGCCGCCCAAAGCCGGGGAGACAAATATCCCGGTGCCGATCGCGCCGATGATGCCGCCGACGGCATGGATGCCGAACACGTCCAGCGAATCGTCGTAGCCGAAAGATTTTTTCAGCCCCGACACCGCCCACAGGCAAACCGCACCGGCAATCAGGCCGAGGACGATGGCGCCCATCGGCCCGACCAGCCCCGCCGCCGGGGTCACCGCGACCAGGCCGGCAATGGCGCCCGAGGCGATGCCCAGCATCGACGGCTTGCCGCGCCACAGCCACTCGGCGAACATCCAGCCCAATGCGGCCGAGCCGGTGGCGACGATGGTGTTCAGCAACGCCAGCGCGGCGCCTCCGGTAGCCTCGAGGTTGGAACCGGCGTTGAAGCCGAACCAGCCCACCCACAGCAGCGACGCGCCTATCATGGTCATCGGCAGGTTGTGCGGCGCCATGGCTTCCCTGCCATAACCGATGCGCTTGCCGATCACGATCGCGCCGACCAGCGCGGCGATGCCGGCGTTGATATGCACCACGGTTCCCCCGGCGAAGTCCAGCGCGCCCTTCTCGAACAGGTAGCCGCCGCTTGCCCAGACCATATGCGCGATCGGCAGGTAGGAGAAGGTGAACCACAATGCGGAGAACACCAGCAGCGCGGAGAACTTGATGCGCTCGGCAAAGCCGCCGACGATCAGCGCCACGGTGATTGCCGCGAAGGTGAGCTGGAAGGCCACGAAGGTCAGCTCGGGAATCACCACGCCTTCGCTGAAGGTCGCCGAAGTGCTGTCCGGCGTGACCCCGGCGAGGAACAGTTTCGACAGGTCGCCGATCACCCAGTTGAGCCCGCCGCCGTCGCCGAACGCCAGCGTGTAGCCGTACACCACCCACAGAACGGACACCAGCGCGAAGATCGCAAAGATTTGCGAGAGCACCGACAGCATGTTCTTGGCGCGCACCATGCCGCCATAGAACAGCGACAGGCCCGGCACGATCATCAGCACCACCAGCAGGGTGGACAGCAGCATCCAGGCCGTGTCGCCCTTGTCGGGGATGGGCGCGGCAAGCGTTGCCATGGCGGCCTCCTCGGCGAAAGCAGACGCGGACAGCCCATACAGCACTGCCGGCAGCGCGAAAAGCATGATGAGTTTTTTAGTTGCGGCATAACACCAGCCGGGGCTGGCATTAGCCTTCACTGAAACTTCGCTGCGCTTCGTTTTCATGATTTTCTCCTTATAGCGCTTCTGATCCGGATTCACCGGTGCGGATGCGGATCACCTGCTCGAGGTCGGAAACGAAAATCTTGCCGTCGCCGATCTTGCCGGTGCGCGCAGATTTTTCGATGGCCTCCAGCACCCGATCCAGCGTATCCGCCGGTACGGCGGCTTCCAGCTTGATCTTCGGCAGGAAGTCCACCACATATTCCGCGCCGCGATACAGTTCGGTGTGGCCTTTTTGCCGCCCGAATCCCTTGACTTCGGTGACGGTGATGCCCTGCACGCCGATCTCGGAAAGCGCCTCGCGCACTTCGTCGAGCTTGAACGGTTTAATAATCGCAACGACCATTTTCATGACAATCTCCTTTCAGAATGCGTGCGTCACGGACAGCGTGACCGTACTGCGCCCCAGATCTTTGCCCGCCGGTGTGGTATAGAACCCGCTCGCGTTGGTGTTGCTGGCGGCAAGAGCGGCCACGTAACCGCCAAAATCCCTGGACACGCTCAGCTTGTAATCGCTGTAGGTGGGATCGGAACCGGCCATTGCCAGCGCATCGGCGGCATCGCCCCGGTAGTCCTGCCTGCCGATATGCGCGCCGAGGGTGAAGCCGCTGTCGCCCAGCGGAACGCTGGCGTTGACTTCAAAATAACTTGTGCCCGAAGCGCCGGGCACGGTCAGGAATTTGCCCAGGCCATAGGAGTATTTCGCGCTGATCCACTTGTAGCCGACCGCAGCGTAGACCTCGTCGGTGTCCGCCTTGGTGGCTCCCGCCGGGTAGTTGCTGGCCGGATAGTTGTAGCGGATGTAGCCGACATCGTAGCTGAAGCCGCTGTCCAGCGCGTTGCGGAAACCGAAGTAGGTATCCAGCTCCAGGCTGGAGCTGACGCCGGGATTGAAATCGCTGATCCAGCTCACATTCGAGCCCCAGATTCCCGCATAGAAACCGCTGCCATGCGCATAGTCGATGCCGCCTTGCAGCGCCGGTTCGGCGGAGGTTTGCGAGATGCCGCGGAAAATGTAGTCGGTGGTAAGACCGACGTTCGCGCTGAACGGCGATGCTTCATCCGCCAGCGCGATGCCGGGCACCGCGCAGGCGGCCAGGATCAGGGTGGTCAACAGTTTACTCTTCATCATGCATCCTTTCTTTAATTGAAAACGGAGAAGCGACATTTGCATATTTTTTACAGCAGATTGCGTGCCATCATAAATTTCGCTTAAATTACAATGAACTGCGCTCATGATCTGGCGCAACGGAACGGCACGGCGCATGATCCTGGTGCGCGCCGGATGGCCGTTGCACCCATCGGGTGCGGCAGACTGGCGCGTAACTTGTTACACTTCGCATCGTATCAACCAACGGCCATGGCGCATGGCTGCTCCCAAGGTGCGAGGGCTACAGTTTGCCCTCGCCGCGCGAGATTACGTTAAAGGAGAACATACCATGTCCGACACAAAATTTTTTGACGAGCTGTCCGCCAAACTGAGCGAACTGGTAAAAAACAGTCCCGCCAGGGACATAGAGAAGAATGCCCGCGCACTGCTGATGCAAGGCTTCGCTAAACTCGATCTGGTGACGCGCGAGGAATTCGACATCCAGGCGGAAGTGCTGGCGCGCGCGCGCCAGCAACTCACCACGCTGGAGGCGCGTGTCGCGCAACTTGAGGCGCAGCGCAACACGGCAGAAGAATAGTATGAGCCAGCGCAGCGTGCGCCATGCCCACGCTTCTGGTCTGTGTCTTGCGCACAGCGCGCTACCTTCACTGGCCCCCTGCCAGGCTGCCATAGCGAGCCGATGAGCCTCGCGGTTCTATATAGCCGCGCACTCTCCGGCATGGAGGCGGCGCTGGTCACCGTCGAGGTGCACCTCGCCAACGGCCTGCCCAGCTTCACCATCGTCGGGCTGCCGGAAACCGAGGTAAAGGAAAGCAAGGATCGCGTGCGCGCCGCGTTGCAGAACTGCAACTTCGATTTTCCCGCAAGACGCATCACCGTCAACCTCGCCCCCGCCGATCTGCCCAAGGAAAGCGGGCGCTTCGACCTGCCCATCGCGCTCGGCATCCTCGCCGCGACCGGGCAGATTCCTTCCGACCGCCTGAATGATTATGAATTTGCCGGAGAGCTCGCGCTGACCGGCGAGCTGCGCCCGATCCGCGGCGCGCTGGCGATGACCTATCGCGCCTGCAACAGCGGACGCGCCTTCATCCTGCCGCAGGCCAATGCCGCCGAAGCCGCGCTGGTGGAAGAGGCAGCCGTCTATCCGGCGCAATCGCTGCTGCAGGTTGCCGCGCATCTCGCCGGGCGCGAAGCGCTCGCGCCGTATGTCAGCCAGCCGCAGTGCATCGCGCCGCATTACCCGGACATGCGCGAGGTGAAAGGACAGGCACAGACCAAGCGCGCGCTGGAGATCGCCGCCGCGGGCGGGCACAGCGTACTGATGATCGGCCCGCCGGGCACCGGCAAATCGATGCTCGCGGCGCGCTTCCCCGGCATTCTGCCGCAGATGTCCGAGGCCGAGGCATTGCAAAGCGCGGCGCTGCAATCGCTGGACGGCAGCTTCGACGTGGCGAAGTGGAAAACGCGGCCCTACAGGTCGCCGCACCATACCGCGTCCGGCGTGGCGCTGGTCGGCGGCGGCAGCAACCCGCGCCCCGGCGAAATCTCGATGGCCTTGCATGGTGTGCTGTTCCTTGACGAACTGCCGGAGTTCGAGCGCAGCGTGCTGGAAGTGTTGCGCGAACCGCTGGAATCCGGGCGCATCACCATCTCGCGCGCCGCGCGCCGCGCCGATTTCCCCGCGCAGTTCCAACTCATCGCCGCGATGAACCCGTGCCCGTGCGGCTATCTCGGCCACTACAACGGCAAGTGCCGCTGCACGCCGGATCAGGTTTCGCGCTACCGCAGTAAGATTTCCGGCCCGCTGCTGGACCGCATCGACATCCAAATCGAAGTGCCCGCCGTGGCGCAGGACGATCTGCTCAGCAAGGCGGACGGCGAAACCAGCGCCGCTTTGCAGGCGCGCGTCGAAATCGCGCGGCAACGCCAGCTCGCGCGCCAGGACAAGGCCAACGCGCAGCTCTCGGTGACCGAAATCGATGAGTTATGCGCGCCGGACGAACGAGGAGCAGCGTTGCTGCAACAGGCGATCAGCCGCCTCAACCTCTCCGCGCGCGCCTACCACCGCGTGCTCAAGGTCGCGCGCAGCATCGCCGATCTGGAAGGGGCCGAGAACATCGCAACTCAGCATATCGCCGAGGCGGTGCAGTACCGGCGGCTGAATATCTAGCTAAAACGGCGGCTCGCTTGAAAAACTTAATGTTTCGCCGCTGAGAGGATGAACAAAGCTCAGCGCGCTGGCATGCAGCAGCAAGCGCCCCGCCCTGCTCTGCGTATTCTCTCCATACAGCGCATCGCCCAAGATCGGATGTCCGATAGCCGCCATATGCACCCGCAACTGGTGGGTGCGCCCGGTGACCGGCTCCAGCTCCACGCGCGTAGTGTCAGTGTTTGTGTCATGCGTCAGCAGGCGATAGCGCGTCAGCGAAGGTTTGCCGCTTGCAAAGTCCACCTTCTGTTTCGGGCGATTCGGCCAGTCGCAGATCAGCGGCAGATCGACCTCACCGGACGGCGTTTGCACCCTGCCCGCCACCACCGCCACGTAGCGTTTTTGCACTGCGCGTTCGCGGAACATCTGCGACAGGAGGCGCTGCATCTCGGCACCGCGCGCAAACAGCAGCAGGCCGGAAGTCGCCATGTCCAGGCGATGCACGATGAGCGCATCGGGAAACTCGGCCTGCACGCGGCTCGCCAGGCAGTCCTGCTTGTCCGCCCCGCGCCCCGGCACCGCAAGCAACCCGGCGGGCTTGTTCGCCACGATGAGGGAATCGTCCCGATAGATAAGATCGAGGTCGTTGTTGCGGGATGGGATGTAAGGCACTTGGGCGTTGATCAAGAAAAAATGTAGGGCGGAAAAGCGTAGCGCCTTCCGCCGCATGATGCGTGGAAAATTGAGTTTGCATTCGGCGGATAGCTTTGCCTAGCCATCTGGCTAGGCCGTCAAAAAAATGACGGCCGAGTCATTGGTTAACGCCCTACGGCTCATCCGCCCTACCTGGCTGGCGAGTATCGTTTTCTTCCGGCGGCGGCTCCGGCTTGCTATTGCCCCATCCCCCGGCGGGACGGTTCTTGCTCCGATCTCCCCAGACGAAACGACCAAACAACACGCAGCCTTTCATCGCCGGATCGCAGGGCAGGTTATTCACCTTCTGGCATTTGCCATCTACCTCGTGCGGACATCCCCAGCCACCCATAGCGGAACCCTATCAAACCTTTTTCACGAACTCGGTTTTCAACTGCATCGCGCCGATGCCGTCGATCTTGCAGTCGATGTCATGGTCGCCATCGGTCAGACGGATGTTCTTCACCTTGGTTCCAACCTTGACGACCGCAGACGAGCCTTTGATCTTCAGATCCTTGATCACCGTGACCGTATCGCCATCGACCAGCGTATTGCCGAACGCGTCCTTGTACACGCGCCGCTGCTCGCCGCTCTCGGCGGGCGCATCTTTCGGCCACTCGTGCGCACACTCGGGGCAGACGTAGTTGCTGCCGTCCTCGTAGGTGAATGCTGAATCGCATTTCGGGCATTTAGGTAAAGCGCTCATGGTAGCTCCTGTGATTGATTGGGTAATGTTGGCTGTAGACCCCATGGATTTTCACAAGCCTGAAATCCGAGTTTATTCGGGTCAAAGGGTTGGTTGTATGTCCGCACGGCAAAAGTGATACGAAGCAGCTTGCAGGCGATGATAACAATTGCCTCGGTAGTTGCGAAGCATTTTGCCAGTAGCGCGCCATACATCGGCCTAAAGGTCTTGGATTTTGCGGCGCTTTGAGCGGCCAGATAAATCAATCGCCTGTCTTCCGCGTAGCCTTGTTTGATCAGACGCCGCCTTCCCACCTTGTTGCCAGAATCTTTCGGACTCGGGCCCGGCCCATACGCCGTCACCACGGCATCGCTGTTGGCAAACGTGCGATCAAAATGGTGCGTGAGCGCCAGACCACTGAGCCAATCAATGCCCGCCATCGTCCGCAACAATGCACACCTGTATCTATCGGCGGTCAGGTAATAATTTGCCGCTGCATCCCAAATCGCCGTTATCGAAGACATTGGTGGTGACATGGCTACGTGAGTCTGCCCGCAACAACGGCAGATAGCCCGGATCACCCCTCCACACCGGCACCCTAATCGGTGCAGGATAATGCATACAAGCCCGGATGAAACAAAGTGGCATCCGGGGAAATTATCATCGACTTCGGTTTCACCCCCGCATTGCGCTGCACTTCATGCGGCTACGCGGCTGCATCAGCGCCGGATGCCCTATTTATGCTAATCTGCGCGGGTATTTTTCGGACACTCTGCCATGAACGGTTATTTGAAGCGCATCCTTAACGCGCGAGTTTACGATGTTGCAATCGAGACCCCGCTGGAGCACGCGCCCAACTTGTCGGCGCGCACCGGAAACACGCTGCTGCTCAAGCGCGAGGACATGCAACCGGTGTTCTCCTTCAAGCTGCGCGGCGCGTACAACAAGATGGCGCAACTCACGCCGGAGCAGCTCAAGCGCGGTGTGATCGCCGCCTCGGCGGGCAACCACGCGCAGGGCGTGGCGCTGTCCGCGCAAAAGCTCGGCTGCAAGGCGGTCATCGTGATGCCCGCCACCACGCCGCAGATCAAGATCGACGCAGTGAAAGGCCGTGGCGCGAAAGTGGTGCTGCACGGCGACTCATATTCCGACGCCTACCAGCACGCGCTGGAGCTGGAGCGGCAGGAAAAAATGGTATTCGTGCACCCCTACGACGATCCCGACGTGATCGCCGGGCAGGGCACCATCGGCATGGAAATATTGCGCCAGCACACCGGCGCGATCCACGCGATTTTCTGCGCTATCGGCGGCGGTGGCCTGATCTCGGGAGTGGCGGCCTACGTCAAGCAAGTGCGCCCCGACATCAAAATCATCGGCGTGCAGCCGGTCGATTCCGATGCCATGTACCGCTCCATGAAAGCCAAAAAGCGCGTCACGCTCGAGCATGTCGGGCTGTTCGCCGACGGCGTGGCGGTCAAGCAGGTCGGGCAGGAAACCTTCCGGCTGTGCCGCAAGCTGGTCGATGAAATCATTCTGGTCGATACCGACACGGCCTGTGCCGCGATCAAGGACGTGTTCGAGGATACCCGTTCAATCCTGGAACCGGCAGGCGCAATCGCCATCGCCGGGGCCAAGCTGTACGCCGCCCGCGAGAATCTCAAGGGCGAGACGCTGGTCGCCGTCGCCAGCGGCGCAAACATGAATTTCGACCGCCTGCGCTTCGTCGCGGAGCGCGCCGAAATCGGCGAGCGGCGCGAGGCGATCCTCGCGGTCACGATCCCGGAAACGCCCGGCAGCTTCCGCAAATTCTGCGCGCTGCTCGGCAAACGCAACATCACCGAATTCAACTACCGCTACGCCGACGCGAAAGTGGCGCACGTGTTCGTCGGCATCCAGGTGCGCGACCAATCCGAGACCACCGAACTGGTGAAAAAGCTGAAGCACAACAAATTGGCCACCCTCGACCTGTCCGACAACGAAATGGCCAAGCTGCACCTGCGCCATCTGGTCGGCGGGCATGCGCCGGAAGCCAAAGACGAAATCCTGTTCCGC
Organism: Gallionellales bacterium RIFCSPLOWO2_02_FULL_59_110; assembly: GCA_001801215.1. Lineage (GTDB taxonomy): Bacteria > Pseudomonadota > Gammaproteobacteria > Burkholderiales > Gallionellaceae > Gallionella. Next base: position 3,979 of record MGXA01000084.1, on the reverse strand, counting down.
TTCGAGTTCCCCGAGCGCCCCGGCGCGCTGATGAACTTCCTCAACAGCATGAGCCACAACTGGAACATCAGCCTGTTCCACTACCGCAACCACGGCGCGGACTACGGCCGCGTGCTGGTCGGAATGCAGGTGCCGCACCATGACAAAAAAGCGCTGCAAAAATTCCTCGACACCCTCGGCTATCGCTACTGGGACGAGAGCGGCAACCCGGCGTATAAGCTGTTCCTGGGGTGACATTGGCGCGCATCCTCATCATTGCAGGGCCAAATGGTGCAGGGAAAACCACCTTCGCGCGTGAATTCCTGCCAACGGATGCGGATTGCCCGTCGTTTATCAATGCCGACCTGATTGCTGCCGGGTTAGCGCCGTTCTCGCCGGACACTGTGGCTATACGCGCCGGTCGATTGATGCTGGAAGAATTAGCGCGCCACGCACAATCCGGAAAAAACTTTGCCTTTGAAACGACACTTTCTGGGCGCGGCTATGTGCGCATGATCCGGCAATGGAAGGCAGCAGGGTATCGGGTCAAGCTGATCTTTCTTGCGCTCAACCATGTGGATGAGGCGGTTGAGAGAGTGGCAGAACGGGTGCGGCAAGGCGGGCATGATGTGCCCACTCTGGTCATTCGGCGGCGCTTCAATACCGGACTGAAAAATTTCCACTGCCTCTACGCACCCATCGTGGATGCCTGGGCGTTATACGATAATTCCGGCTTGGAACCCGTGCTATTGGATTGGAGCGAAAACAAATGAACCAGCAACCGATTTCCCTCGCACACGATCCCGATCTGCGCCTGTCTGAAGATGCCATGCGCCGAGCCGCAAAACGCGCGCGTGCCGTGGCGCGCCAGACCGGAACGCAACTCGTGTATTGCTATCACGGCGAAGTGCTGCGCATTTCCCCGGAAGAACAAGATGAAGTTGAGGCGTCCTGGGCAGCCGAAGTCCAGCGGCGCGTCGAGTCCTACAGTCAGGGAAACGCCAAGACCTACACAGCCGAAGAGGTGTTGGGCTCATACAAAAAAACGCCGGATGAATAAAATTATGACTGACGACAACAAGTTACCCCTCACCTCTGCCGACCTGACGGAAGCCTTGCTCGCGCAGTTGCGCGCAGCGTCGCCGCAAATTTTCAGTGAAGGCCGCGTGGACTTCGCCAGGCTGCAAGCGGCGCTGGGCGAGCATATCGAAACCAACCCGGAACGCTACGGCCTCAATTGGGCGGGCAAGCGCGATGCCTTTCGTAACGTGCAGGTGCCGAGCGTCGCCACGCTGCGCCCGCAGCCGGGCGAGAGCGTCAACTGGGACAGCACGGAAAACCTCATTATCGAAGGCGACAACCTCGAAGTGCTCAAGCTGTTGCAGAAGCCCTACCACGCCAAGGTCAAGATGATCTACATCGACCCGCCCTACAACACCGGCAACGAGTTCATCTACCCCGACAACTTCCGCGAAGGGCTGGATGAGTATCTGCGCTACACCGGACAGTTGGGCGAGGACGGCACCGCAACCAGCACCAACAAAGACACCAGCGGACGCTACCACTCTAACTGGCTGAACATGATGTACCCGCGTTTGTTTCTGGCGCGCAACCTGTTGAAAGAAGATGGCGTGATTTTTGTCAGCATAGACGACCACGAGGTGCATAACCTGCGGCTGTTGATGGATGAGGTATTTGGGGATGAGAATTTTGTTGGCGCGTTGGTTTGGCAGAAATCCAAAAAGGGCGATGCCAAGCTGGTTGCCAAGACGCACGAGTATGTGTTGCTCTTTGCCAGATCAATCGAATCGCTGTTAGCTGCGGGTATCTGGCGGCGCAAGAAACCGGGTGCTGATGATGTCCTCGCGCAATACCAGATTTATCGCGGCCAGCTCGGCGTTAACCACGAAGCCATTTCAACCTCGATGCGGGCATGGTATGCCACTTTAGCCAAGGATGATCCACGCCGGGCGCACGAACATTACCGCTGGTCGGATGAGCGAGGTTTGTATTTTGCCGCCGATTTCGCCGGCCCAGATGACGGGCGTGACTCCAGACCGCGTTACGATATTTTGCACCCCAAGACCGGGAAGCCATGCAAAAAACCTTCGACAGGCTGGCGCTGGGACGAGAAGCGCACGGACGAGGCACTGGCCGCTAATCCGCCGTTCATCCATTTCGGCGCGGATGAAACAACCATCCCGTGCCGCAAGAGCTACCTTCACCTGATCGACAGCGAACCTTTCTCCTCGGTGTTCTACCGCGATGGGCGCGCAGGAACATTGGAATTGGAAAAGCTGGTTGGAAAAAATACGCTGGCATTTCCAAAAGACGTGGAAACACTCAAGGATTTTGTTCGTATCGTTACCAAGCCAAAAGTTGCAGGCGTTGGTGGACGCACCGATGAAGAGAGTCCACCGATGGTGCGTGAAAAGGTTGCAAAGTATCAGGTCATTAAGACAGCACAGCAACACGATGAGCCTCGCGATATTGTGCTGGATTTTTTTGCCGGTTCCGGCACGACCGCGCAATCGGTTCTTGAGTTGAATCAGGAAGACAGTGGCAACCGCAAGTTTATTCTCGTCCAGCTCCCCGAAAAAACCGACAACCCGCAATACCCGACCATCGCGCACATTACGCGCGAGCGGGTGCGGCGGGTGATTGCGAAGCTGCAAAATGATCGTCATTCCGGCGCAGGCCGGAATCCAGCAATTCAAAAGGCATTTGATTTAAACCCACTGGATTCCGGCCTGCGCCGGAATGACGGCGATTTGGGGTTCCGCGCCTTCAAGCTCGATTCCAGCAATTTTAAAATCTGGCGTTCTGACCAAGCGCCGCAATCCGCCGAGCAACTGGCGGAGCAGTTGAACTTGTATGCCGACAACGTGCTGGCCGAGCGCGGCGTTCAAGACCGCTTGTACGAACTTATTCTGAAATGCGGGATGCCGCTGTCGGCGCGGGTGGAAACAATATCTCTACCCGTTCGCCCTGAGCTTGTCGAAGCACACCCCTCGACAGGCTCAGGGCGAACGGCCTTTGCCGTGTCCGACGGCAACTTGCTGATCTGCCTCGAACCGCATCTTGACCGCGACACATTGCGCGCCCTGTTCGCCCGCAAGCCGCAAATGGTGCTGTGCCTCGACACCGCATTCGACGGCAACGATGCGCTGAAAACCAACACCGTGCTGGAAGCGCAGACGCACGGGATTATTTTCAAGACGGTTTAGGAAAAAAGCCATGTCACAATCCGCTCCTTGCACTCCGCCTTCGCTTCCGGTCACCGACCTCGATTGGCGGCGGTTGGTGCCTTTGGTGGGTAAAGCCAATGCCGCGCTGGCGCGGTATGACGGCATGTTGCAGGCGCTGCCTAATCCTGCCGTGCTGCTTTCCCCGATTACGGCGAATGAGGCGGTGTTGTCGTCCCGCATCGAGGGTACGCAGGCCACGCTGGAAGAGGTGTTGCAACAGGATGCCGGTATCGAGCAGGCGCAATCACGCCACGCCGACATTGAGGAGATTTCAAATTATCGCGCCGCGATGCGCGATGCCGAACAAGCCTTGGCACATCGCCCGCTCTCGTTGTCGCTTATCAAGGGCGTGCATCAACGGCTGATGCAAGGCGTGCGCGGTTCCGACAAGACACCCGGCGAGTTTCGCGTTGATCAGAATTGGATAGGCCGCCAAGGTTCGCCGATGAACGCCGCCCGGTTTGTTCCGCCCAACCCGATGGTGTTGCCACAGGCTCTCGACGTATGGGCGAATTATCTGGCCTCGGGGGTCGAAGACCCGGTTCTACAGGTGGCGGTAGCGCACGCGCAGTTCGAGATTTTGCACCCGTTCAAAGACGGTAATGGCCGTATTGGACGCATGCTGATTCCGCTGCTGCTGTTTCAGCGCAAGACACTGTCGCGCCCGATGTTTTATTTATCCGAATATCTGGAATCTCATCGCGACCAGTATTACGACGGGCTGTTGGCGATTACCGATGAGGGTAACTGGC
>MGXA01000083.1 GCA_001801215.1 Gallionellales bacterium RIFCSPLOWO2_02_FULL_59_110 | reverse complement strand
AGCCCGGATGCAGCGATAGCGGAATCCGGGGGCATCATATCCGTTCCCGGATTTCACTGCGTTTCATCCGGGCTACCCGTTTGGTTCCGGCTCGTCCGGCTTAGGTTTAACGGCGGCATGTCGGACGCGCAAAAGCACTACGATACCTTGGTCATCGAGGGTTGTTCAGGGTGTCGCAGGCCTGCGCCATAGCACGCTCTCAATGAACGTCCGGTTAAAGAGTGCCCACAACACAACGGGAATAAGAGTGGGGAAAATGAGATTTCCGACCTGATAACCCAGCGCGATGGCCTCTGTGCGCCAGCCGATCAAACCGGCCTGCGCTGCAACATCAGGTCCGAGTTTTACGCCGATTTGCACCAGAAAATCGAAAGCGATGCCCCAGCTCTGGAAGGGCAGGAGAACAATGGCTCCAATCAGGATTTTCCACCACCTGGCGCGAGCGGCAAGCATCAACGCAAGAAAAAGGGCCAATCCGTAGGTGTAAAGCAAGGGATTCACTTCCGGCACCAGCAATGCGGTCAATCCCGGCTCGGAATGCACCTCAAGGGTAGTCACAAATACCAGATCGAACCCCGGATGCTCCAGCGACGACACGATGCCGGATTTGAACTGATCCACCAGCCAAAGAGCCAGTTCACCAGCGAAAAATGCGTGATACTTTGCGCTGTAATACCAGGCCGCAAAGCAAAGCGGCAACCACAGGATGGTGCGCAGAACAAACTTTCCGAGCGGATGAGTCCACACCGTCATGGCGCTGTCGCCGGCTGCGTTCCGGCATTTGCCGATGGCGAAGATGGCGCGGCAGGGGGCGGAGGCGGAGGCGGAGGCAACATCCGAATCCAGACCAGCCAGACAATCAGCACATCGAGCATGATGAGCGCCTGCCACAGATAGAGATGCGCCCACTCGAATACTTTCATATTCCACTGGCCGATATAGAACAGGCTGATCACGCGCACAATATTCAACACCTGCACCGCAAACAGGCCGGTGAAAATTCCGATCACGCGGTGTTTCCACGGCGCGGGAAAGGCGAGCATGGCGGCAATGAGGACTATGGCCGCTTCGATACCGTTGCATCCCGCCTCGATGGAAACCGCAAATCCGTTGGTGGTGTTCTGCAAAATCTTGCCGAACGCGACAACGTGCGAATCGAAGAGCGTGATCAAACCGGCACTGATACGTGCAAGCGCTTCGGTCCACGGCAGCACGACGGCGCTTTGTACAGGCGGCGTCAGTTCGGCTGCGAACAAGGCTACCAGAATGACAACGAAGAGAATGAAGAAGCGCAACATAAATTAAGTAGCTTGAGATTGAAGCCATGGTAAGTATGCCACGCCGTGCATACAAACAAAAAGGGGCGCTTGCGCGCCCCCGTATTTACTACAACCACCTTTATCTTGCCTGTTTGCGCATCGCTGCAAAACCCAGCATGGCCAGGAGGGATGCCAGCAGGATCATCGCCCATTCGGAAAGCGTGGGGATACCCGAGGCGGACACCGCCAAGACGGATAAAGTCACGCCGGCAGGGGCGGCACTTTCAACTTGGTCGGTAAACAAGACAGGCAGCGTATTGGTGTAGCTACCAGCGGCTGCGGCGGTCACGTCCACAGCCACCGTACACATGCCGGGCGCGCCGCCCGGGATCGTAGTCCCAGCCGACAAGCTCACTGAGTTTGCGCCGGTGGTTACCACGCCAGCGGGAGCGATGCCGCCACAACTGGTGACGGCATTCGGGGTGGGCGCAATCACCAGGCCAGCGGGCAAGGTATCGGTGAAGCCCCCAGCGTCCAGCGTGGCGACACCAGCGTTGTTATTGCTCAACGTAATGGTGAGCCTGGATACTCCGCCCGCAGCGATGGTGGTCGGGAAGAAGGCCTTGCTGCTCGCGGTTTGACCTGCGGGTGTCGCAGGTGGAACGAATGGGGCGCAAGTAGGAACCGTAATTGTATTTTTATCTGTCGTGACGGTACCACCAAATGCCAAGGCTCTACCTGCCAAATTTGCGAACTCTCCTAGCGTGATGCCCGCATCGTCGATAATAGTTCCAACGAACGTAGTAGGTGCAGGTAATGCTCCAGTGTATGCTCCAAGCGTTGTGGCGCCGACACCAGTCCAAAACACATCGGATCCGCAGGCGCCACCGGCCAAGACAACTCTGGAATTGGCTCCTGTAGTAATTGCTCCTGCTGACTTGAAGATGTAAACGCCGGCACCGCTGAGGGTCACTGTCGTGCTTAAGGCGATATCCATTGCGCCAGTGGTGGAATAGCAACCGGGAGGAAAGACGCCCGGCCCAGCCCCAAGATTTACTGTGTTTAGAGCAATTGCAGCGCCGAGAGAAATACATGCTTGGGTAGGGGCCATCAGTGTCGCCAAGGCAGTGCCCTGATCCAGCCCGGCTTGAGCCGGTGGAGTGATGACTGTCGCGCCACTCACCAAGGGCATCACAGCGGGTGCGCCGGCGGCGACATATCCAAGATCTCCAGTAATAGTGGTTCCTGCTACGGTGTTGGTGTAGGTGCTGGAAAGAACACCATATGGGGCAGTTGTTAAAAGGGCTGGCGCAGTCGCGGCCAGTGCCGGGGCGGAAACCAATAAAACCGCAACCCCCAAGCAAGCCAGCAAGCCGCGATATATTCGATTGAAACTGGAGTCAGATCTGGAAACGCATGGCACAACGTGCCGTGATTGAGTTGCGGAGAAAATCTGAACGTTCATTGCATGCTCCTAATTTGTGAGTAATGGGCAAAAACGATTAATTCCAGCCTCAATTTCATCTGGCTTGTGCAGTGATACACGTAAGTAGTTGAACACGTTGACTGTCTTATGTCAACGCATTTATAAAGCCCGCATTTATAAAACCCGCCTTGAATAACACTTCTCAGCACTTCCGCTGCTGCCCGCTGCTGCGGGGCGATTGTCACATCGCAGCTGAAGTCGCTCTGTGCGGTAGCCCACATAACGCAGAAAGCATAAAACGTGCCACGCACGCCGTCTCTGCCGCAAGGCTTCGGGGTAAACAACTCCGGAAGCAAACCAGAATCCGACCGTACAACTGACCACCGCAAGTTACGGGACTTTATTTACGGCAACGCTTCGCGCCAGGAATACCCAACAATTACTTCTTGTCACCCTTTGCCGCATCCTGAATGTTCTCACCGGCTTTTTCGATTTTCTCTCCCGCCTTTTCTACCGCCTGGTCAACTTCCTTGCCGGCACGCTCCACCGGGCCTTCCTGTTTCTGGCAGCCGGATATTGCCGCGAGCAACGCACACATGACCAAGGCTGCACTGACGTTCTTTCCGAGTTTCATCATTTGTATCTCCTAATTATCCACTTGCCAAAAGGCAAGAGTGTTCGTGCCGTAAAGCATGAATCGGATTTTCTGCTTGATGAGCCATGCACACAACTGCGCCTATTGGGCCGGCGCAACTGCTGCATAGATGGCCGCGATGTTATTTTTTGATCTCGTGGCCGATAACGCCGCCGACCGCCGCTCCACCGATTGTTCCTGCTGCGCTGCCGCCGGTCAGAACGGAACCGCCCACCGCACCGACACCCGCGCCGATCGCAGTGCTTTTGTCCTGTGCCGACATGCCGGAACACCCAACCAGGCCGGCCAGCAAGACTACTGCTGCCACATTCACCATCATTTTTCGTATCGTGTTCATTTGAAATACCTCCGTGTTAAATATCCGGGGCCAGGAAAATTCCTGCCCGGCGGCTTATTTGCCGTATTGCTTCTTTGCATCTTTCACGCAACGTTCCTTGGCATCGCCCGACATGGCATCGCATTTTTCTTTCGCCACTGCATAATTCGCGTCGCGCTTGTCAGCCGCTGCATCCTTACGCGCTTCGCTGCCTTTTTCCTTGGCCTCCGTGCGCGCCTCGGATGACTCCTTCTTGGCCGTTGCGTTTGCGTCAGAGGTTTTCAACTGTGCCTCGGCATCCGATTGGGCGCGCACCAGGGCGGCTTTCGCTTCTTTCACGCAGACGTCCTTGTCGTTGCCCGCTTTGTCGTCGCACTTTTCCTTGTTAACTGCATAGTACGCTTCCGCCTTGGCAACAGTGACTTTGTAGTCCGCTTTCCTGGAAGGCTTGTAGCGTGCTTCGAGTTCTGCTTCCGCGACCTTTTCCTTGCCCTTTGCTTCGGCCATGCAGACATCCTTGGCGTTTGCGGCGAATGAGCCGCAATTCGCCTTGGCGGACTTGTACTCGACCGAGACGCTTTCCTTGGCAGCCTTGTATTCGCTCTTCGACATGTTTTGTGCCAGCGCGCCAGTGCTGAATGCGAGGCTGGTTACGGCCAGAATTGCGGTAATGTGTAATTTATTCATTGCTGCTCCTTTGATACGGTTGAGTTAAAGAGTGATGCATAACCGGGGCACTCGCCTCCGGCTCACTATCACTTGGAATGTTCCACTTCATTCAGACGCTCTTGCCATGCGGCAAGCTGCTTCTCCGTTTCATCCTTAGAGATGCCATACGTTTCCTGAATCTTGCCGACCAAGTGATCGCGTTTGCCCGCAATCACGTCGAGCTGATCGTCGGTAAGCTTGCCCCACTGTTGCTTGACGTTACCCTTGAATTGCTTCCAATTACCTTCAATGCGATCCCAGTTCATGTTGGACTCCTATATGGTTGATTGAACGAAGTAACCAAGCGAGACAGTCAGGAAAAAACATTGCCCGTATCTCTTGGTCGACCCGATCGCGAATACCCGATTCTCAAGGTGCTCGTTAAGCGGATCATCTTCCTTCCTCAAGAACTCTTCTGTGCGCTAGTGCACAGATAGATGCGGCACGAAAAAACGAAGTTGCAGTGTGGCCCACGATTTTTCTTTAAATGTACGTTAGCGCACTGAGCGCCGTAGGCAATAGTGGGATAAATACGGCGCGTGTGAGAAATCGCCTTGAGTTCTGGCTGCTGGCTGGTCTTTTTTGAATTGAAGCGTACCAAGCCAGGGCTTATGTAGCCGCAAAGCATGTCAACAGCAAATTTTGACGGACCGCACAATGATTCAGGCGCAGTCCCGCGCCAGCCGATTGCTCCGATGCTATCCGGGATCGGATAAACAGGAAATGCAAATGAACAAATTCGAAAGCACCACCAAACCAAAGATATGGCTCGTGGCATTGCTGCTTAGCGCTGTTATGGCAGGATGCAGCGGCGGGAGCGATCCCAGCGTAGACGGCACTGCCGAGTTCGTACCCACTGTGACTACCGTACCCACTGTGACTACCGTACCCACTGTGACTACCGTGCCCACTGTGACTACCGTGGCCCCTCTTCCCAATGCCATCGATGTGCCAATCAACATAAAAGTAATCACGGCCTCCTTCACCGAGGCGATGGATCCTGCCACACTCACCTCGGCAAACTTTACGCTGACATGTTCTGCCGGAGCACCCATAACCGGAACGGTTACCTACCTGGCAGCCAACAGCCTGGCAATGCTTACGCTTCCGGCAGCAATCCATCTTCCGGCCAATACCCTGTGTACTGCCACAGTCTCCACAGTGGCCAAGGGCACGACAGGCGTTCCACTGGCCGGTAATTTTGTATGGGTATTTACTACAGGTGCAACGCTGGACACTACTGCGCCTATGGTAACCGGAACCATCAATACCAACGGCGCAACAAATGTTCCCATCAACACTAAAGTCACTGCAATATTCAGTGAATGGATGGATCCGTTAACGATCAACACGGCAACATTCACCTTGATGCAAGGGGCAACACCTGTTCCAGGTACTGTGACTTACACTGGCGCATCTGCGATCTTTACACCAGCAAGCAATCTCGCAGCCAACACTACCTATACTGCCACGATTACGACCGGGGCAAAGTCCGCAGAGGGCAATGCACTGGCAAGTGACTTTGCATGGAGCTGGACCACAACAGCGGAAGCGGTTGCAGACACCATTCCACCCACCGTAACCGGAACCATTCATACCAACGGCGCAACAAATGTTCCCGTCAACACCAAAGTCGGCGCAACATTCAGCCAGGGGATGGATCCCTTGACGATTAACAGCGCAACTTTCACGTTGAAGGAAACAGTAACCGGTATTGCAGTGCAGGGCATAGTGAGCTACTCCGGCGTGAGCGCAGTATTCATTCCGTTAAGCAATCTCGCTCCTGGTACCCGCTACACTGTCACAGTCAAAGGCGGAGCCAGCGGAGCCAAATCCCTGGAAGGCAATGCGCTGGCAAGTGACTTCATAATCGGCTGGACTACCAGTGCGGCTCCTGATACCACCGCACCCACGGTAACCGGGACTATCCATGCAAACCGTGCGACAAACATAGCCGTCAACACCAAAGTCGGCGCAGCATTCAGTGAGGGGATGAACCCCTTGACGATTACCAGCGTGACTTTCTCGTTAAAGGAAACAGTAACCGGCACCGGGGTGCCAGGCATAGTGAGCTACTCCGGCGTGAGCGCGGTATTCATCCCATTGAACAATCTCGCTGCCAATACAAACTACACCGTCACTGTCAAAGGCGGAGCCAGCGGAGTCAAGGATCTGGCTGGCAATCCCATGGCAAATGACTTCGCTATCAGCTGGACCACCAGTGCGGCTCCTGACACCACCGCACCCATGGTAACCGGGACTATCCATGCCAACCGTGCGACAAACGTAGCCATCAACACCAAAGTCGGCGCCATATTCAGCGAGGGGATGGATCCATTGACGATTACCAACGTGACTTTCACGTTGAAGGAAACCGTAACCGGTATTGCAGTGCAAGGCATAGTGAGCTACTCCGGCGTGAGCGCGGTATTCATACCATTGAGCAATCTCGCTGCCAATACAAATTACACCGTCACAGTCAAAGGCGGAACTGGCGGAGTCAATGACCTGGCTGGCAATCACATGGCAAATGACTTCATAATTAGCTGGTTCACATCTGCTGCCCTAGACACCACCGCTCCCACAGTTAGCCACACCATCCATATCGACGGTGCGACAGGCGTAGCCATCAATACCAAAGCGGGCGCAATGTTCAGCGAGTGGATGGATCCCTTGACGATTACCAACGCGACTTTCACGTTGAAGGAAACAGCCACCGGCGCTGCGGTAGCGGGCACAGTGAGCTACTCCGGTGTAAACGCACTATTCACAATACTAAATGACTTTTTCGGACCTAAACTCGAAACTTTTACTCCTGGCACCAGCTATACCGCCACCCTCAAAGGCGGTATCGGCGGAGTCGAGGATCTGGCTGGCAATGCAATGGCAAATGACTATGTGTGGAGCTGGACTACAGGCGCAACCGGGGACAATCTCAACCCCGAAATAAATTCGACAGCACCTCAGGCAAATGCCTCGGATGTGGCGATTAACAGCAATATCGACGCAACATTCAGCGAAGCCATGGATCCTTTAACGATCACCACAGTAAATTTCATATTGCTGGACGGCGTAACTCCGATTGCTGGAACAGTTACCTACGATATGCACAACAGCATTGTGACCTTTACGCCAATAAGCCCTCTCGCAATCAACCGTACCTATACTGCTGAGGTCTCAGGAGCCAGCGACCTTGCAGGTAACCGGTTGGCAAGCGGCCTTGCACCGATTCCATGGAGCTTCACTACTGCGGCAGCTCCATAGTAGTGTAGTGTTGCGCTCTTGGCGATACTTATGGACAACCCCTTGTAGGTCGGGCTCCGCCCGACATGTCGGGCGGAGCCCGACCTACAATGCAACTCTTGCGGTTGACATAAGTTCCAAATAGCGTGCAACGCTACAGTAGCCCGCTTCCAGCGAATACCCGCGCACAACAACACCTTACCGCTATGTACGACAGCGCACGGACTGCATGTAAATTTGCGTCTAAGCTGCGACCATTCATTCAGGGGATTCTTATGAAAACAGCACAAATATTTATCGCAGCTTTTCTCGCTGTGGCAGCTCTGACGGGCGGTTGCGCCAACACCGATTCCAGCGCCGTATCATCCCAGCCATCTTCTTACGGCGTTGCTTATGGCGTGATCGACGCGATTGAAACTGTCCGTGAAAGCGGCGGCGGGACAGGTGTCGGTGCCGTGATCGGCGGTGTGGTAGGCGGGGTGCTCGGGCATCAGGTCGGTGGCGGGTCCGGTCAGGATATTGCGACCGTGGCTGGTGCGGTAGGCGGCGCCGTGGCGGGCCATAAGATAGAAAAGAGCAGAAAGCAGCAAGATGAATATCGTATAAATGTGCGGCTCGATAATGGGGGATATCGAACTGTGATGCAGCAAAGTATTAACGGCTTGCGCGTCGGAGATCGGATCCGCATCGAAAACGACCGCGTATCCCGTTACTGATGCTGTCAGCCTGCTGTGTGCCGGATTGGTAGCTCTAAATTACGCATCATTAAACAACCAGGAGAACAACATGAAAAACTCACGAATCGCTTTTAATATACTTGCCGTAGCTTCTTTGGCCTTGGCCGGCAGTGTTTCGGCAGATGAAGCCACCAAGGAAGGTTATCTGACCGATAGCCGGGGCAATGTGGTCAAGAATAGCTACGGCGAATGCTGGAGAACCGGGTTCTGGGCACCGACTATGGCGATAGCGGAATGCGACCCGAATCTGGTCAAGAAAGAAGAACCCAAGCCAAAAGCGGCAGAAGCCAAGCCTCCCACACCCGCACCTGCCCCTATTGCTGCGCCTGTTCCTGTCGCTCCAGTAAAAGCTGCTTTCGTCCCTATCGCCCTGCAAGCTGACGCGCTGTTTGATTTTAACAAATCAGGCCTGCAGGCTGACGGCAAGAGAAAACTGGACGAAGAAGTTATCAGCAAGTTGAGGGAATTCCCGCAAGTCGAAGTGGCGCTGGTGACCGGCCACGCCGACCGCATCGGCAGCGACGCCTACAACATGAAACTATCCCAGCGCCGCGCAGACGCCGTGAAGGCTTATCTGGTCGGACAAGGCATTGCAGCCAATCGCATTGAAACCGCTGCCAAGGGCGAATCCGAGCCGATTGTTTCCTGCGATAACGTAAAAGGCGCGGCCAGCGGCAAGAACAGGAAACTGGTTGAATGCCTGCAACCCAACCGCCGCGTAATGGTGGAAGTGAAGGTGCAGAAGCCGGTTCAGAGGTAGCAGTCGGCTGCCGATGAGCGCAAAGCGAATGAATTTGCACTCAGCATCAAGAGCGTGAAATCGGTTAGTGATGCAATGCGGTTTAGCGGCAGATCGGCCGTCACCAGACGGCCCTTCCGCAACTGCTGCAGGGGCCATCCTTCAATTGATCTGCAGCACGCGGCATGCAGGAGTTGTGCCGCAAACATTCAAATAGTTGTCGTATCGAAGTTGTCGTACCGAAGTTGTCGCATCGCGGTTGTTGTATCGGAGTTGTCATATCGGGGTTGTCGTATCTGACATGACAAGCCATTTTAATTGAACCAATCTTTACCCTAATTACGAGGAGCACTATCATGGAACTCATCATCAAGCGGTTTACTTCTTTCTTCTTCATCATGGCGCTGGCTTCCGTTCTCGGATGCGCATCGACCTCCACCCAGGAAGGCACAGGAGAGTACGTCGACGATACCGTCATCACCACCAAGATCAAGGCAGCCATATTCAACGAACCTACTTTGAAATCTGCCGAGATCAACGTCGAAACCTTCAAAGGCACCGTCCAACTGAGCGGTTTCGTCAACTCCATTGGCGATCAACGCAAAGCGATTGAACTTGCGCGCAGCGTCAAGGGAGTAAAGTCGGTCAAGGATGACATGCGGCTCAAGTAACAGTCCGGCCAGACGTCATATGGCTCTCCTGGATTTCGTTTCAGGGAGCCATATGACGCTCTTCATTTGTTCTGCCAACCGATTGCGGTTTTATTCTTCTTAAGGTAACCAAAATGGAATTGTTAAAAAATTTAAAATCAATCTGCGTTTTGACGCTATTGGCTGCCGGTCTTGCCGCATGCGACAAACCGGGGCCTGCGGAGAGCGCCGGTAAAAAGATAGATCAGGCGGCTAGCGACACCGGCAAGCAAATAGGTGCAGCATCCGACAAAGTCGCCGTAAAAATGGCCGAACAAAGCGAAAGAGCCGGTGTAGCCATCGACGACGCCGAGATTACGGCCAAGGTCAAAGCCGCGATTTTTGCCGAGCCCGGCCTCCAGACTCTGCAAATCAGCGTCGATACCGTAAACGGCGTGGTGACATTAACCGGCTCGGTCGATTCGCAGCCAAATAGCGATAGGGCAAAATCGCTCGCCGGCGCGGTTGCCGGTGTCAATCGGGTAGAAAACCGCCTAGTGCTAAAGCACGCCCAATAAAGCGTAATTGCCGCCCACCATACAAGGGGCAGATCATGCGAATTCAAGATGCGTACAAGCAAAAAATGGCGGCACAACTGAAAGAATGGGATGCCCAGATTGACTTGCTGGAAGCCAAGATGGGGAACATCGGGGCCGACATGCGGGTCAAGCGCGCCGAAGAATTGCATGAGTTGCGCGCCAAACAGCGTGCGGCATCCGAAAAGATAAAGGAACTGGGCAAGGCCAGCGGCGCCGCATGGGAGCAGGCCAAAGAAACTGCTGACAAAATCTGGGATGATCTCAAGGACGGCATAACCAGCGCTCATGCCAAATTCAAGTGAAGCCGTATTGTTGTCGGACGACGCTACCCGCCCCGGAGAACCTTGCACAGCGCGCATGAGACTCAAGAGATGAATTTGAGATTAGCACTGATACTTTTACTCTCAAGCTTGGCAGCGATATTTGCCGCTCAAAACATCGCGGTGATCGAGATCAGCTTCTTGTACTGGGGAGTTTCAATATCAAGTGCGTTGCTGATTTTTTTCACCCTGATGATTGGGTTCGTTATGGGCTGGTTTTTGCATGGTTATCTCCTGTATCGCAATAACAGGAAAATGAATTGACTCATTTACGTTAAACCAAACGGGCAATGATCGCCCATGATTTACCTGAGGTTTACCTAAAAATGAAACGTGGGGAGCATCTGCGTCAACAGGTTGTCCGGTAATTTGTATAGTGTGCCCAAACAATTTATTCCAACCACGGGAGGCAGTTCATCAGCACCCGGTTTTCCTGACGTGTCGCCGACACGCGCCGGTATCGCGGCATTTCCGGTGAGATTGTGCCAGCTCGTGGGCAGACTTTCGGCTGAATGTTGCGGTGGCGTTTGTTTCATGCGGTTACTTCGGAGTAGCGAGGTAGTGTTGCGGTGATCGTGGTCTGGTTTTTCCGGTCTGAAACCTCCAGCGAAATCGTCCCGTTTTGCGACTCTGCAAGCGTCTTGGCCGAATAAGTTCCGAGGCCGCTTCCACCTTGTTTGCCATACGTGACGAACTTATCGAAGAATCGCTCGCGAATCTCGGCAGGAACTGCTCCATTATTCTGCACCCTGATACGCAGCGGAGTTTCATCGAATAGATTCACGTCCACCCGGCTCTTTTCCGGGGCAGCCTCGCAGGCATTCTTGATCAGATTCTGGAACAGGGAATAGCAGAACATGGCATCACCCAGCACCTTCGGTGCCTCCTTTCCGTCAGGCATACCCGTATCGATGGCAACGGTGAGGTGTTTTTCCACAAAAGCCATGCGCGATATCTCGACGATACGGTGCAGGATGTCGTCGATCTTGACCGGTTTGGCATCAAGTTTGAAACGCCCGGTCTCGATCTTGAAAAGTTCCGATGACAGGTTAATCATGTCGAGCAACTGCAACGCAGACTCCTCTGCCATGCGCAACTGCTCCACTTGCTTGCTGTTCATCGTGCCGTCGTCCGCCAGCGCCTGCACCAGCCCGATCACACCTGCCAGAGATCCTTTCATGTCATGGCGCGTGATGTGCTCGACATTCTCGTGCAGGCGCGCCAACTCCAGCATGCCGTCGTAATTTGCCTGCAATTGCTTGTGCAGTTCGACGTAGCGCATGAAGTTGCGCACACGCGGCTTGAGCTCGTCCGGATCGATGGGTTTGGAGACGAAATCAACCGCACCCAGCTCCAAACCCTTGAGGCGCGCGTCCTTACCGGTCATTGCGGTGACGAAAATCACCGGAATGTTTTCCGAAGTTGGATGCTCGCGCATACGCCGCGCCACTTCGAAACCATCCTTGCCGGGCATCATGATATCGAGCAGCAACAGATCCGGTGGATCGTGCGATTGGCAGATATCCAGAGCTTTTTCCCCGGTATTGGCGACACGCACACGATATTCGTCCTTGAATAGTTGCGAGAGCAGCAGCAAATTATCCGCCGCATCATCGACAATGAGAATGGTTTGACGCACTGGATCCCTGTCGCCCCGGCTAATCGGATCGACGCCATCAGACAGCGGCACTGAAACGAGCGACACATTCTGCGCCCCGACCCGCGCCATATGCGCCGCGCGAACAGGCGAAATTAATCGGGGCGGCGATTTCAGCGCCATTTCAACGTGCGTGGCGAGACGATCTGCAGTATAGGGCTTGACCAGCAGGTCGCTGACGCCGCTGGCGATGGCCTCCTCGATGCGGTAGCGTTCTGCTTCGGCGGTAATCATGATAAAGGGCAGCCCCGACAGCCTCTCGTCGGCACGTATTGCCTTGAGCAGTTCCAGCCCAGTCATGACCGGCATGTTCCAGTCGGAAAGCACGATATCCACACGTTTGTTTTGCAGTATGCGCAAAGCCTCGGCGCCATTATTGGCAGTCACAATGGTTTTGACGCCCATCGAGCGCAGTTGCCCCGAAGTGACTTTGCGCATGGGTTCAAAGTCGTCGACGACGAGGAATGCGGTCTGCTTGTCTATCATATCCATTCTTTCGCGTGTTATGCGGTATTGGCCTGTGCCAAGTATTCCATTTTCTTTTCCATGTCCACATCGGAATCGACGAAACGCCGGGCGATGGCGCGAAACTCTTCCTGTATCTCGACGAAGGCATCGAACATATCGGCATCGAAGTGCGAGCCGCGCCCATCGATCATGATCTGCACCGCCTTATCGTGTGGCATGCTTTCCTTGTACACGCGGCGGCTGATCAGCGCATCGTAAACATCGGCCACCGCCATCAGGCGTGCCGCAATCGGGATATCGTCGCCGGCGAGCCCCTGCGGATAGCCGCTGCCATCCCATTTTTCCTGGTGCGACAGGGCGATGGTTTTGGCAAAGGAGAGAAAATCGACATCGAAACCCAACGCTGCCTCGGCATGCACGATAGCATCGCGCCCCAGCGTGGTATGCGTCTTCATGATCTCGAATTCGCCGGGCTCCAGGCGGCCCGGTTTCAACAGGATGCGGTCGGGGATACCCACCTTGCCGAGATCGTGCAGCGGCGCCGACTTGAAGAGCATGTTGATGTTGGCCTCCGTCAGGAACCAGGCAAAGCGCGGATGGTCGCGCAACTTTTCGGCCAGGGCTTTGACGTAAAACTGTGTGCGGCGGATGTGGTTGCCGGTGTCGGTGTCGCGCGTCTCGGCCAGCGAGCCCATGGCGAGAATGGTGACATCCTGTATTGCCATCACTTCGCGCGTGCGCTTGGTTACTTCGAGTTCGAGAAATTCATTCTGGTCGCGCAGGAAGTCGGCCATCATCTTGAGCGCCAGATGATTTTTCACGCGCGCCATGACGATGGGCGGGCTGATCGGTTTGGTAATGTAGTCGGTCGCACCGAGTTCCAACCCTTTCTTTTCGTCCTCCACTTCAGCCTTGGCGGTTAGGAAGATCACCGTGATGTTCATCGTTTTTGGGTCGCGTTTGAGCTGCTGGCATACCTGGTAGCCATCCATGCCAGGCATCATGATATCGAGCAGAATCAGATCGGGTGGCGGGTCTGAAGCCGCAATCTTCAGCGCCTTCTCGCCACTGCTGGCGATTTTTACCTTGTAGTCATCATTGAGCAGGTTGCTCATCAGTGCCAAGTTATCTGGCGTGTCGTCAACCACCAGTATCGTGGCTTTCTGGATCAAATTAAATTTCTCCATGAGTGTTCCTGTCAGACAGATGTTCCGGTGGCGGCTCTCAGCGCTGCGAGCGCCGCTTCGAAATCGAATAATCGGATGGCGTTGTCGATCTCGCGGGAGCGGTTGGGTAAGGCTGCCTCAAGCAGTTCCGCATTGGCATCCAGCACGTTGATCGCCTCGGAATCGTTTTCGGCCAGCAGTGCCTCCAGCTTGTCACAGACCTCTTTGAGCTTTTCCTGGTTGAACGAGGCCGTCATCCTGCCTGATGCCTCCGGTGGTTTTTGATCCAATTGCGCGATGAGGTTGTCGAGTTGGGTTGCGGGCGCATCGGGCCGAGCCTCGATTCCCTCGCGTGAATGACGCTCCTTGATCGCAACCTCAAGCTTTTCCGCAAACTGTTGCAAGCCGTTGACGCTGACGTTGCCAGAATCGCCCCTGAGCGTATAGGCGAGCCGCTCCGCGCTGTCCCAATCGTTCTGATCGCGCAGAAAGTCGGCCATGGCTTTGAGCGCCAAGTGGTTCTTCACGCGCGCCATAACGATAGGCACGCTGATCGGTTTGGTGATGTAGTCGATCGCGCCAAGTTCCAGCCCTTTCTTTTCGTCTCCCACTTCAGATTTTGCGGTGAGAAAGATTACCGGGATATTCTGCGTCCTGGGGTCGCGTTTGAGCCGCTGGCACACCTCATAGCCGTCCATCCCTGGCATCATGATGTCGAGCAGGATCAGGTCGGGGGGCGAATCAGATGCTGCAATTTGCAGTGCTTTCTCACCACGGTTGGCAATTTTCACCTGGTAGTCGTCCTTGAGCAGATTGTGCATCAGCGCCAGGTTGCCCGGCGCGTCATCAACTACCAATATCGTGGCTTTTTCGGCTGAATTGAGCTCGTTCATGGAGATTCCTTTACAGGTAGGGGGGCGATGGCGGCTCTTAATGCTGCGAGCGCCGCCTCGAAGTCGAATGCTTGGATGCTGTCGTTGATCTTGCGATAATGGTCGGGGAAGGCCGCGTTAAGCAGGTCGGCATTCTCACTCAGCACATCGCCCGCCTCCGCATCGTCGTCGGCGAGCAGGGCTATCAGCCTGTCGCAGGCCATTTTAAGTTTCTCCTGATCGACCGCGATGGCTGTCCTGCCCTGCTCTTCCGGCAGCTTCTGTTCCAGTTGAGTGATGAAATAGTCGAGCTGTTGTTTCAGCTTGTCGAGATGACCATCGACATCATTGCGCGGTTGACGCTCCCTGATTGCGGTCTCGAGTTCTTCCGCCAACTGTTGCAGGCCGGTGGCACCGATGTTGCCGGAAGCACCTTTTAGCGTGTGTGCGAGCCGCTCTGCGGTGTCCCTGTCGTTGCCTTCCAGCATTTCGAGGATTCCCGCCGTTGCAGATTTCTGCCCGGCAATGAACTTGCGCAGCATCGAGAGATAGAGTGATTTCTTGCCGAGCACGCGGCGCAGGCCATTAGCGATATCCAGCCCATCGATACCGGACGGCAAATCGGCATATTGCCCTGCCTTTATCTGAGGCTTCACCTCTGCTGCTGTCGAATGCCGCGGCTTGACCCATTTCAGCAGCGCCTTCCACAAATCTTCCGGCTCGATCGGCTTGGCGACATGGTCGTTCATGCCCGCCGCCAGGCAGCGATCCCGGTCGCCCTGCATGGCGTTGGCGGTCATCGCCACCACAGGAAGATCCTTGAAGCGTTCTTCCTTGCGTATCTCCAGTGTCGCCGTCACACCGTCCATCACCGGCATCTGCATGTCCATCAACACGATGTCGTAATTGGCGGCCCTGACCTTGTCCAGCGCTACCTGGCCGTTCCCGGCCAAATCGACGACGAAGCCGGAATCGCGCAGCAGTTCGGTTGCCACCTCCTGGTTGAGATCGTTGTCATCCACCAGCAGGATGTGGGCGCCCTTGATGGTGGCGAGTTGTTCGAAGGCGTCGGTCGGTGCGTCTCCGGCAGTGCGGGGGCCATCGACGACGCCTCCCAGAATGCGTACCACGCCGTCGAACAGCGCCGAGGCGCTGACCGGCTTGATCAACACTTCCTCGATGCCCATTTCTTCCGCACCCTTAATGACCTCCTCGTGACCATAAGCGGTCACCATCATCATGTGCGGCATACGGCTGAGTGGAAGCTCCTTCAGCCGCCTGGCCGTCTCGATGCCATCCATGCCCGGCATTTTCCAGTCGAGAAACACGATCTCATAGGGCATACCCTGCGCCTCGGCACAATCCACGGCACCGATGGCCGCCTTGCCCGATTCGGCCTGGTCAACCCTGAAGCTCATGCCGTCGAGCAGGTCGCCCAGCACCAGGCGGGCGTTCTCGTTGTCGTCTACCACCAGCACGCGTTTGCCCTGCAAGTCGCCAGACAGCGCCAACTTGCGCTGCTGGCCGATGCCCTTGCCCAGGCGCACCGTAAACCAGAAGGTGCTGCCCTTGCCATGTTCGCTGCTCACACCCACCTCTCCGCCCATCATCTCGGCCAGATTTTTGGAAATGACCAGCCCGAGGCCGGTGCCGCCAAATTTGCGGGTAGTCGAGGTGTCGGCCTGCGAAAAGCTCTGGAACAACCGCCCAATCTGTTCTTCCGTCAGGCCGATTCCCGTATCCCGCACAGCGCAGTAGATCAGCACATCCTTATCGGTTTGTTCCTTGAGGCGGACGACGATGTATATTTCTCCATGCTCTGTGAACTTGACGGCATTGTTGCTGTAGTTGACAAGTATCTGCCCCAGCCGCAGCGGATCGCCGATCAGCTTGGACGGCACGTTCTTGTCTATGTCAAAGACCAGCTCCAGCCCTTTGGCGAATGCCTTCTCCGCGATCAGGTTGGCCACATTGTCGAGCACCATCTCCAGTTCGAACTCGGTCTGCTCGACCGTCAGCTTGCCCGCCTCGATCTTTGAAAAATCAAGAATATCGTTGATGATGCTGAGCAGATGTTGGCCGGACCCTTTGATCTTCTTTATGTAGTCGCGCTGGCGCGGCGTCAGATCGGTCTTCAGCGCCAGGTAGGACATGCCGATGATGGCGTTCATCGGTGTGCGTATCTCGTGGCTCATGCTGGAAAGAAAATTTGATTTGGCGAGGTTGGCCTTTTCCGCTACGGCCTTGGCGCGCTCCAACTCCTGATCCAGGCGTTTGCGTTCGGTGACGTCGCGCGCGGCAGCAAACACGCCCTGCAGCTTCCTGTCGCGATCATAGAAGGTAGTCGCGTTGTAGGACACCACCGTTTCCTTGCCATCCCTGGCGCGCGCAGTGAGCTCGTAGTTGGTGACTTTCTTTTCGCTCAGCACCTGCTTGATGGCTGCTTCGGCCCGCTCCGGATCGGTGAAGTAATTCTTGAACGGCGCGCCGATCAACTCGTCACGCGTACACCCGGTGAGCGCCTCCATCTGCTTGTTGACATCGGAAATAATACCTGACGGATCGGTGGTCATCAGCGCGTCGATGTTGGATTCGATGAGTGAGCGCGTGTAGAACTGCTGGTCGCGAACTCGCTGGTCGAGCTTCATCCGCTCTTCTTCGACCTGCTTGCGCGCGGTGTTGTCGGTGCCGATCAGCAGGTAGCCGATAATGGCGTTATCAGCGTCGCGCAACGCAGTGACGGATACGACTGCCGGGAAGCGGCTGCCATCTTTGCGGATGTAGGTCAGCTCGTAGATGTCCTCTATGCCGCGCGAAGCCTTGAACACCAACGCCTCGAAGCCGGGCGCAATCGGGGTGCCGAGCTCGGTGCTGAGTGTTTTCGCGCGCGCGATCACTTCCTCCGGATCGGAAATATCGGCCGGGGTGATCTTGTTCATCACGTCGGCACCCGTGTAGCCCAGCATGCGCTCCGCGCCGACGTTGAAAATCTGGATCACGCCCTTCGCGTCAGTGGCAATGCTAGAAAAATTGGCGCTGTTAAAAATTGCGTTCTGCAAGGCTCCCGCCTTGAGCAGCGCTTCTTCTGCCCGTTTGCGCGCAGTATTGTCGGTGCCGATCAGCAGATAGCCGATGATGACGTTATCGGCATCGCGCAACGCGGTGACCGATACCACCGCCGGGAAGCGGCTGCCGTCCTTGCGGATATAGGTCAGTTCGTAAATATCCTCGATGCCGCGCGATGCCTTGAACACCAGCGCCTCGAAACCCGGCGTGATTGGGGTGCCGAGTTCGACGCTCAATGCCTTGGCACGTGCGATCACTTCCTGCGGATCTGAAATGTCGGCCGGGGTGATCTTGTTCATCACTTCGGCTGCCGTGTAACCCAGCATGCGTTCCGCGCCGACGTTGAAAATCTGGATCACGCCCTTCGCGTCGGTGGCGATACTCGAAAAATTGGCGCTATTAAAAATAGCACTCTGCAAGGCACCGGTTTTAAGCAATGCCTCCTGGCGTTGCACCTCGGTAATGCCACTCGCCGGACAAAGTTTTCGGTATCGACCAGTGCCTGATTCTTGGAATGGCGCCACGGTGATAGCTTCCTCAGTGTCAGGGGTGCTGTTTAGAGTTACGGTGTCACTCATTTCTTTGAACATGGCCAACCTCTGTTAAGTTAAGTAAAGCGCAAACCGACCCGGCAGATCGCGTGGCCAAAAAAATGGCCAGCGCTCCACCTGTTTTTTGCTTATGCACAAAAGACGCACACTTAACTTTGCAGGGATCGTGAGGTGGATTATGTTCGTGAATGAGCTTGGCAACCATGTTCCATCATGGCGATTAGACTTGCTTCTATCCGTGCGCTACCACACATAACCTGCAGCTTGGATGCAGTTAACAAATGTGAAATGGCTATAAATAGCTAACCGGCCCGCGTGTGTTGTCGGGTTCATTTGGGTAGCCGCCGGCTTTAATGCTTGGGAGAGTGAACAGTATGGGGTTTGAAACTAAACAAGAGCGCAGAATGTCGCTACTCAGGTCGAAGCAGTATGCTCGAAATAGCCACAACGCCAGTCCCTGCCCCCTGCAAGGGGGAAGGAAAAAAGCGGCAGTACCTGATGTTTTCATTTCCATCCCAACCCTAATCAGGGAAAAGCGGGAAAACCCAGCCGCCTTCGGGCAACTCACGGTTATTGAGGTGCTCATCCAACAAGCCTGCCCCGAGCCAGTCGAAGCGCCCCCGGTTTTGCCAGAGTAAATTGATTTTTAAGGTAATTTATGGTTGGGGTGTATCTTTCCGGTCACGTCCTTGCCGGTGCCCCGGTAGCCGATAAAACGCCCCGAGGGGTTGAACATCGGTTCCCCGCTCACCATTAGAAATTGCCGCGAGCCATCTGGATTGGTCCGGCTATAGACGAAATCCAGGAAGGGTCGTCTCGCGGCCAGATTGGCTTCCAGCATTTTTCGCTCATTCTCGTTCCAGCTTCCGCCCTTTTCATCTCTCGATTGAACCAGCGCGCCGTTGAGCTGAATGCCGAGCATTTCGAGTACCGGGCCGAAAATCTTGGTGAAATGCCCGTTTTCGTCCTGCTCCCAATACCAGTCAGACGATAGCTCGGTCAGACGTTGAAAACGCGCTTCGCTCTTGCGCAGTTCGGCCGTACGCTCCAGCACCGTCTGCTCCAACACCTGGTTGTGCTGCTCGAGTTTCTTGTACAATAGCCGCACTTCCAACATGTTATGGATACGCGTCTGCACTTCGACCAGATCAAAAGGTTTGGCGACGAAATCCTTCGCACCGGCGGCGAGCGCACGCAGCTTGTGGCCCGGTTCGGCGGTAATGACGAGCACGGGAAGGTAGCCATCCGTTTCGATTTCCTTCAGGCATTCCATCACCTGGAATCCATCCATGCCGGGCATCAGCAGGTCGAGCAGAATCAGGTCGTAGCGGTGCTTGCGATGCAGCTCGCGGACTGCATGGGGATCGGTTGTTGACGCAACACAAACATAGCCGCTATCTCGCAGCATTTCCTCAAGCAAAAGCACATTGGATTGCTGATCGTCCACGACCAGAATGCTGGCACTAAGGATTTCCTGTTCGCTAATCATGATATTTTTTCCGTTTGGTTTGGGTACGTTGATCCCGATTTTGAAAATTTCAGCGCCTCATCCATCGCGTTCATGAATTCATTGATCTTGATGGGCTTGGTTAGATAGCGGAAAAACCCTGTCTCCAACCCCTTCTCGATATCGCGCGACATTGCATTGGCGCTGAGCGCAATAACGGGGATATGCGATGTTGCCGGGTCTTTGCGCAGGATTTTCATGGCTTCGATACCGCTGATGCCGGGCAGATTGATGTCCATCAGGATGACATCCGGGAGATGAGTGCGTGCCAGCGTGATGCCGAGATTGCCGTCGCGCGCGCTGAGCAAGCGCATCCGCGGATGCACTTCAATAATTTGCTCGACCAGCATCAGGTTGGCCGGATTATCTTCCACGTAGAGCAGGGTGCGTAGCGCGGCATTTTCCTCAACTTGCGTTGCAAATTCCACAGGAACTGCATTTCCAGCGGCAAACGGCGGCGTAATATCGCGAATCAATTCGACCACGAACTCGCTGCCCACCCCGACGGTGCTTTCCACGCTGATGCTGCCGCCCATCAGTTCGATCAGTTGCTTGGTGACCACCAGGCCGATGCCCGTGCCCTCCTCGGTGCCCGCCTCTTGGCCGAGGCGGTTGAATGGCTGGAACAACTGCAACAGCTTTTCCGGAGGCAATCCCGCACCACTGTCCTTGATGCTGATACGTATGCGCTCCGGAGTACATGTGCATTTCACCTCGACCGTTCCGTGCTCGCGGTTGTATTTGATCGCATTGGAAAGCAGGTTGATCAGCACCTGCTTCAACCGGGTACGGTCGGCATTGGCATACCAGGTATTGTCGAATGGGAGAAAATCGACATGGATGCCGCGTTGTTGCGCCTGAGATTCAATCATGGCGTGGCATTCGTGCATGACTTCGACCAGCGACACCGCCTCTCGCGACAACGACAGTTTGCCGGACTCGATCACCGCGAGATCGAGGATTTCGTTAATCAGCTCCAGCAAATACCATCCCGCCTTGGTAATCTGATGTAGCCTGACAGCCTGCGCATCTGTTGGAGGCGGCACTCCGGCCTCCAGCAATTGGGCAAAACCCAGGATCGCATTGAGGGGGGTGCGCAGTTCATGGCTCATGCTGGAAAGAAAAGTTGATTTCGCGAGGCTGGCTTTTTCCGCCACAGCCTTGGCGCTCTGCAGCGCAGCGTTATTATCCAACAGCAGCTTTTCCAGAAATATGCGTTCGGTGACATCGCGCGCGGCGACGAATACCCCCTGCAACTTCCCGTCACGGTCATAGAGGGTAGCCGCATTGCAGGACACCACCGTTTCCTTGCCGCCCCTGTCGCGCGCGGTTAGCTCGTGGTTTCTGACCCTTTTTTCGCTCAGCACCCAATTTATGGCCGCTTCTGCCCGCTCCGGGTCGGTGAAGTAGTTTTTGAACGGCGTGTCGATCAACTCGTCGCGCGCGCATCCGGTGAGCGCCTCCATCTGCTTGTTGACGTCGGTGATGATGCCGACCGGATCGGTGGTCATCAACGCGTCGATGTTGGATTCGATCAGCGAGCGCGTGTAAAACTGCTGGTCATGCAACCGCTGCTCGAATTTCCTCTGTTCTTCTTCAATCTGCTTGCGTGCGTCGATGTCTATCATCACGATACGGAGTACCGGTTCGTCATTATCCAGCGCGGCAGTGATGGACAGTTGCACCCATATTTGCGTGCCGTCGCTTTTCAACATGCGCAGTTCGCATTCCTGCGGTTTGCCGGTGGCATCGAGCTGTTTGCGGCACAAGTAATAGATGTCCTGATCTGCGTTGAAAATGAAGCGGCTAAACTTCTGCCTCGACAGCCCCATGCCCATGCCCATGCCCATGCCCATGCCCATGCCCATGCCCATGCCCATACCAGCACCCATGCCCAGCAGGGTGGCAGAGGTGAGGTTGGCTTCCAGGATTACACCTGCTTCACTGACGGTAACATAGCCCACGGGCGCCAGGTCATAGAGATCGAAATAGCGCGCCTGCGTGATGCGCAGCGCCTCCTGCGAAGCGCGCAGTTCCTCGTTCTGAATTTTCAACTCGATCCGTTGCTCGCTCAAGGCATACTGCGCTGCATATTCTCCGGTGACATTGCGGAACACCAGCACGGCGCCGACCACCAGGCCGTCGCGGTCGCGAATCGGTGCGCAACTGTCGGCGATATCGCACTCGCTACCATCGCGTGCAATCAACACGGTATGGTTGGCCAGGCCATGCACCGTCCCTTTTTCCAGGGTTTCCGCTACCGGGATGGTGGCGGGTTGACGGGTTTCCTTGTTGATGATGTGAAATACCTCATCCACCGGACAACCGGTAGCTTCCGCCTGCGTCCACCCGGTGAGCTGCTCGGCAAGGGGGTTCAGGAGCGTCACACGCGCTTCGGCATCGGTGGCGATCACGGCATCGCCGATGGAATTGAGCGTAACGGCGAGCCGTTCCTCGCTGACCTGCAAGGTGGCGTTGGTCTGCTGCAGTTGTTTATGCGTCTCTTCCTGAATCTCAAGCAAACGCTGTTTCTCCGCTTCGACCTGCTTGCGCGCGGTGTTGTCGGTGCCGATCAGCAGGTAGCCGATAATGGCGTCTTGAGCGTCGCGTAGCGCGGTGACCGACACGACCGCCGGGAAACGGCTGCCGTCCTTGCGGATGTAGGTCAGCTCGTAAATGTCCTCAATGCCGCGCGAGGCCTTGAATACCAGCGCCTCGAAGCCCGGCATGATCGGCATGGAAAACTCCTCGCTCAACGCCGCCGCCCGCGCGATGACCTCCTGCGGGTCGGAGATATCGGCCGGCGTGATCTTGTTCAGCACATCGGCGGCCGCGTAACCCAACATGCGCTCGGCGCCAACATTGAAGATTTGAATCACGCCCTTCTCGTCGGTAGCGATACTTGAAAAGTTGGCGCTATTGAGAATCGCGTTTTGCAGTGCGCCGGTTTTAAGCAATGCTTCCTGATACCGTGCATCGGTAGCCGGATTGTGAATAGCGGGGTTGTGCGTTTTTTCAAACATGGCTAATTTGCGCGCAATGCATAAAGTTAATGCAGAGAGGGCGCGCTTTGGCGGCCACCCTGCGGAGTTCGTGCGCTGACCAGATAACCAACATATCGTTATGCCTCACTGAGCAAGCGGTGGAATTCTTTTTTAACCACGTTGTAGCACTCGCATGTGCGTGACTCCAGCCCGGCCCGGTCCAGTACGGTGATGTGGCCGCGGCGGTAACTGATCAAGCCGGCGCGCTGCAAGTTCCCGGCAGTTTCTGTGATGCCTTCGCGCCGCACCCCGAGCATGCTGGCAATCAATTCCTGCGTCATAACCAATTCATGCGATGGCGACCGGTCAAGGGTGAACAACAGCCAGCGGCACACTTGCTGCTCCATCGAATGATGCCGGTTGCACGCTGCGGTTTGGGACATCTGCGTAATCAACGCCTGGGTGTAGCGCAGCATCAAACGCATCATCGGTCCGGCACGATTGAATTCCTCCATCATCAACCGCGCCTTCAGCCGGTAACCGTAGCCGCCGGCACACACCGTGGCCTGGCTGGGCGTGGTATTGCCGCCCATGAAAAGTGAAATCCCGACTACGCCGTCATTCCCCACTCCAGCGATTTCCACCGATGCGCCATTTTCCATGACATAGCGCAGCGACACGATGGCGGTTGTCGGAAAATAGGCGTGATGCAGTTGGCCGCCGGATTCATACAGAACTTCACCGAGCGGCATCGAAATCAGCTCCATATGGGGAGCGATACGCTCGAATATCTCTTGCGGCAGCGCGGCGAGAAGACGGTTGTGCATGGGCGCCTGCTGTGCGGATATCGTAGCAACCATATTCTTGTCTCCGAAGCGTGCCGCCGATATAAAAGTCAATTATGCAACGGAATACAGCCAGGCTGTGCCTTGCAGCTTTTTAGCACGGTGTACAAGATAATTATGTGCGTTATCGCACATACGGCAAGCGCCTGCCGATGCCGGGAGAATCACGCCCGACTTCGAAACCATCAAAAGCCTCGGCCGCAGCGGCCTGGAAGCACCTTGCTCGGTACGTCAAACTCACCTGGATAGCCATCTCTCCCATATTGGCCTGATACTCCGCCGCAACCGCCACGCCGGCCACACACGCCAGCTCATCGCCGCAATACAGCAACGGCAGACGGTCGCGCTGCCAGGGCGGGATATGGTGTTCCTGCAACATGTTTTTCAGGGTGCGCGTCGCAGCGTTCGGGTGCGGGCGCAGGGTTTCTCCGCCTTGCCGCAGGCGTAGCGTCGCAGGCGCGCGCTGCAGTTTCTCCAGGCTGATCCCCCTGCCCCGCATAGGCTCGAAGATCAGGCGTACATTCAACGCAGGCCAATCCAGTTCGGCTTCGCCTTGCCACGGCATGACCAGGCCCCGATCAAACCCGCCCGTCGCGAGTAACGCATATACCCTGCCCTGATAGCGATGCACTTCCCAGCCGCCATACTCGACGCACACCGCCGCATCCTGCCGCGCACCACAGAGTTGGCACAGCATATCGTCAAGTTGCACGGCTTGCGGCATCGGAGCGCCGATGCTGTGCAGGAAATAGCGCAGCAGGTTTCTGGCGCGCGGCCGGGTTAACGCCTGCAAGGCAACAACGGCAAGCGTGTCATCGCAAATTGCTGGCGCGGCATCCAACCGCGCCAGATCGTCGAGCAGTTCGCTCGCCTCGGCGAAATGCTGAGCGCTGCGCGCCAGCGTAGTGCGGCAGGCAGGAAATTTCCGCTCCAGCAGCGGCAGCGCGCGGTGGCGCAGGAAGTTGCGCGGATAGCCGTCGTCGGCGTTGCTTTCGTCCTCGATCCAGCGCAAGCCATGTGCGGCGGCATAGTCGAGGATTTCCCGGCGCGAAATATGCAATAGCGGGCGCAATAAGTTTGGCGAATCCTCGCGCCGGGCGAGCATCGGCATGGCGCTCGCGCCTTTCACTCCCGCGCCGCGCAACAATTGCAGCAGCAGGGTTTCGGCCTGATCGTCGGTGTGGTGCGCCAGCGCGACGAAGTCGCAGGGCTGTTTGGCAAACGCCGCATGGCGCAGCTTGCGCGCCGCCGCCTCGATGCCGTGCTGGCGCAACGGTGCGATGTCCACATGTTCGACATGCAGCGGAATGGCGTAACCCGCGCAGAGCCCGGCGCAGAAATTCGCCCAGGCATCGGCGTTGGGGCTGATGCCATGATGGACGTGCAAGGCGGAGAGCCGCCAGGAAAAACGCGGTGCGAGCTGCTGCAGCAGGTGCAGCAGCACGGCGGAATCGACCCCGCCGCTCAGACCGATCAGGATGGTGCTGCGCGCGGGAACCAGCGGCGCACATTGTGCCGCTACCCGTTCGGTGAAATGATTGCCTGTCAAGAAATATCCTTATACAAACATTTTGCGTAACTACTCAGGTCGAAAAAAGCTCCCCCGCCAGATACCAACCTCCAACTACCTCTGCGCACCGAGTGCTTCGCTTCCCCCTTTGCAAAAGGGGGACTGAGGGGGATTTGAAGTGCGCCACTCTCTCGCCACCTGCTGTAAATCCCCCTGCACCCTTTTTTAAAGGGGGGATCATCCCTCACAGCCTTCCCCATGCAAGGTGGGAAGGAGAAAACAGCCACACCTGAGCAGTTACCATTTTGCGGCTATTACAGGAACGCGATTCATCGCGCCCTTTTCTGGCGCACGAATAGAACAGGGCGTGATGAATCACGCCCCTACGATATTGCACTGTTGAAATAAGCCTGGCCTACAGTGCAACTTCTTTAAATTTGCCATAGCTCATCAGGCGGTTGAAGCGGTCTTGCAGCAAATTGGCCGTCGGTTTGTTCTGCACCGTTTTCAGCGCGTCCTGCACAGCCTTCTTTACGTTCTGCATGGTCAGCGCGTAATCGCGGTGTGCGCCGCCGAGCGGCTCGTTGACGATCCTGTCCACCAGCCCGAGGGCTTTCAGGCGTGTCGCGGTGATGCCAAGAGTTTCTGCGGCATCCGGCGCTTTTTCCGCGCTCTTCCACAGGATCGATGCGCAGCCCTCCGGCGAGATCACCGAGTAGGTGCTGTATTGCAGCATCAGCAGCGCATCGCCCACCGCAATCGCCAGCGCGCCGCCGGAACCGCCCTCGCCGATCACGGTGCAGATGATCGGCACGCGCAACTCGGTCATTTCATACAGGTTGCGCCCGATCGCCTCGGACTGGCCGCGCTCCTCCGCGCCCACGCCGGGGTATGCGCCGGGCGTGTCGATGAAGGTGAGGATGGGGATGCCGAATTTTTCCGCGAGGCGCATCAGGCGCAGCGCCTTGCGGTAGCCCTCGGGGCGCGGCATGCCGAAATTGCGCACGATTTTTTCCTTGGTGTCGCGCCCCTTCTGGTGGCCGATCACCATCACGCTCTGGCCGTTAAAGCGCGCCAGCCCGCCCACGATGGCCTTGTCGTCGGCAAACGACCGGTCGCCGTGCAGCTCCTCGAAATCGGTGCACAGGTGCCCGATGTAATCCAGCGTGTAAGGGCGCTGCGGATGGCGCGATACCTGAGAAATTTGCCAGGGCGTGAGCTTGGCGTAGATGTCCTTGGTTAATGCCGTGCTTTTTTTCGACAAGCGCGAAATTTCGTCCGCGATGTCGAGCGCCGAATCGTCCTGCACATAGCGCAATTGCTCGATTTTGTCTTCCAGTTCGGCGATGGGGCTTTCAAAATCCAGAAACGATACTTTCATGTTTGATCCCTAACAGTCGTGGCGGGAAACGTCCCTTGCGGAGAAACCCTGCATTCCCGTCCCCTCTCCCCAACCCTGATGGAGCTACTGGCCATTCGACCGTGTTGTCCGGCAACGACACCCAAGTCGCCGGTTATCTCCCGCCTGCGGGAGAGGGAGCTAATGAGAAAGGCAATTTTCAATCCCCGCGATGATACTACAAACTGAAGAAGCGCTTGATGGTCGCCAGTATTTCGCTGTGCTGGTGGTGTGCTTCCTTGTGCTTGGCTTCCTCGTCCAGATTCAGCAGCGCGCTATCCAGTTGCATACGGCGCACCGCCAGCACTTGCGCCACATCTTCGGCGATACCCGGGCGCGCCGTCAGAATTTCCTCGAAGGCCTCCTTGTCGAGACGATAGCACTCCACATCGGTTTTGGCGCTAACCGAAGCCACGCGCGGCGATCCGGTCATCATGCTCATTTCGCCGAAAAAGTCCCCTTTTGCGAGCGTATTCAGGATGCGCTTCTCGCCGCCGCCCCCATCCAGGAACACCTCCGCCTCGCCGCTGATAATAATAAACAGCCAGTGCTGGGCGTGCGTGCCCTGCCTGGCGATGATGTTGCCCTTGGCAAACGGCACATACCTGAGGCGCTCGGCCAGCTTGCGCAGCTCATCGTCCGTCATCTGCGCGAACAGCTCCACGCGCCGCAAGGTCTTCATGCGCAACTGGACTTCGCGATGATGCAGCGCCTCTTCGTGTTTTTCGTTTTCCTTGGTGATGTGGATGCTCCTCTCCTCCATCGCCAGCTTGATGCCCGCGCGTTGCAGCGCCGCCATGATGTGCCACCTGATGGCCGCGTCCGTAGGGTCGTCAAGCATCAAATCGGTCAGCCAGTAACGCATTGCATAGCGCGCATAGCCCTTGTTGTCCATGTCCACCAATATGCAATTCGGCAAAGGGGTTTTCGCCACATTGGCAATGTCGGTCGGCCGGATGGCCTCTTCGACCACGGAGATCACCCTGGCAGGCGATATATCCAGCCCCACGTCGAACCACACCCAGCGCCGCCATTGCACCGGCTGGTCGGTACGCCGCCCCAGCACCAGGAATTTGTTCTTCATCAACTGGCTGTTGGGGAACACCACGGTTTCCCAGTTGCGCGTCTCGACCAGCGTCGAGCGCCAGCGGATGTCCACCACGCGCCCGGAGATATCGTCCACCTTGATCCAGTCGCCGATTTCGATGGAATTGTCCAGTTGCAAGGCCAGTCCGCCGAGTATGTTGCCAAGCGTATCCTGCATGGCGAACGCCACCACGGCGGTAATCATCGCCGAAGTCGCGACGATACTGCCGAGATCCAGCCCGGCATAGCGCAGCCGCACCAGCCCCCAGGCGATGTAGCCGATGATGACGAAAATGTCTTCGGCGATGCGCGGCGGCGTGACGCGCATCCGCGGCAGGACGATGCGGAAAGCCAGCAGCCCCCACAGGCGGATCACCGCAATACCGGCTCCGATCAATCCGGCTTCGTGGAATACTGCGGCAGCGGAGGGAAATTGCAGCGCATGGAACACGCCGCTGACAAATTGCAGCGCCATGCTTACCAGGAAGAAAATCAGCGTATTCAGGACGCCTTTGCGCTCTTCCTTCATAAAATGGAGCAACAGAAACGCCAGGCCCAGCGCCATTACCAGCACCGGAAACGATTCCTGTCTCCAGACAAACTCCATTGCGGTATTCCAGAAAAACATGCTCACCCCGGCTCGGGTTCGAGAACCTTCTTACAGCTTCAGGTTCCCCGGATTAACTTCCAGCGACAAGCTTGCAGGCCCGCCACCGGCTTGTAATAGCACGGTTATTTCAACGGCCTGCATGATTTTCTCGAACCCCGCTTCGGATTGGGAAACAGTGAAATAAGGTTCGGCGCGAATAAGTGCGGCTCGGGATACCGCAAGCACCAGATGTCCGCCCAGCACCCCGTCGTCCAGAGTGAGTCCGGTTGCATTTTCCAGGTGCAATGGCGCGCCAAATCCTCCGAGAATCCGCTGGCCGGCATCGACATACCGGCCAGCATAGCCATCGCAACTGGGCATGGCGAGCGTCAATCTGACCGATAACGCCCCGCCCTCGAGCTGCGCGCTGGCGGTGTACCGGGCTTCGATCCGATTGGCGGTCAGTTTGATGGTTTTTTCGATTGCGCCTTCCCCGATTGCAGCCCGGAATTGCGCCGAGCCGGGGTCTGATCCGGCCAGGATGTAGTTCCGGATGGGTAAACTTTCACCTCCTTTTACCCACGTGTCGCTCAATAAACCGTGCGGCTGAAGATCGGTCAACAAGTCGGACAGGATAATTTCATCCTTGAAGGCGATACGGTCGTGCGCCGAAGCAATGCCTTCTCCGGCATGTCCGCCGCCCTGGGTGCTGCGGTGGATTTTTTCGAAATAATTCTCGGCTTGGCGGCGCAGGGTGTCGCCAAAATTATGGTTCAGGCGATAGTCGTCGCATTCGCAAACCCATGCACAACCGTCCAGTTTGATTATCGCCTGCAACTTATCGTTGAATAAAAATAATTCTTCAACGCCATCCATGTCGAGGTCTTCCTGCTGCGCCGCCCGGCGCGGGGCAATCTTGTCCAGTTTGGCTTCCAGACGGACGATGGCGTTGTACACGGCACGGCGCAGGTGCGGCAGATATAGCCCGCCGAACAGGCCATGCCAGTAGGCATCGTTGGCCTGCGCCTCGTACAAATCGTCCAGCAATTCCGCCGTGCGCCTGTCTTCCGGCAAC
This sequence comes from Gallionellales bacterium RIFCSPLOWO2_02_FULL_59_110, assembly GCA_001801215.1. GTDB lineage: Bacteria > Pseudomonadota > Gammaproteobacteria > Burkholderiales > Gallionellaceae > Gallionella. The sequence continues at coordinate 24,115 of MGXA01000083.1, read as the reverse complement.
CCGGCAACCCTTAGCGACAAGGCCAGCATGCGCTTGTGCATCCAGTTGGACTCGGGATAGCGGGTAAAAAAATTCTTCCATATCCCGCCGCGAATAAAGGCTTTGTGCTCCTCATACCGCCCCGCTTCCTTTTCGCGGGCAACGAGACCGGCATATTTTGCGGCAGCCGGGGCAGGCAAGGTCCACTCGTTCATCTCGATATAGGAGGTGGTCGGCAGATAGATGATGCCGCGTGTTTTGGCGTCGGCGTGATATTCCCCGTAGGTGCGCGGGTCGATTTTTTGCGAAGCCAGCACGCCGCGGATAAAGTTTTCCAGCCAACCCTTCACGTAGACCCACTCGTAGGTTTCCGGCCAGACGCCGAATTTTTCGATGTCGTCGAAATACACGGCGGCGGGGTTTTCGCCTTGATCGGCGAGGCATTCCAGATAAGCGACCACTTCATGCGCGGGCGCAAACGGGATGCGGTAACGCAATCCCTCGGAAATAGGAAATAAATCCAGCGAGTTGCCGCCCTCCTCGGTGGTGTAATAACCGTTCAACTCGCTGGCTTCCTGACCGGCGCACAGGAAATGGTAGTCGTCCACCGTCACATAATTGATTCCCGCTTCGGCAAGCGACGGAATCACCGTCGCCTCCCATACCCGCTCGGTGAGCCACGCACCTTGCGGGCGCTGGCCAAATTGCGCTTCCAGCTTTCCGGAAAAGCGCGTCAACTGCCCAATGCGATCCCGCTCCGGAATGACCGCCAGCACCGGCTCGGTGTCCCCTGCCCCGAACAATTCGACCTGGCCGCGCGCGGCCATTTCGCGCAACAGCGCCATGTCCTCGGGGAATTTTTTCAGCAGGTAATCGAGCAGCCAGCCGCTGAAATGCACCGCAAAACGGAATTCCGGATAGCGGTGCAGCGTTTGCAGGAAAGGGCGGTAACAGCGCAGATGCGCATCGTCGATGACCTCGGGGAAATTGCCGACAGGCTGGTGCGCATGGACGCCGAAGAGCAGGGAAACCGTTTTGGTCATGGCAGGCTTAGTCCGTAATAGTCAATTTCATTCGGAAGCGCGGCGCATTGCACCGCCTGACTCCGGGTGTCCCCCGCCCTGGCTGATGGGCTCGGAGAGGCTGATCGGCGGCGGCAATTGCAGCAAGCGGTACAGCTCGGTCAGATTATGCCGGAACAGGCGGTCGAAGCTGGCTACCGAGTGCGACGGGTTGTAATCGCCAAACCACCAGAACCAGTCCGAGCTTTCGCAGGAGCAAAGCTGTTTCTCGGCCGCATCCTGTTCGGATTGGCTAAGCCTGCCGCTGGAGATGACCATATCGAAGCTCTGCTTGGCGACGCACAGCAAGTCCCACGCGCGATTCTTGTCCGGCGAACCGATCCAGGTCGAAAAATTGCCGTACACCCAGCTTCCCGCGACGACATAAGGAAGGCTGTGCACACGGGCGCTATCGGAACCGGCAGGCGTGGCCGGGCGCGCCACATATTCGCTGAAGGTGGTCGTTCGCAGCCACGGGCTGGATTCGATCAGGGTGTACAGGTCTTCGAGAAAATAATACCCGTTGTAGGGATAGTACTCCCAGGCATTTTCGCCATCCAGAATGACGCTCACGACAGGCGTTTCGTTGTCCGGAGATTGACGGGCGATGGCCTCGATCTGCTCGACGAAGTGGTGTGCTGCATCCTTGCCGTGCCAGCGCGAATACTCGAACCCGATCAGGTCGGACAGACGGTCGTCCCGGAAAAAACAGAGCAGATTCCCGGTGCCATTCTCCATGCGATAGGGGCGGTACAGGTATTGGGCGCGATCGGGAACGTTATGCCTGGACTGCCGCAGGCTGTTTACCAGCACTCCCTCCCCGCTGGCCGTCCAGAAGCAATCTTCAGCAGCCAGCACGTCCAGTGTTTCCGACGAAATCGCCCCTTCGGCCGGCCACATTCCCTTAGGTTCTGCGCCAAAACGCTCGCGATGGCTTTTTTTCGCCGAACGGATATGCGCGGTCACACGCTGGCGTCCCTTGGGATAATGCGGCGAACTGGGCAAAGGCGCATCGGGCATGGCTTCTTTGGCGCTGGCAAAGTCGATCAACAGCGGGGCCAGCGGATGGTAATGCGGCGTGGCGGACAGCTCGACTTGTCCCGATTCTGCCAGCTTGCTAAAGCGCGGAATGATGCCGGCGATCAATTCGCCGATGAAATCGAGCAATTGCCTGCGATCCTCATATTTGAAGCCTTCCGCCTTGCTCATCAGACGCGCCACCAGCGCATGCTCGCGGCGCACGCTCTCGCCGCACCAGGCCAGGTGATACCAGGTCAGCAGGTCGTCCATGTATTGCCCGGACAGATAGGACAACGCGACATTGCCGTCGGTTTGCAGGAGGCTGAACAGTTCCAGGAGCCGCTTGTAGGCAGGATAGGGTGCAACCATTTTGGTCTGGTTGCTGCGGAAACATGCGTTCAGAACGGCTTGCCGCTGTTCTGACGACAGTTCGCCGGTGTTTTCATGCGCCAGCATGCGCAGCAAAGGATCGCGCAATTTCCCGGACGCAAATTGGTCTGCGTAATCTTCCAACTGGTCGAGCAGCACCGGCACGAAATTCACCACGGCATGCACTTTGGGGTGCCGCTCAAGGTGATAGGCCATGTCGGCATAATCCTTGATCGCGTGCAGATAAGTCCAGGGCAGCAGGAAATCGCCGCTCGAATAATCGCGGTAATCCGGCTGGTGCATATGCCAGAGGAAAACCAGGTCAACAGGTTTTTTCATTGTTTCGGGGCGTGCAGCTTCTTCAAGGTCAACGCAGGCAGTGAACCTTCTGGCCGAGCATGTCCGGGGTAATGAGCGTCACGCCGTTGGGGCTGACGTGGAAACGCTTGCGGTCTTCCTCCGGATTGACCCCAACCGCCAGCCCATCCGGAATCATGCAGCTTTTGTCCACGATGACGCGCTTTAGAGTGACGCTCTTTCCGATGCTCACATTAGGCAACACCACCGAATCTTCGATGTTGCAGTAGCTGTCCACGCGCACATTGGAGAACAGCAACGAGCGGCGCACCGTCGATCCGCTGATGATGCACCCCCCGGACACCAGCGAATCGATGGCCATGCCGCGCCGGTCATCGTCGTCGAACACAAACTTGGCCGGGGGCAATTGCTCCTGGTGCGTCCAGATCGGCCATTCCTGGTCGTACATGTTCAGGTCGGGAATGACCTTGGTCATTTCCATATTGGCTTCCCAATAGGAATCGATGGTTCCCACGTCGCGCCAATAGGGGCCGCTCCCGTTGCCTGTGCCTATGCAGCTTCGCTCGAAGTTATGCGCAAACACGCGATACTTCTGGATCATGTGAGGGATCAAGTCCTTGCCAAAATCATGGCTGGAATGCGGGTCGTCGGCATCGCGGATCAGTTGTTCGAAAAGGAAGCGCGTATTGAACACATAGATACCCATGCTGGCCAGCGATTTGTCCGGTTTGCCGGGAATGCAGGCGGGGTTGGCCGGTTTTTCGTCAAACTTCACAACACGTGAGTTGTCGTCCACACCCATCACGCCAAACCCGGTGGCATCGGCAACTGGCACTTCCAGGCAAGCCACAGTCATGTCCGCCTTGTTTTCAACGTGAAATGCGAGCAGCTTGCCGTAGTCCATTTTATAAATATGATCTCCCCCCAGCACCAATACGAAATCGGGATCGACTTCGCGCAGGATATCGAGATTCTGGTACACCGCATCGGCGGTTCCCTGGTACCAGTGCTCCTCGCTGACACGCTGTTGCGCCGGCAGCAAACACACGGATTCGCCGAACTGCCCGCTCAAAAAAGACCAGCCGCGCTGGATATGCTGGATCAGGCTGTGCGATTTGTATTGCGTCGCCACGCCGATATGGCGGATGCCGGAGTTGACGCAGTTGGACAGGACGAAATCGATAATGCGAAACTTGCCGGCGAAAGGAACAGCCGGTTTTGCGCGCCAATCGGTCAATTGGTAAAGGCGGCTGCCACGACCGCCGGCCAGCACCAATGCATAGGTATTTTTGGTGAGCCGGCTGACAAAACGCAACGCCGGCTCGCCTGCGGCGAGTTGATATTTTCTTTGCAGGTAACCCGGTTCAGCTTTCATTCTGCTCTCCATTTATTTACCTCGTCGAAGAGCGGCCATTATCGTTTACAATCCTCAGCCAGACAAGAACAATGGTGGAACCAAGGTGAACAAGCTGATCGATTCATTGCTGCAAGCCCGCCTCCATGATCCATTTGCTTTTCTCGGCCTGCACCGCGCGGCGGCGGAGTGGATTATCCGGGTGCATGAACCTCACGCCACAGGCGTTGACTTGCTGACCGCTGACGGCCCCGACGGGTTCAGACAGATTCACCCCGCCGGGGTATTCGAATGGCGCGGCAGCAGCGAACCCGCCCGCCCCTATCGCCTGCGCATGCACTACGGCAGCACGACCCATGAAGTCTACGACCCCTACCAGTTCCCGCCGCATCTCTCCCGGCAGGATTTGCACCTGTTCGGCGAAGGCAAGTTGCGCCAGGGCTACCGGATGCTGGGTTCGCACGGCATCGAGATCAACGGCGTCAAAGGGGTGCGCTTCGCCGTCTGGGCGCCGAACGCCGAACGCGTCAGCGTGGTGGGAGAATTCAATGGCTGGGATGGCCGGATGCACCCGATGCGCTCGCACGGCTCCGGCGGAGTATGGGAGCTGTTTATTCCGGAAATCGCGCAGAGCAAACTGTATCGTTACGAAATCCGCAACCGCGACACGGGGCATCTGCTGACCAAGACCGACCCCTACGCGCAAGGATATGAGTTGCGCCCCGGCACGGCCGCGTTGACCGCGCCCGCCAATGAACATGGCTGGCGGGATGGCGAATGGATGGCGCGGCGCGCGCAATGGGACTGGCTGCACGGCGCGATCAACATCTACGAGGTGCATGCCGGTTCGTGGAAGCGCCATCCGGACGGCCGCTTCTACACCTACCGCGAACTGGCCGCCGACCTCGTGCCCTACGTCAAGAGCATGGGCTACACGCATATCGAATTGATGCCGGTTTCCGAACACCCGCTGGACGAGTCCTGGGGCTACCAGGCCACCGGCTATTTTGCGGCGACCAGCCGTTTCGGCTCGCCGAATGAACTGCGCCATTTCGTCGACTGTTGCCATCAGGCAGGCATCGGCGTGATTCTCGACTGGGTGCCGGCGCATTTCCCCAAGGACGACTGGGCGCTGGCGCGCTTCGACGGCACGGCGCTGTATGAGCACGAAGACCCGCGCCTCGGTTTCCATGAGGAATGGGGCACGCACGTGTTCAATTACGGGCGCAACGAAGTGAAGAGCTTTTTGATGTCCAGCGCGCATTTCTGGCTGGCGGAATTCCATTTCGACGGCCTGCGCGTGGATGCCGTCGCCTCGATGCTGTACTTGGACTACTCGCGCAAGGCAGGCGAATGGATCCCGAACAAATACGGCGGGCGCGAGAATCTCGATGCGGTGGATTTCCTGCGCGAGATGAACATCATGGTGCACGAAGAGTTCCCCGGCGCGCTGACTTTCGCCGAGGAATCCACCGCCTGGCCCGGCGTGTCGCGCCCGGTCTATCTCGGCGGGCTGGGCTTCTCGATCAAGTGGAACATGGGCTGGATGAACGACACGCTGAGCTATTTCCGCCACGACCCGGTGCATCGCCGCTACCACCACAACCAGCTCACTTTCGGCCAGCTCTATGCCTATACCGAAAACTTCGTGCTGCCGTTCTCGCACGACGAAGTGGTGCACGGCAAGGGTTCACTGCTGTCCAAAATGCCCGGCGATGCCTGGCAAAAATTCGCCAACTTGCGCTTGCTGCTGACTTACCAGATGACCACGCCTGGCAAGAAACTCAACTTCATGGGCAACGAGATCGCCCAGGGACGCGAGTGGCAATCGAAATGGGAACTGGAATGGTGGCAGCTCGGTCAGGACATGCATCGCGGCATACAGAATCTGGCGCATGACCTCAACCGCATCTACCGCAAGCTGCCCGCGCTGCACGAGCTAGATTTCCAGCATGATGGCTTCGGTTGGATCGACTGCAACGATGCGGAAAAATCGGTGCTGTCCTACCAGCGGCGCGCACGCGACGGCTCCATCGCCGTCATTGCGTTGAACCTGACCCCCGTGCCGCGCAAACGCTACCGTATCGGCCTGCCGAAGCAGGCGCAATACCGCGAAGTGCTGAACAGCGATTCGGAATATTACGCAGGCAGCAACCTCGGCAACGCCGGGCTGATCCAGGCGGAGGCCATCCCCTGGATGGGGCTGCCCTACTCCGCCGAAATCGTCTTGCCGCCGCTGGCGGGCGTTGTCTTGGTGCCGGAAGCCTAGGTTGTAGGGCGGATGAGCGTAGCGTTATCCGCCGCATGGTTGCATGGCTCACAAACGTCGGAAGGCGCTACGCTTTTCCGACCTACGCTGGCTGTGTTCTCTGTGGCTAATTTGTTTGTTCTCTGTGGCTAATTTCTTTTTTTAGATTTAAAGCGCCATCATGTCAAAACTGACCACCTCCCCCGCCTGGCAGGCGCTCAAGGCGCACCACGCCGCCATAGCACCGCTACACATGCGCCAGATGTTTCAGGACGATCCGGCGCGTTTCGATAAACTCTCGCTACGGCTCGGCGACTTGCTGTTCGACTACTCCAAGAACCGCATCGACGAAAAAACCGTCAAATTGCTGGTGTCCCTGGCCGAACAGGCCGGATTGCCCGCCGCCGTCGAACGCATGTTCGGCGGCGAAAAAATCAACTTCACCGAGCGGCGTGCTGTCTTGCATACCGCATTGCGCAATCGCTCCGACCGCCCCGTTCTTGTGGACGGCAAGGATGTCATGCCCGGCGTGCGGCGCGTGCTGGAACAGATGCGCCGCTTCTCCGAGGCGGTGCGCAACGGCGCGCATCGCGGCCATACCGGCAAGCAGATCGCTGACATCGTCAACATCGGCATCGGCGGCTCCGACCTCGGCCCGCTGATGGCCTGCGAGGCGCTCAAGCCTTATTCGAGCCCGGCGCTGCGCGCGCATTTCGTTTCCAACGTGGACGGCACGCACCTCGCCGAGACGCTGAAGAAGCTGGACGCCGAAACCACGCTGTTCATCGTCAGCTCCAAGACCTTCACCACGCAGGAGACGCTGACCAATGCCCGTTCGGCGCGCGCCTGGCTGGTGGAAAAACTGGGCAGCGAACAAGCTGTGGCCAAGCACTTCGCCGCCGTATCCACCAACCTCAAGGCCACCGGCGAATTCGGCATCAACCCGGACAACGTCTTCGAATTCTGGGACTGGGTCGGCGGGCGCTATTCACTGTGGTCGGCCATCGGCCTGCCGATCGCGCTACACATCGGCATGGATAACTTTGAAGAATTGCTGGGCGGCGGCCATGCGATGGACGAACACTTCCGCAGCGCGCCGCTGGAGAAGAATATGCCGGTGCTGCTGGGAATGCTCGGTGTCTGGTATGGCAATCTCTTCGGCGCCCAGTCGAACGCCGTGCTGCCCTACGACCAATACCTGCACCGCTTCCCCGCCTATTTGCAGCAACTGGAGATGGAGAGCAACGGCAAGCGCGTGGACCGCGACGGCAACGCGGTGGACTACGACACCGGCATGGTGCTGTGGGGCGAACCCGGCACCAACGGCCAGCACGCCTTCTACCAGCTCATCCACCAGGGAACGCGCCTGATCCCGGCGGATTTCCTGGCTCCGCTGAATAGCCAAAACCCTATCGGCGAACATCACGCCATCCTGCTCGCCAACTGCTTCGCGCAGACCGAGGCGCTGATGCTCGGCAAGACCGAGGCGGAAGCGCGCGCCGAGCTGGAAGCGCAAGGCCTGCGCGGCGCGGCGCTCGATGATCTGCTGCCGCACAAGGTGTTCCCCGGCAACCGTCCGACCAACACCCTACTATTCGACCGGCTCGACCCGCACACGCTGGGCATGTTGATCGCGCTCTACGAGCACAAGGTGTTCGTGCAGGGCGTGGTGTGGAACATCAACTCGTTCGACCAATGGGGCGTGGAGCTGGGCAAGCAACTGGCGGGAAAAATCTTGCCAGAGTTGCGTAATGCGGGTGCGGCATCGCAGCACGATGCTTCGACCAACGGGCTTATCAATCGGGTGTGATTCAAACTGATGTGACGTAGGGGCGATTCACGAATTGCCCGGGCGATTCGTGCATTTGATACGGGCAATTCGTGAATTGCCCCTACTACCCAATCGCGAACGATGCGCTTCGTGCCTCAGCTCATCCTACCGGGCTACGGCCTTATCCCGCAGGGTATTGTTGGGCATATCGTCCAACCATCTGCTCGAATTCCTTTACCGGAACCGGCTTGCTGAACAAATACCCCTGAAAGGTGTGGCAGCCGTTCAGGTCGAGGAACTCGCGTTGCGCCTCGGTTTCCACCCCTTCGGCGATGACCGCCAGATTCATGGTTTTTGCCAGCGCGACGATGATTCTGGCGATGGCCGCATCATTGGGGTCGATGAGCACATCGTGCACGAAGGATTGGTCGATCTTCAACTGGTACAAAGGCAGACGTTTCAGGTAGGAGAGCGAGGAATAGCCGGTGCCGAAGTCGTCCATGGAGAAGCTTATGCCCCGTGCTTTCAGCGCGGTCATTTTGGCGATGATGTCATCCACATTGTCCAGCAGCATGCTTTCGGTGATTTCCAGCTTGAGTTTCGCGGTGTCTACCCCGAAGTGATCGACCAGCGTCAGCACCTCGTCGACGAAAGTCGGCAGATGGAACTGTTTGGCGCTGACATTCACCGCCACGGTGAGATGGGCCGTTTCCGGCTGCGCTGCCCAGGCTACCAGTTGCCGGCAGGCGGTTGTCAGCACCCAGTGGCCCAACGGCAGAATCAGCCCGGACTCTTCGGCGAGCGTGATGAATTCGGCGGGAGGCACCATGCCGCGCTCGGGATGCTGCCAGCGCAGCAGGGCTTCTGCGCCGATCAGGCGGCCCGAAGAATCGATTTGCGGCTGATAGTAAAGCAGGAATTCTTTCTGCCCGGAAACGGCGCGGCGCAGGTCGGCTTCAAGCGTGGAGCGTGTCTCAAGATTTGTCTGCATGACAGGATCGAAGAAGCGCAACGCATTGCGTCCGGAGGTTTTTGCTTCATACATTGCCATATCGGCGCGCTTGAGCAGCTCGTCCACGGTGACATCTCTGCCATGGAACAAACCGATGCCGATACTGCTGGAACTGTGGTGTTGAAAATCCTTTAACAGGCAAGGCTGGTTGAGGGCTGCGCGGATCTTTTGCCCCACTGCCTCCGCCTGGGTGGCGGCCTGTTCGACTTCCGCGCTCAACCCCTCCAGCATGACCACGAACTCGTCGCCGCCCAAACGGGCGACGGTGTCCCCCTCGCGCACGCAATCTTGCAGGCGCCGGGCAGTTTCAACCAACAGCAGGTCGCCGACATCGTGGCCCCGGGTATCGTTGAGCGTCTTGAAATTGTCGAGGTCGATGAACATGAGGGCGGCATATTCAACGCTACGGCCGCCGGAAGCCAGAGCGTGGTTCAGGCGATCCATCAGCAGGCGGCGGTTGGGCAATTGGGTGAGCGGGTCATAGAAGGCAAGATTATGAATCTTGTTTTCATTTTGTTTGCGCTCGATGAGATCTTCCTCCAACAGCCGGTTGGCTTCCCGCAGCTCGGCGGTGCGTTGCGCGACTTCTTCCTCCAGATGCACCCGGCATTGCCCCAGCTCGGCATCGCGCAACTGGATGTATTCCAGCATGACATTGAAGGTGCCGGCCAGCATACCTGTTTCATCCTTCCCGTGGAGCTCCACCCGCGCCGCGAAATCCTGTTCCAAAATAACATGCTGCATTACCCCGGTCATATCCAGAATGGGGGTGACGATGATTTTCTGCAGCTTGGCAAGCAGCAACGCGGCCAGCAGAAACACGCCGAATGCCGCCAGGAAAATCAGCCCGATACTGCGCAGAATTGCGGCATACAAGCCGCGCGGATCAACCTCCAGATAAATGCTGCCCAGCGTGTCGTTTTTGAACAAAACCGGCTCCGCGATGGCCATCTGGTTGATGCTAAAAAAACTGGAACCAAGCTTGACGGGTGGATTAAAAGCGGGTGAATGCCGGGGAGCAATGAAGCGCGCAAACTCCCTTCCCCCTTTGTCGTAAATCACCGCATCGACGATGTCCGGGTTTGCCGATAGTGCCGATAGCGTTTCCGCCGCCGCATTCCGATCGTCGAACAGTATGGCGGGCGCGGCATTGTGGCCGATCACCCTGGCGTAAGTCGTCAGATCTAACACTGTCCGGTTGCGCCATTCGGCGATGGCGTTCGCCGTCAGAATCAGACTGACGAACAGCAGCGCAAAAGCTGTGGTCAGCAAACCGATCAACAGCAGTTTGCGTTTGATGGGCGCATCGCGTAACCATTCCATCGGCCTCATGGCGCTTCCTCCTGGATGATGCGCGCCAGTTTCAGCAGTTGCGAGCTGATCTTGAGCCCGGCGCGCCGGGATGCTTCCGGATTTATTTCAAAACGGATTTTGCTATCCTCCGAAAGAAAATTGATCATTACACCGCGCTGTGCGAATCCTTCCGTGTCACCTATCGTCAGCATACCGGTACCGCGCGAAAGAGCCACGATACGTTCGAGATGTTTTTCCGCCGGAGCGGCGATGAACAGCATGGCGCATTTCCGGGTGTCCGCGTTCATGTCGAGCAGCGACACTTCCATTCCACGTTCGTTAACCGGCTTGCCCCGGATGAGCTCCAGCGCCCGCCCAAACGGGTTGCCGCCGAGCACGCACAGGCGCAACGGTGCGCCAGCATTGACAAGCGCGCCAGTAGACGGCCACTCGACAAACCTGGCGATCTGATAAATGAACGCGGCCTTGAGCTCGTATTCGGACGGCGCGGCATGTGCCGGTGCCGGTGCCAGCGTCAGCAACAGCATCACACCGCACAACAGTTGGGCAACCCACATTCGGCGGAAGGCGCTACGCTTTTCCGCCCTACAAAGGCCAATGCTATGAGACCAGGCTAGCATGGCAAGGGGGTTAAAAACGCCATGTCGCCGCTCCAAAAATGCTGCGCGGAACTTCGCTGGTTCTCGGCCCCGAGGTGTTGACGAATTCGGGGTGGGCTGGATCGAGCAAGTTGCGCGCCGTCAGGCTGAGTTCCAGATCGCGCTGGACGCGCCAGCCGACGCGCGCATCCAGGCGGGTGTAGGCTGGGACATTCAGGCTGGGCAGACTGTCCACGTAATAAAGCGATGCGCCCAGATCAACCTTGGCAGTTGGCGAGTGCAGCGCGTGAAACTGGAGCTGGTTCTGCGGCGACCGCCCGACCTCGCTCTCGATCGAGGTGTCGGTGCTGCCCGCATCGCGGCGGATGTTCATTTTCAGCCACGACCATGCCGCTTTGAACTGCCATTTGTTGGTCGGTCGCCAGCTTCCGCTCCATTCCAACCCGTGGGTCGTCGCGCTTGCCCGGTTATGGAACACCAGCGGGATGACCGTGTATGCGCCTTCGGCAAAATTCGCCTCGCGCTCGATGGTCATCAGATTCTTGTGCTCGCTGTAGAAGGCGGCGACATCCGTCTGCACTTGTTCGTTGGGCTGGATACGGTAGCCGGCCTCGTAGGAAAGCACCCGCTCGGACTGTATCGCCGGGTTACCTTGCAGACGTGTTACGAAGGTTGTCGCAGCAGGTTTGATAACTGTGGCAACGACGCGGCCATCCGAGTCGGTGCGGGAAGGCGTATGCACGGCGCGCGATACCGCCGCCCAGGCGGTTTGCCGTTCATCGATTTTCCAGCGCAGGCGCAGGTTGGGCTGAATCTCGAAGCCGGTGTAATCGTTGTGCTCGAATTTGGAACCGGCGATCAGGTACAGGCTGTCTTTTTGCAGCGCGATTTCATCCTGAAAGAAAGCGCTGGCAACGCTATCCGTGCGGCTCGCCGGTAAATACGATACCGTAAAAGTATTGTCCATCCGATCGCGTGTTTGCCGGTAACCCGCGCCCCACACGATGTCGTGCCGTTCACCCGACAAAAAACGGTGCTGGAAATCCAAATCATAAGTATCGCGTTGCTCGCCAAGATTAAAATAGCGCCGCTCGTAGGTGTCATAGTAGAACTGCAACGCCCACTCGTCTGTGGCCGACAGCGCACTTTTCCAGCGCGCCAGCAAATTGCTGCCTTTCAGGTCGATGTTGTAGCCGATGGGGGTGCTGTAAGGCGATACGAGTGAAACAGCCGTACCGGTGTGGTCGGAACTGCCGGTATAGGTATCGCCCTGCACCGTCAGCGAGTTCCCCTCGGGCAGACTCCAGTCCGCCCGGAAACCGGTGCTGCGCAGATCGTGCTTGTCATGCGCCTCAATACCGGAAGCCGGTTTGAAATTGTCCTGGGCGGCATCCTTGGCATAGAGGCGGAAGTGACCGGTTTCACCGATCTCTCCGCCATAGCGCACCATCCCCTGATGCTCGCTGTTTCCGGCACCGCCGCTCATCAAGCCGCCCTGGGTTGCCGAAGCGGGCAGTGTGACGATATTGATGATACCGGTGACCGCATTCGCCCCCCATAGCGTACCGCCGGGGCCGCGTGTCACTTCGATGCGTTCCACATCTTCCAGCACCACGTCTTGCGCATCCCAATACACGCCAGTGAAAGTCGGGGTTTGCAAAACACGGCCATCCTGCATCACCAGCAGGTTGTCGCTGTTCTTGGCGTTGAAGCCGCGACTGCTGATCGCCCAAGTGCCACCATCGAGGTGCGCCACTTGCATACCCGGCACCATGCGCAACAGCTCGGGCAGGCTGGTCATGCCGGAACGGCGAATATCCTGCCGGGTAATCACATGGACGGCGGCAGCGGTATCCTCCAACTTCTGCGGCTTGCGCGCCGCCGAGCTGACCTCCACGCTCACGTTCATCAACTGTTCCAGCGAGTAGTCGGTAAGCGATGCAAGCGACGGAGCTACGCCCGCTTTTGCATCGGAGGGAGCGGCGAAACCGCAGATCGGATTGGACAACAGGGCGGCAAGCAGGAGCGGACGCAGCGGTTTTCGGGAGTTTATGGCATCCATTGTTACGGGGTTTCCAAAATATTACATTACGGATAATTGGAGAAAAGCAGTTCGCTGCCTGTCGGGATTCTATCACGCGATTGGTGGTGCGAAATACTCCAGCGCGTAACGTGCGCTGTGCGCGCGACAACACCACTCAAAACCGTGCGCACGGCGCGCGCTACCAACTGATGTGACGTAGGGGCAATTCACGAATTGCCCGGGCGATTCGTGAATCGCCCCTACCCAATACGCGTCCCATTGCCGGTTGGCTTCTTTCTAACCAACGGGCAAATCACATCCCCGCATTTGCATCTTGCTCCAGCAGCGCGCCTATCTCTTGTAGCGATGGCAGCTCCTGCAAAGCGCGCAGATTAAGGTCGTCAAGCATTTGTTTAGTGGTGGCGAACAGCTCCGGCCTGCCGGGCGTGTCGCGTGTGCCGACCACCTCTATCCAGCCGCGCGCTTCCAGCGTTTTCAGGATTTGCGAGGATACGGCAACACCGCGTATTTCCTCGATGTCACCGCGCGTGACGGGCTGGTGATAGGCGATGATGGCGAGCGTTTCCAGCACCGCGCGTGAATAACGCGGCGGCTTTTGCGGGTCGAGCCGATCCAGATAGGATTGCATTTCTGGTTTGGCGCGAAAACGCCAGCCGCTTGCCACGCGGGTCAGCTCTACGCCGCGCCCTTCCCAGTCGCTTGCCAGTTCTTCGAGCAGTGTTTCCATCTGGCGGCTATCCAGCGACACGTCGCTGAGTTTTTTCAACTCCGCGACGGGCAAGGGTTCTGTGGTGGTCAGCAGCGCGGTTTCCAGCACGCATTTAAACTGTGCGGTGTTCATTTCTCCGCCAAACAAATCGGTGTGAATCGCGTTGTCGACTACTATATGCACCCCTCTCCCGCGAGGGGAGAGGGGGTGGTGGAATTTTCTTCACTCTGCGGCGATGGCTCGATTTGTTCTGACATAGATGCTCCCCAATGTTTCGCTTTGCTGGATTTCTACCAGATATTCCTTGGATAGTTCGAGGATGGCAATGAAGGTGACGACCAGTTTCGGCACACCGCTTTCCATATCGAACAACTGCTCGAATGCCACGTATTCTCCGCTTTTCAAACAGCGCAGCACATGCGTCATCTGCTCGCGCACCGAGAGCTGCTCGCGGCGCACTTTGTGATGCGTGTTCAATTTGGCGCGCGCCAGCAACCCCATCCAGGCATGGCGCAAGTCTTCCACGCTAACCTCCGGCAGCCGCTCTTTCACGGTGCGTTCGATCAATACTTGCACGATCTCGAAATCGCGCCCCGCTTGCGGCAGCTCGTTGAGCTTTTGCGCGGCGAGCTTCATCTGCTCGTATTCCAGCAAGCGGCGCATCAGCTCGGCGCGCGGGTCTTCACCGCCCTCCTCGCTGACTTTGGGCAGGCGCGGCAACAACATGCGCGACTTGATCTCGATCAATACCGCCGCCATCAGCAGATATTCCGCCGCCAGCTCCAGACGATGTTGCTGCATCATCTCGATATAAGTCATGTATTGCCGTGTCAGCTCCGCCATCGGGATGTCCAGCACATCGAGGTTATGCTTGCGGATCAAGTACAGGGGTGACAACGTACCGAAGACGAGTTAAATTACCCCCGGCAAAGCCGGGGGCTTATTGGGTGAGCCCCTCAAAGGGGCCGATAAAACCGTGAGCCGCCCGAGGCAGCTGGGGTTACCCCTTCCCCTTCAGGGGGAAGGTTGGGATGAGGGTGGGTTGCTCTGTACGCATCTGCTCCACCATCCAAACCCATCCCCACCCCAGCCCTCCCCTTGAAAGGGAGGGAGCTACAGCAGTCGTAGCCAAGTTCGCATGACCGCTGCATAAGTCAAACTTCTTTAGTCCCCCGGCATAGCCGGGGGTTTACCTCACTGAATTACTTTAAAGCACCCATTTCGGAGTAAACTTGCCACGTCCGTTTGATTCAAGCCGGAGGTACAAATGAATTTCACCATTGAACATGAACAGGAATCCGATGGTCGCTGGCTGGCCGAGGTGATGGAATTGCCCGGCGTGATGGCCTACGGCGCATCCGCCATGGAAGCCATCTCTAGGGTCGAAGTCCTGGCTCTGCGCGTGATCGCCGAACGCCTTGAGCACAACGAGACCGAACCGCTCTCCATCAATATCTCCATCCCGCTCGCGGCATGAGCCCATGGCCTTCGGTCAAGGCCAGACGCCTGCTGGCTGCGCTGTTCCGGCTCGGCTGGCAGGTAAAGCGCCAGTCCGGTTCGCATAAAACACTTTCCCGCGACGGCTGGCCGGATTTCGTTTTTGCCTTCCACGATGGCGACGAGATTGGCCCGAGGATGTTGGCGCGCATCGCCTAGCATACGGGCATCGGCCCTGACGACCTGTAATACCCCCTCCCCTCATCCTCCTGCCGGTATTCTTCCACCGCCACTCTGGCCCAACCAAAAGTAGTAAAAGGTTCCGTGTTCGAATTTCCCGCACCGGATTCAGGCTCTGATGCCCAGCTCCTCCACGTAGGAAATGACGCTCGGGTACTGGAAGGCGACCGGACCATCCGGCTTGGCATGGACAAACTGGCTGACAAAAGGGTCTTGCGAGTCGAGCATTTCCGACGTCTCGCCTTCGGCCACGACCACGCCGTCGTGGATGAAGTACACGTAGTCGGCGATCTTGAGCGATTCCGACAGGTCGTAGGTCACCACCACCGAGGTCACGCCGAGCGCGTCGTTCAGCTTGCGGATCAGGTTCGCGATAGTGTTTAGCGAGATCGGGTCGAGGCCGGCGAACGGCTCGTCGTAGATAATGAGCGCGGGGTCGGTGGCGATAGCGCGCGCCAGCGCCACGCGGCGCTCCATGCCGCCGGAAAGTTCGGCAGGCATCAGGTCGCGGGCGTTGCGCAGCCCCACCGCGTGCAGTTTCATAAGTACCAGGTCGCGGATCATCTCCTCCGGCAGGTCGGTATGCTCGCGCATCGGGAAAGCCAAATTGTCGAACACCGACAGGTCGGTGAACAGCCCGCTCACCTGGAACATCATGCCCATCTTCAGGCGCATCTCGAAAAGCTCATCGTTGCCGAGCTCGTGCACCACCCTGCCCATGAATTTCACGCTGCCCTTCGATGGCCGCAACTGGCCGCCGAAATGGCGCAGCAATGTGGTTTTGCCGCAGCCGCTGCTGCCGAGGATGGCAACGATCTTGCCGCGCGGAACGACGAGATTGATGCCTTTCAGCACCTCGTGTTTGTTATAGGCGAAATGGAGGTCGCTGACTTCGAGCAGATTCTCCGGGGCCGGACTTTCTATCGGTTGATCCAACATTTTCCTCTCTTGCAACAGTTGCGCCTCATGGCTGCGCCCGCCACCATATCATGCGGGTGCGCGGCGGCATTTCAGAAATCGTCCTGGTAGCGCACCGTGATCGGATAGCGCCAGTCCTTGCCGTAGCTGCGTTCCGTGACGCGGATGCCCACCGCGGATTGGCGGCGTTTGTATTCGCTGATGCGGATCAGATGCACCACGCGGCGCACATCGGCTTCCGCATACCCGCGCGCGATGATTTCCGGGATTGTGAGGTTTTGTTCGACATAACACGCCATGATGGCATCCAGCACATCATAGGGCGGCAGGCTATCCTGGTCGGTCTGGTCGGCGCGCAGTTCGGCGCTCGGCGGACGCGTGATGATGCGCTCCGGGATCACCTGCCCCAGGGTGTTGCGGTAGCGCGCCAGGCGGTACACCAACGTCTTGCTGACGTCCTTCAGCACCGCGAAGCCGCCCGCCATGTCGCCGTACAGCGTGGCATATCCCGCTGTCATTTCCGACTTGTTGCCGGTGGTCAGCACCAGCGGGCCGAGCTTGTTCGACAAGGCCATCAGCAGGGTGCCGCGAATGCGCGCCTGCAGATTTTCCTCGGTGGCATCCGCCGCACGCCCGGCAAAGGCGGGATCCAGCGCGGTCAAGTAGCTCTGGAACATCGCCTCGATGGAAATTTCATCGTAGCGCGCGCCGAGAATTCTTATCATCTCGCGCGAATCGTCCAGGCTGATCTGCGCGGTATAAGGCGACGGCATCATCACCGCATGGACTTTATCAGCGCCCAGCGCGTCGGCCGCTATCGCCAGGGTCAATGCGGAATCGATCCCGCCCGACAATCCCAGCAATACGCCCGGAAAGCGGTTTTTGCCGACATAGTCGCGCACGCCGAGGCATAGCGCGCGATAAACCTCGGCCTCCTCGCTCAACGCCCCGCACATTTTGCCCGCAGGGCGCAACTCCGCCCCCATTTCCAGCATTAGCAAGGACTCCTCGAAGCGGGCGCCTTGCGCGGTCAGATTGCCGTTGCGATCCATGGCAAACGAGCCGCCGTCGAAAATCAGCTCGTCCTGGCCGCCGACCAGGTTGGCATAAACTACCGCCAGCCCGGTTTCGGCAATGCGCTCGCGAATGATGCCGTAACGCGCTTCCTGCTTGCGCACCGCATAGGGCGATGCGTTGGGCACCAGCAGCACTTGCGCGCCGGCATCGCGCGCCTGGCGGGCCGCGTCGGGCTCCCAAATGTCGGCACAGATATTCAGGGCAAAACGGATACCTTCCAGTTCGAACACGCAAGGCTCGCTGCCATGATCGAAGTAGCGTTTTTCATCGAATACCGCATAGTTCGGCAGGTCGTGCTTGAGATAAGTTGCGGCGATTTTGCCGTCGCGCAGCAGCGAAGCCGCGTTGTAGCGTTTCCCGCCCTGCGCATGCGGATGCCCGACCACCACGGCGATGCCGGAAGCCTTCCCGGCGAGTTCGTCCAATGCCTGGGCGCAGGCCCGGTAAAACCCGTCGCGCAGCAGCAGGTCTTCCGGCGGGTAGCCGCACAGGGCAAGCTCGGGGGCCAGCAGGAGTTGCGCGCCCTGCTGCCTGGCCAGTCCGGCGCAATGCAATATCTTCGCGACATTCCCTGCCAGATCGCCCAGCACACAGTTGATTTGCGCAATTGCCAGCTTCATTCGTTCTGCCTGAAATAGTATTAGTGCCCGATTTTATCACCGTAATGCGACCATAGAGCCCGCTCAAACCGGTTTCATACCCGGCGCGTTCACGGTGTTCACGCCAACCAGACAAACGCGCCCATGCGCCCGGTCGCGCCGTCGCGGCGGTACGAAAAAAACCTCTCGCGCTCGCGATAGGTGCAGCGCCCGCCGCCGTAAACTTGCGCGATGCCCAGCGCATCGAGGCGCAGGCGCGCCAAAGCGTAGAGGTCGGCATACCACACCCGCGACACGTATTTGCCGGGTTGTCCGGGGATGAACGCCGAAGCGGCTTGCGGTTGAGCATCGACAAAAGCGGCGCGCACTTCATCGCCGACCTCGAAAGCCTCCTGGCTGATCGCCGGCCCCAGCCATGCCATCAGGTTTTGCGGCGCAACGCCCATCGCCAGCACAGCCGCCTCGATCACGCCCGCCGCCAGGCCTTTCCATCCGGCATGCGCCGCGCCGACCACCGTGCCTTGTTTATCGCACAGCAGCACCGGCAGGCAGTCGGCGGTCATCACCACGCACACCGATCCGCGCTGCCGCGCGATGCAGGCATCGGCCTGCGGCAGGCAGCTCGCCATATCCGCGTTGGCGACCAGCGTGCCGTGCACCTGCTCCAGCCATACCGGCTCGCTGGGCAGCAGCGTGTTGAGCGACATGCGGTTGCGCGCCACCGCCAGCGGGTTGTCGCCGACATGGCTGCCGAGGTTGAGGCTGTCATAGGGTGCAAGGCTAACGCCGCCCTGGCGGGTAGTCTGCAAGGCTTTTACCCGCGCTGGCGCTGGCCAGTCGGGGATAATGCAATGTTCAAGCGGGCTCATGAGTCGAGTCGCGTATCTGGTGCAGCAACTCCCGCAAGTCCTGCGGCAGCGGCGCATGCCATTCCATCGTTTCGCCGCTCTCCGGGTGCTCCAGCGCCAGCCGCGTGGCGTGCAACGCCTGGCGCGGAAAACCGTGCAGCAGATCGCGCAGTTGCGGCATACATTTCTGCGCGCCTTTCAGGTACACGCTGTCGCCCACCAGCGGATGGCCGATGGAGGTCAGATGCACGCGGATCTGGTGGGTGCGCCCGGTTTCCAGACGGCAGCGCAGCAGCGTGCAAGATGGAAATTTTTCTTCTACCTGATAATGCGTGACGGCGGGCTTGCCGTTTTCCACTGCCGCCATCTTGACGCGCTGCGTGGGATGGCGGCCTATCGGCGCATCCACTTTCCCGCCGTGGCGCACCTCGCCCCACACCAGCGCCAGGTATTCGCGCCTCACGCTGCGCGCCTGCAGCTGCCGCACCAGCGCGGTCTGCGCGGTCAGGGTTTTGGCCACCACCAGCAGGCCGCTGGTATCCTTGTCGAGGCGGTGCACGATACCGGCGCGCGGCACGCCCTCCAGTTGCGGCGCATGGTGCAGCAGCGCGTTCAGCAGCGTGCCTTGCCAGTTGCCGCTGCCGGGATGCACCACCAGCCCGGCCTGCTTGTCGATCACCAGCAGCGCTGCGTCTTCGTAAACAACATCGAGCGCGATATCCTCGGCCTGGTGCGGCAGTTCGGCAGGATGCGCTTGCGGCTGCACGACGATGGCTTCTCCGCCCCATACTTTCTGTTTTGCCTGAGCGGCAGCCCCGTCCAGGCTGGCCTGCCCCGCCGCGATCCACTCCTGCAGGCGGCTGCGCGAATACTCCGGCAACAGTTTCGCCAATACCTGGTCGAAGCGCATGCCCGCGCAATCGCCGGGCACTATGAAGGACTGCGGGCACGATGCAGCTGCGCTATAATGGCCGCGCAAATTTTTTCCGGATTCAGTCATGCGCCATAGTTTAGCCTTATTCCTGCTGCTTACGTTAACTGCATGCAGCATCTTCGACACGCCGTCGGACGACGCCGCATCCTATAAGCAGGTGTCCGTCGAGGAAATGTACAGGCAAGCCAAAGAATATCTAAACGAGGAAAATTACGAGTCCGCCGTCAAATCGTATGAGGCGCTGCAATCGCGTTACCCCTACGGGCGCTACGCGCAACAGGCGCAGCTGGAAACGGCTTATGCCTACTATCGTCAGAGCGAGCCGGCGCTGGCCATTTCCACCGCCGAGCGCTTCATCAAGCAATATCCCAACAACCCGCACGTGGATTACGCCTATTACCTGAAGGGCTTGGCCAACTTCGCCGGCGAGATCGGCATCCTCCGGTCATTTGGCGGGCAGGATCCCACCGAACGCGACCCGAAGGCTGCCAGGGATTCATTTGCCGCCTTCAAGGATCTGGTTACACGTTTCCCCGACAGCAAATACTCGCCCGATTCGCGGTTGCGCATGCAGTACTTGGTGAACGCGCTGGCCAAATATGAGCTGCATGTCGCCGGTTACTACCTGCGCCGTGGCGCGCATATTGCGGCGATCAACCGCGCACAGAGCGTACTGACCCAATACCCGAACAGCCCCTCGACGCGCGATGCGCTAAAAATCCTAGTGCAAGCCTACGACGCGATGGGTATGCGCGATCTGCGCGACGATGCCCGGCGCGTGCTGGAAATAAACAGCGGCGCGCCCGCTTCCTCCGGCGGCGATGAAGCCGCCGATTCAGGGAAACCTTGGTGGCAATTCTGGAGATAAACTATTGCCCTTCCTGTGGTGCGGCGACCGAACTGCGCTGCCCGGAGGACGACAACCGCCCGCGCCATATCTGCGTTGCCTGCGGCACGATCCATTACCAGAACCCCAAGATGGTGATCGGTTCGATCCCGGAATGGGAAGATAAAATCCTGCTGTGCCGCCGCGCCATCGAGCCACGCTACGGATTATGGACAATTCCCGGCGGTTTCATGGAAAATGGCGAAAGCACCACCGAGGCGGCAATCCGCGAGACGCTGGAGGAAGCCAACGCGCGTATCGCGATCGGCGATTTGTATTCGATGTACAGCCTGCCCAATATCAATCAGGTACACCTGATATTCCGCGCCAGGCTGCTCGATACGGATTTCGCACCCGGCAGGGAAAGCCTGGAGGTCAGGCTCTTTACCGAAACGGAAATTCCGTGGGATAAAGTCGCCTTCCGCCCGGTCAAATTCAGCCTGGAGCATTATTTTGCGGATCGCCGGGGAGGACGCTTCACCTTTCATATTGGCGAGATTGCTACCCCATGCGATCATGTCGCACTTCACAGCGCAGCATTTTTTGGTTAGGATGCCGTTTGAAACTCAGCAACCCATCCCGACGCACCGCGTACCGCATCACCGATCAACCCTAATTCAAAGCGAGATCTACAACCATGAGCGAACACATACAATACGTTTCCGATGCTACTTTCGATGCAGAAGTATTGCAGTCTCCCCTGCCCGTCTTGGTCGACTACTGGGCCGAATGGTGCGGCCCCTGCCGCATGATCGCGCCCATCCTGGACGAAATTGCCCAGGAATACGCCGGCCGCCTGAACGTCGCCAAGCTGAACGTCGATGAAAACCAGCAAACCCCGCAGAAATTCGGCATCCGCGGCATCCCGACGCTGATGCTGTTCAAGAACGGCAACATCGAAGCCACCAAGGTTGGCGCCTTGTCGAAAACACAATTAGCGGCTTTTATTGACAGCCACATCTAAAGCGTTTACTGTCGCACCCGCATCGCTTCCTGTTTCGTCTCCGGCAACAAAAAACACTATACGAATACGTTCCAGGCCATGCGGGTGGTTATTCTCCACCCCTGACAAACCCCCTTTTCTTTTCGCCCTTCTCATACTCATTTTTGCATTGCTATGCACCTATCCGACATAAAAACCAAACACGTCACCGAACTAGTTGAAATGGCTGCGGCCAACCAGATCGAAAACGCCAACCGAATGCGCAAGCAAGACCTGATGTTCGCCCTGCTGAAAAGCCAAGCGAAAAAAGGCGAGAGCATTTTCGGCGATGGCACGCTGGAAATCCTGCCGGATGGTTTCGGCTTCCTGCGCTCGCCGGACACCTCGTACCTGGCAGGCCCGGACGACATTTACGTCAGCCCGAGCCAGATCCGCCGCTTCAACCTGCACACCGGAGACACGATCGACGGCGAGATACGCACCCCCAAAGACGGGGAACGCTATGTCGCGCTGGTCAAGGTGGACAAGGTCAACGGCGAGTCGCCCGAGAATACCAAAAACAAGATCCTGTTCGAGAACCTGACGCCGCTGTTCCCGACCGAGCCGTTGCGCCTGGAGCGCGATATCAAGGCCGAAGAAAACATCACCGGGCGCATCATCGACATCGTTGCGCCGATCGGCAAGGGGCAGCGCGGCCTGCTGGTCGCCTCGCCGAAATCCGGCAAGACCGTGATGCTGCAACATATCGCGCATTCCATCTCGTCGAACAATCCCGATGCAACTTTGATCGTGCTGCTGATCGATGAGCGCCCCGAAGAAGTGACCGAGATGACCCGCACCGTGCGCGGCGAAGTGGTCGCTTCAACTTTCGACGAACCGGCCAGCCGCCATGTGCAGGTCGCGGAAATGGTGCTGGAAAAGGCCAAACGCCTGGTCGAGCACAAGAAAGATGTCGTCATCCTGCTCGACTCGATCACCCGCCTGGCGCGCGCCTACAACACCGTGGTGCCGTCCTCCGGCAAGGTGCTGACCGGCGGCGTGGACGCCAACGCGCTGCACCGCCCCAAGCGCTTCTTCGGCGCGGCGCGCAACATCGAGGAAGGCGGCTCGCTGACCATCATCGCCACCGCGCTGGTGGATACCGGCTCAAGGATGGACGATGTGATTTACGAAGAGTTCAAGGGCACCGGCAACATGGAAATCCATCTGGATCGCCGCATGGCCGAGAAACGCATCTATCCGGCGATCAACGTCAACCGCTCCGGTACGCGCAAGGAAGAACTGCTGATCAAGCCGGATATCCTGCAGAGGATATGGCTGCTGCGCAAACTGCTCTACCCGATGGACGAACTGGAAGCGATGGAGTTCCTGCTCGACAAGATCAAGGCGACCAAGAACAACGCCGAGTTTTTCGATTCGATGCGCCGTTAAAAACGGAATCTTGCCGCATTCAATAACAACGAAAATGCGGGCGCTGGCAGTCTCCTTGCGGCATCTTCGCGCCCCCGCTTTGCGCCAATAGGCCGTGCTATTGACTCGGCGCGGGATGCACGATCTATACGCAAACCGTTTCGCTATCATCCCGCAATCCGATATCCGGGCTAGAATTCCGCTTCGCGGACTTGCGGCAAGCCTTCAGCTTCCCAGCGTGCAAAGCCACCGGCAAGATTGAGCACTTTTTTGAATCCCATCATCTGCAACACGGCAGCAGCCATCGCCGAACGACCGCTGGTAGCACAGTAGACGATGATCTGCTGATCGCGCGCGCCGGACAGGGGCGGATAGTGCTTGGGGTAGCTCGTGTCGGCGGCGGCTTCGATAATGCCGCGCGGCACGAGATGCGCCCCGCCGATATGGCCATGCTCGAACTCGGCTGGCTCGCGCACATCGACAAGCACGAGGTCTTCACCGGTACCCAGTCTGGCCTTGAGCTCTGCGGGTGTGATTTCGGCGATGCAGGACTTGGCGGCGCGCACGAAGTCCATCAGGCCGGCAGGCTGTTCGGGTTTGAACAAGTAATACATTTTTAATTTTCTCCTTTATCAGTGACAGTGGTTGATGGGGGTTTGCAAATATGGATGGGTGGAAATATCGTGGCCGATCAACGTTTTTCATCGATCAACATTTTCAACTGTGCTGCAATCGGCGGGCTGTCGAAATCCCGGCCGCCCACGGCGCGCAACGCTATACGGCCTTCCTTGTCGATTACGAAACTGGTGGGCAGCCCCATCACCGGCCACTTGCGTAGCGCCATGCTGTCGCGATCAAGCAGGATCTGAAAGGTGGGGGCGGGTTTTAACATGCCGATAAAAGCAAGCACTGTGTCATCATCCTCACCGATGTTCACCGCCAGAATTTCGAAGCGCTCTCTGGGCAAACTCTGATACAAGCGCTGCATCGACGGCATTTCATGGCGGCAGGGCGGGCACCAGGTT
>MGXA01000082.1 GCA_001801215.1 Gallionellales bacterium RIFCSPLOWO2_02_FULL_59_110 | reverse complement strand
TGCCCGACACCCAACGTAACTCCCTGTTTTCCTTGCGTGACGCTATGCACCATACCGAACTGCAAAGCCTCCGCCTCCACCTTCTTGCCGGCCTGCACCGCATCGACAGTGAACATATAGCTGCCATCCGTCATGCTGTTGCCGGAATTATCCTTGCCATCCCATTGCCAGTTAACTAGGCCCACCGGCTGCGCGCCCAAATGTATATTGCGCACCAGCGCACCGGCCTGATCATAAATGGCGATATTGACAGCATCGGAGGATTGAGCCAGGTCAATGCCGCCATAGCCGCCGCCATTACCCAAGTCCACACCGTCGCCCGGCACCAGCACCCCATGGCCGATCATAGTGGCCGCCTGCAGCGACTGGTTGGAGGACATGCTGTCGCTCAACGCCTGCAGGGTGACATGCAGCTTGTCGATGCCGGTCACCGTACTGAGTTGCGCCATCTGCGAAGTAATTTGCGCGTTATCCATCGGATTGAGCGGATCCTGATTCTTCATTTGCGTGACCAGCAGCTTCAGGAAACGATCCTGCGTATCGACCGCCGTCGCGATCTTTGCGGCAGAACCGGCATTTGCGTTGAATGAAGCGAACGTCGTCGCAGCCGATCCGGCATCCTGTGTGGCATCAACCATGATATTTTCCTTTCATTACCCGTTATCCCGTCGCGTTACTGCTGGCCAATCGTCAGCGTCTTGAGCAACAGCGTTTTAGAAGCATTCATCACTTCGACATTATTTTGATAGGCGCGCGATGCGGAGATCATGTTCACCATCTCGCCCACCACGTCCACGTTGGGCATCGCGACATAACCCCGGTCATCTGCCATCGGATGCTTGGGGTCATAAATCATCTTCATCGGCGAATTATCGTCCACCACCGCAGTCACTTTCACCCCTTGCGCACCGCCCTCTACCGCTGTCGCACTGAAGACCACCTGCTTGGCGCGGTACGGCTGCCCATCGGCACCGGTAGCGCTATCGGCATTCGCCAAGTTGCTGGCAACCACGTTCAACCGTTGCGCCTGCGCGGCCATCCCCGAACCCGCCACATTAAATATGTTAAAGAGAGACATAACTTACCTCCGTTAGTTTCATAACCGCCCCGTCAATCCACAAAAAAAGCGGGGCGCTAGCCCTGCAACGCACTGAGGATGCCCTTGATTCGCGCGTTGATAAACGCGATGCTAGCCTGGTAACGCATGGCGTTATCGGCGAATTGCGCGCGCTCCACATCCATATCCACAGTATTGCCGTCGGCGCTCGGCTGAACAGGCTTGCGATACATCACCGGCGACCCCATGAGAGACGCGCCGGAATTCCCTTCGAGATGCAGCGACGAGCTTTTCACGACCGGCAATTCGGTGGGCGTGCCCGCCATGGCATTCCGCAGCGCACTGGCAAAATCGACATCCCTAGCCTTGTAGTTCGGCGTGTCCGCATTCGCAATATTGGAAGCCAGCAACTCCTGGCGCGCAGCGCGCAAACTCAGCGCGGTTTGCTGAAACCGCAACGCATCATCCAATTTGTCGACCACAAAGCCTCCTGTATGCCTGCTGACACTTACTACCACTTAACATAACTGACATGCTAAACCCGGGCGCAAATTTGTTATTCGCCGATTAACGGTGGATTCCCCCGCCAATTCCGGCGTTACAACGCTTCCCTTAACCGCCCGCAACACGCACAATGCATTCCATGAAGAAGTTTTTATTGTTGGTCTTTCTCCTGCTGCAACCCGCTGCCGCCGGAGCAGCGCCTGAAAGAGAGGCGCCGTTGCTCGGTACCCTTTCCGCAGCACATCAGGATCACGCGCGGATAAGAAACGCCGTTGCCAGCTTTGTACAACAGCAAACTGCCATGCTTCCCGGCAAGGCCGTCTACCGGATAGATGAGATAGACCGGCGCATTGCGCCGCCCAAATGCGCCAACCTCGAGGCTTTTCTGCCGGATGGCAGCCAGTTGGTCGGCAAAACTTCGGTTGGCGTGCGCTGCACTCCGCCGCCGCGCAAGGACGAAGCCGATGGCCGCCAGGCCCGCACAAACGGCTGGAGCATCTTTGTTCCGGTGCAAATCAGGTTCAACCTCGATTTATTGACCAGCGCGCGCCAACTGCCGCCGGGGCACACATTGCATGAACAGGATCTCGCCAGCCAGGCGACTGAAACATCCCGTATGGAAGGGTTTACCGACCCCCGGCAAGTAGTCGGGAAAGTGCTGCGCTATGGCATCGCCGCCGGACAAGTGCTGCGTGAAGATATGTTGCGCCAACCCTATAGCGTAACGCAGAGGCAAGTCGTGACGCTTGCCTTGCAGGGCAACGGCTTCAGCATCCGCACCGAGGGAGTTGCCTTGAACAATGCGTCCGAAGGACAGACCGTGCAGATCCGCGTCGGTTCGGGCCGTGTAATCAGCGGGGTGGCGCGCGCGGGGGGCGTTGTGGAAATCACGCCTTAAAGCCTGAGCCGGACAAGCCGGAACCAGAAGTGTCGTGCTTTGCCCGATCGTTTCTGCAAGCTCAGGGCAGGCATGGCGGGCGGCACCCGCGAGGTGCAGGCCGTGGTTGTAAGGGTCTGAAACCCCAACAACTCAGCCCGCCCTACAGTTTCGTTGAAAAAATCTTGCCGAGTTTCGATAGCATTTAACTGGCAAGAGACTAAAGTTTTTTGGGGGTTTGCCGATATAATGCTGACAAGAGTAAGTTAAGCGCCGCCAGACTGAGAGGATCACCGTGAAAATCGACAAGCCCATCAAGCCGTTACCCGCCAACCTGGCAGGGGAAGGTGCGGCGCATGCCGCAGCCAAGGGAAAGCACGGCTCTCCGCCCGCAACGCGGCAATCCGGCGACACAAGCGTTTCGCTCGGCTCCATGGCGGCGCAATTGCACAGCATGGAAAGCACCATGGCGAACACTCCGGCGGTCAATGCGGCCAAGGTGGCGGAAATCAAGCAAGCCATCGCCGAGGGCCGCTTCAAGGTGAATTCCGAAGCAGTCGCCGGACGTCTGCTCGAAACGGTGCGCGATCTGATTGGCGGCAGGGCCTGATAGTTGAATTCCTCTGCCGGCCCGCAATCGCTTTCCGTTTTGACCGCCGAGCGGGCGGCATTGCAAAATTTTGTGGCGCTGCTGGAACGCGAACAAAAAATGCTGATGGAAAATCTCACCGATCAGTTGCTCGACCTATCTGAACAGAAATCGGCTGACGCGCTGAACCTCAACAAACTCGCCGATTCGCGCCGTGCCTTATTGCAGGCAAACATCCCGCAACTTGACGCCGAAGCCATTCGATCCTGGCTGACAATGCATAACCCGCGAGGGCTGGCTGTCTGGCAAGAAATTCTCGGGCTGGCAAAACGTGCCCAGCAACTCAATCAGGCCAATGGCGAACTGATCCAGATGAAGCTGCGCCGCAACCAGCAAATGCTTGAGGTATTGAGCAAGGCGGTGAACAAAGCGAATGTTTATGGCCGCGACGGGCAGACCAGTTTTTCGCCGGGCAGCGGCAGATCGCTGGGCAGCGGGTGACTTGCAACCTGTTTCAGCAGGTTTCATGCTCGGGGTACGAAATCTACTGAAATAGACTATCAGTCCTCAATATTCGCGCCCCGCTCCGCGTCTGGCGACATGATCAAGATGGCTACTCGCCGGTTTTTGGCGCGGTTCTCCGCGCTGTCGTTCGGCGCCACCGGCTGATTCTCGGCCAAGCCAACGACCGCCAGGTGCTTTGCCGGAACGCCATTGTCAATCAGCAATCGGGCCACGCTGCTGGCGCGTGCGGAAGACAACTCCCAGTTGGAAGGGAACTGCGCGGTTGCGATGGGAACGTCGTCTGAATGCCCTTCCACTTCGATCGACAACTCCTCCTTGCTCAACACCACCGCAACCTCGCGCAACACTTCACGTGCACCTTGTTGCAGCACCGCTTCTCCCGTCCCAAACAGTGTGCTTGCGCTGATATCGACAACCACTCCGCGCTTGGTCTGATTGATGCTGACCGCACGTTGATTAATCAGGGGGGCCATCACCTGACTCAATCCGCTGGTCAGGTTTTTCATGCGCTCCTGTATTTTGCGCTGCTGCTCGCCCAGCAGCGCGGTGCGCCGATCCACCAGGGTGCCGAGCATCTGCTCCTGTTGATTGACCATAACGCCTGCCGGAGGGGCGCTTGGCTGCGTGGTAAAAGCGGTATTCAGCGAGCTGCTGAAGGTCTTGTACTTCTCCTCGTTCACCGAGGAAATGGCATACATCACCACGAAAAAAGCAAACAGCAAGGTGACAAAATCGGCGTATGAAATCAGCCAGCGATCACGGTTGTCATGCTCCTCGCGTTTTCTTCTGCGCGCCATGCCCGGGTCCGGACGTTAGCCCTGATCGAGGTAGCTTTGCAGCCTGGCCTCGATTAACCTGGGGTTATCGCCGTTAGCGATGCCCACCAATCCGTCCACGATCATTTCGCGTATCTCTGTCTGGCGCAGGATGATGGATTTAAGCTTGTTCGCAACCGGCAAAAACAACAGGTTGGCAAAGCCCACGCCGTAGATCGTCGCAACAAAGGCCACGGCAATACCGCCCCCCAATTTGGATGGATCGGTAAGGTTCTGCATGACTTGCATCAGTCCGAGCACCGCACCGATGATACCGATCGTGGGAGAATAACCCGCAGCGGCCTCCCAGACGCGCGCCGACTGCCAGCGCAGCTGTTCCCAGGAACGAATATCCACATCCAGCACCTCGCGGATTTTTTCGGCACTGTTGCCGTCCACCAGCAGCTGCAATCCTTTTTTCAAAAAGGGATCGCCGACGGCATGCATCGGCCCTTCCAGCGCCAGGATGCCTTCTTTGCGGGCCAGGGCGCTCCAGCCATGCAATTGTATGATCAGTTCCCTGCTGCCCAGCTTGGGCGTAACAAATGCCAATCGCCCCATTTTGATCGCCGTGAAAAATATCTTGGCGGTGCTTTGCACCATCACCGCCCCGAGTGTGCCGCCAAAGACGATCAGGAAAGCCGCGCCCTGAACCAGGATTGAAAGGCTGCCCCCCTCCAGCAACTGCCCCGCTATGATGCCGGTCACGCCAATCAGTAAACCCAATAGCGTGAGCTTGTCCATTAATAGCCTTTCATCCAGCTGCGTAACCGCGCCACCGCCTGGCTATGCAACTGCGAGACGCGCGACTCGCCCACGCCCAGCACCTCGCCGATTTCGCGCAGATTCATTTCCTGCTCATAAAGCATGCCCATCAGCATGCGTTCGCGCTCCGGAAGATTCTCGATGGCGCGCGCCAACTCGGCCTTGAACCGCTCATCCTCCAGCAAATCCAGCGGGCCTGCTTCATCGCTGACCTCGAACCGCTCGAAAAAATCTTCCTCGTCCTCGCCATGCAAATCTTCGTAATAAACCAACTGCGCGCCGCGCGCTGCCTGCAGCATCTGCTGGTATTCGGCGAGGGGCACTTCCAGGTCGGCGGCGATCTCGGTTTCGCCCGGTGGCCTGCCCAGTTTCTGCTGCAAGCGGCTGACCGAAGTTTCGATGCGCCGCATATCGCGGCGCAGGCTGCGCGGCAGCCAGTCCGCCTCGCGCAACTCGTCCAGCATCGCGCCGCGAATGCGCTGCGTCGCATAAGTTTCGAACTGAGCGCCGTGGAATTCGTCGTAGCGGCTGGCCGCATCCAGCAAGCCCATCATGCCAGCCTGAATGATATCGTCGATCTGCACGCTGGAAGGCAACCTGGCCATCATCTGGTGCGCGAGCCGCTTCACCAAATGGGAATATTCCCGCAGGCATTGATCCTTGTCGTTTAATCCGGTTGCCGTATACATATCGATCAGTTTACAACGTGCGTAACTTCCTTGCAGCGTTGTGCGAGGAACAGGGAGCTCGCGGACATTTTGTTACTGTGCCAGGGCGACCGGCTGTGACACCTGTCTGATCAGGTTTTGTATGATGGCGGAAACTCCGCCTTCCACTTCATCGCGCTGCATCGGCAAACGCAACAATTTTTGCGACAGTTCCAGGTAGGACTTCGCCGAAGCGGCCGACGGAAACGCTTCAACCACCGGCCTCCCCAACTGCAACGCGCAGTCAAGCCTTTCATCGGTCGGAACATGGCCCAAGTATTCCAGGCGCACCGACAGGTTGCGCCGGGCTACTTTGGCCATATTTTCGAACACGGTCAGCGCCGCCTGCTCGTTTCCCGCCTTGTTTACCGCAATCCCGAACTGCTGGCGCGCATTCTTCAGCGCCAGCCGCTTGATCAAGGCATAGCTCTCGGTAATGCCGCTGGGAGTGGCTTCCACCATGACCAGCAGGGCAGCTCCGCTCGCCATGCTTGGCGATACAAGCATGGCCTGCCTGGCCAGCCCCTCGGCACGGCCCAGCGCAGGCCGCTCCGACAGGCTCAGTGCGGGCATCGCGGCATCCACCAACACCACATCAGTGCCGTCGCTGGCTTCGGTCAGCGCATCTTCCAGCCGCTGCTGTACAGCCTGATCCAGTTCCGTCAGAGCACGCATGGCGCGGGCGGTCGGCAATATGCAAAATCCTTTGGCGGTCAGCACCGCCTCGCAAAGGCCGCACATCCCCTGCGCAACATCAAGCAAATCATGCCTGGCGGACAACCCCATGCGGCCCGACAAATTATCCGGCCCATGATTTTCATCCAGCACCAGCACATTCTTGCCGAAACCGGCCAATGCCGCCGCAAGATTGATGGCCGTGCTGGTGCGCCCTACCCCGGCCTTGCCTGCCACCACGGTGATTACCTGTGTCTGGTTGAGCACCAGCATGCGTCGCAGGCCCTCTGCCTGATCCACCCCCCCGTCAGAGCGCACAGGATGCCTCCTTGCCAGCCGCGTCTGCCGCCATCAGAACCGGGAAATCCAGTTCGCGCAGGGTAAACGGTGTTTTCTCCTCCACCGGCTTGAGCGCGCGGTGCAGCAGGTAATCGAGGTTGATCGGATGCAAATCTTCCGGCACGCGCTGACCGTTGGCCATGTAGTGCATTACCAGGCGATGGCGCACCGCCACATCCAGCACCGTACCGAAGTTGGCCGCCTCGTCCAGTTTGGTGGGAATGCAGCCGACCACATTGTTGCTGCGGTACATGCGCACCACGTCTTCCAGCGTATCGCCGCCGCTGGTGGCGTTCAGCAACAGCAGACACTGCACGCCGGTCGCATTGAACATCTCGCTCTGGTCGCCGACGCGCTCATCGCGTTGCCCCATCCCCACCGTGTCGATCAGCACCAGGTGCTTGTGGCGCAAGGCGGAAAGGGTCAGGCGCAAATCGTCGGTATCCTTCACCGCGTGCACCGCCACCCCGAGTATCTTGCCGTAAATCTTGAGTTGCTCGTATGCTGCGATCCGGTAGCTGTCGGTGGTCAGCAACGCCACCTTGTCCGCGCCGTAGCGCACCACCGCACGCGCCGCCAGTTTGGCCGTGGTAGTGGTCTTGCCCACGCCGGTCGGCCCGATCAGCGCGTACACCCCGCCCTTGGCGATAATGTCGTCGGCCTTGTCCGCCACCTGCAAATTGCGCTTAAACACCTGCTTGATCCACAATTCCCCCTGCACTTGCCCGGGAGGCATCTTGTCCAGCAACTGGCGCGCCAGCAGCGTACTGAATCCGGCATTGAGCATTCTGCGCAGCAGGCCGGCGCGTTGCGGGTCGCGCAGTTGCACGTCGTTCCAGTACAGCGCGGCAAGCTGCTGTTGCAGCATGGCGCTCATCGACTTGATCTCGCTGAGAATATTCTCCTGCGCCGCCGCGACCGGAGCAGGCTGCGGCCCGGACGGTGGAGCAGATTCCACCCGATGCGCAAGTTTGGCCCGTTGCGGCACGGCGGCAGGCTCCGGCTGCGGCAACTTTTCCGGATGCAGCAAGGCGCCTGCCAGATGCGGTGTTTTGGCCGGCTCGGACGCCTTGTGTTGGAACTGAAGCGGCTGCCTGGGCTGGGTTGACGGCTGGGGCTGGATCAATGGCTTGGCCGGTTGTACCGGATAAGCTTCCGCGACCGACTTGGACCATTCGTCCGCCGTTATCCCCGGCCATTCGGTTTTTTGCGCGGTGCCGCCGGTCAGATGATCGATTTCGCCATGCGCTATCGCGACGATCTCCACGCCCTGCTCCGTCTGCCGGTTCGACAGGATCATCGCATCGGAACCCAGTTCGTCGCGAATTTCCTTCATTGCCTGACGCGTTGTCGGGGCAATGAATTTTCTGATGCTCATGCTCTACCTCCCACCATAGCGGTCACCCGGATCGTTTTGAAATCCGGCACTTCATCGTGCGAAATTACCCTGATATTCGGCACTGCGCGCTTCAGGAAACGCGCCAGCAAATCGCGCAACTGGGCAGGCACCAGCATCACCACCGGCAAACCCATCCGCTCCTGCGTCTCGGCTGCGGCGCGCGTCTCGCGCAGCACGGTATCGGCCAGCCCCGGCTCGATGCCGATGCCGTTCTGGCTGGATTGCATCGCCTGGACCAGCAGGTATTCCAGCTCCTTGTCCATGCCGATCACCTGCAACTCCTGTACGGAGGGATAGAACTGCTGCACGATGGCCGGGCCGAGCGCGACGCGCACCAGCGACGTGAGCTGGTAAGCATCCTGGGTGCGCGGCGCATTTTCCGCCAGCGTTTCCACGATGGTGCGCATATCGCGGATATGCATCCCCTCGTCCAGCAAGTTTTGCAGCACCTTTTGCACCACTCCGAGCGGCAAGGTCTTGGGCACCAGATCTTCGACCAGCTTGGGCGAAACCTTGCCGATATGATCGAGCAGTTGCTGCACCTCCTGCCGCCCGAGCAACTCTGCGGCGCGCGTGCTGAGCAAGTGGCTCAAGTGCGTTGCCACCACCGTACCCGGATCGACCACGGTATAACCCATAACCTGCGCCTGGTCGCGCAACGCCGGGTCGATCCACACCGCGGGCAGGCCAAATGCCGGGTCGCGCGTCTGCATACCGGTCAATTCGCCCGTTACGCTGCCCGGATTGATGGCCAGCAACATGTTCGGATAGGCCTCGCCGCTGCCGACCTCGACCCCCTTGAGCGTGATGCGGTAACCGTTCGGCCGCAAATCGAGGTTGTCGCGGATATGCACCGGCGGCGGCAGGAAACCGATGTCCTGGGTGAATTTTTTGCGGATGCCCTTGATGCGGCGCAGCAAGTCGCCATCCTGCGCCTTGTCCACCAGCGCGATCAGCCGGTAGCCAACCTCCAGCCCGAGCACATCGACCTGCTCGACATCCTCCCATCTCGCCTCGGTGGATTCCGTGATAATCGGCGCCTCCGGAACAGCGGCCAGTTCCCGTTCCGCCTCCCGCGCAACCTTCTGCGACAGGTAATAAGCCAGCCATCCCATCAGACCGGCCAGCAGCAAAAAGGCGAAATGTGGCATTCCGGGAATCAAGCCCATCGCGCCGATGATCGTCGCAGTCAGCATGATGACCTGTGGCTGTTTGAACAATTGCTGATTTAGCTGCTGGCCGATGTTCTGGTCGCTGGCGACGCGGCTCACCACCAGGCCTGCGGCGGTGGAAATCACCAGCGCAGGAATCTGCGCCACCAGCCCGTCGCCGATGGTCAGCAGGGTGTAGGTCTTCGCCGCTACGCCGATGTCGAGGTCATGCTGCAGCACGCCGACGATCAGGCCGCCGATGATATTGATGAACAGGATAATGATGCCGGCGACCGCATCGCCGCGCACGAACTTGCTGGCGCCGTCCATCGCGCCGTAAAAGTCGGCTTCTTGCGAAATTTCGGCGCGACGCTGGCGCGCCACATCTTCGCCGATCAGCCCCGCGTTCAGGTCGGCGTCGATCGCCATCTGCTTGCCGGGCATCGCATCCAGCGTGAAACGCGCGCCCACCTCGGCGATACGCCCGGCGCCCTTGGTGATCACCACGAAGTTGATGATCACCAGGATCGCGAAAACCACGATGCCGACGGCATAGTTGCCGCCCACCAGAAAGTGGCCGAACGACTCGATCACCTTGCCAGCCGCATCCGGCCCGGTATGCCCTTCCAGCAGCACGATGCGCGTGGAAGCCACGTTCAGCGACAGGCGCAGCAGTGTGGTGATCAGCAGCACGGTGGGGAATATCGCAAAATCCAGCGCCTTGTTGGTGTTCATGCTGACCAGCAGCACCATGATGGAAATCGCGATATTGAAGGTGAACAGGATGTCCAGCAGCAGCGGCGGCAACGGCAACACCATCATCGCTAGGATCATCACGATCAGCACCGGGCCGACCAGGCCGACCAGCCCGGCACGCTTGATGAAATTTTGTATCAGTAATAAATTCATTGTCTATTTTTTCAGGCGGTCGCCGGAGCGGCCTCCGGATCCAGCCCGGGCGGCACCGGCAAATACGCCGGTTCATGCGGGCGCGGCCCGCCCTGTTTTTCGTAGCGATGCAACTGGTAAACGTAGGCCAGCACCTCGGCGACGGCGGTATACAACGCCTCCGGAATGGACTCGCCCAGTTCGGTGTGCTTGTGCAATGCGCGCGCCAGCGGCGGTGCTTCCAGTACCGGCACATGGTTTTCCTCGGCGATTTCGCGGATGCGCAACGCCAGCAGATGAGAGCCTTTCGCCACCACTACCGGCGCGCGCATGCCCTTGTCGCCGTACTTCAACGCCACCGCATAGTGGGTCGGGTTGGTTACCACCACATCGGCGGTCGGGATCGCTGCCATCATGCGGCGGCGTGACGCTTCGCGCTGCAGGATGCGGATGCGCCCCTTGACTTCGGGGTTGCCTTCGGTTTCCTTGGATTCCTGGCGCACCTCTTCCTTGGTCATCCGCAGCTTCTTATTGTGGCTCCACAACTGATATGGCACATCGATCGCCACGATCAGCAACATCGCACCGACGATCAACATGAAACTCGTGCCAATCAGATGGCCCATTTGCGGGATCGATGCGGCGGCGGCCTGCATGCCGAGCGCCATCACCGCATCCTTGTCGTGCCAGACCACCCATACCGCGACACCCCCGATCAGCGTGGCCTTGCCGATTGCCTTGACCAGTTCTATCAGCGAGTTACTGGAGAACATGCGCGCAATGCCGGAGATCGGATTCAGTTTGGAAAACTTGGGTTGCAGCGCTTCGACGCTGAACAGCCAGCCATTGAGCAACAAAGGAGAAAATGCCGCAGCCAGCATGACCGCGAGCAACCAGGGCGAAAAAGTGATGAGCATATCCAGCGAAAGCTCATACAAACGCGGGATCATCAAGTCGGAATTGAAAGCCATTTCGCGGTTCAGCGTCAGGCCATCGTGCAGCATCTGCACCATGCGCTGTGTGAACGACGAGCCCATAAACCACAACACGCCACCGCCGGCCAGCAATACGGCGAATGTGGACAGTTCGCGCGAACGCGCGATGTCGCCTTGCTCCCTCGCCTTTTCTAGCTTTCTCTCTGAGGGCTGTTCGGTTTTTTCTAGGTCGCTGTCTTCTGCCATGATGGACTCCGCAAGTCATGGCGATTATCTGGGGTTTGCGCAATATTCAATCAGGCGAATAACGGGGGGATTTCCATTCTATTCAGCAACCTTCACATTACTCTTACACTCGTTTGACAACTTTGTGCAGGTATGGCATCGGCAAGCCAAGTTTGCCTTGGGGTGATAATGCGATCAAATCCGCAAAAGAGCAAATTAAGCGATACAAAACAAACTGATATAAATAGCATGGCGCAAGGTATCGATTGCCGGAAACCGCTTCCAAGCTGCGGCGGCTCCGCCAATCTGCGGGCTAATAGCCTTTTCAGCTTCAGGCGCAGATGTAATAAGCGGTGACTTCGTTGCCTCTCCCCGCATATTCCAGCTTGTACGACAGATCTTTCACCAGCATGATGCCCCGCCCATGCTGCTCTTGTTTGACCGTGCTCCCGGCAAGCGATTGAGCTTCGGTATAGTCAAATCCATCTCCACTATCCACAATCCGGATTCTTACGCCGTATTTCCCTTCAATAATCACCCTCTCTATTTCGAGGTCAATTTTCCCGTTATCCAGCGCATGCAGCCGCTCTTCGCGCGATTGAAGGAATTTATCAAATCCGTCGACTCCCTGTTTAATCCTGGAATCCAGGCGCAGGATGCCGTGATCGAGCGCGTTGTTGAACAGCTCGGAAAGAATCATGAAAAGCGGTGCGGCGAATTCCTTGGCTATATGAATCTCTTCGATGACGTGCGTTAACAGGGGAACAATGTTGAGGTATTTCAATTCTGCGGCGCCCAGGCTGATTTGGATTTTCCAGTTGCCGCCGCCCTCCTGCACCGTCTGGGCATGGGCATGAACGGCCGGTGCCGCCTCGGGGCGGCGATGGATTTGAATCTCGACCATCGCCAGCGAAACATCGTCGTGTGCCGGTTGCCCGTCCAAGTGCAAGTCGAGCATATCGACCAGATTCCCGAGGCGATCCCCGGGAGAGCTGCCCTGTAATATTTTGCAAATTTGCTCCTTGCCAAACGCCCCATTCCGCGGAGATTCCGCCTCCGGAAAACCATCCGAGAACATGCACAGCTGGCAATCTTCCTCATAATGGAAAACATCCGGCCTGCCGGAAAAACTGTCTCCCGGCAATATCCCCAACGGCAGATTATTGGATACCCATTCGCGCATAATCTCCCCGTTTTTATTGACCAGCAAAGGTGCCGGATTCCCGCCATTCCACACCTCAACGACCCGGTTGCGCGCATCGACAGAAACCAGGGTGGCGGAAACAAACCTGTCCACCGGCATGAACCGGTTGATTTTATCGTTCAACTCTTCCGCAATCTGGGCAATGCGGAATCCCTTCTCAGACATGGCATAAAACGCTTGGCTGAGCGGCAATACATTAATGGCTGCACTCAGGCCGTGACCTACCGCATCGGCCAGCAGGATATGCAGATCGTCGGCGGGGGTGCGTGCCGCAAGCAGCATGTCGCCGCTGAAGTGTTCTGCCGGCCGGTTGAAATTCTGTATAAGCGGATCCAGCACGCCAAGTTTGGTGATATGGCCCATGATGTAGCTGCCGATGCGTTGCTCCTCATCGATGCGGTCATGGTATTCCTCGAGCACCAGGATCTTTTCGAGGAATTGCTGCTGCAACTGCACCACCCTGTCCAGGTCGCTGCCGGCGCGGCGCATGGGCCTCAGTATGCCGATGATAAACCAGGCGGACAAAAGCAGTCCGCCCAGCGCGAAGGCGATCAATATTCCGGCGGAACGATTGCGTTGGACCTGGTAGGATTGCTCCAGCGTTTCGTTCAAATCTCCCAAGCCGCCCAGTTGCGCTTCCCGGATCGCCGATATGATGTCGTCGAATTGTGCGGTCACCCGCAGGTCGATGTCGTTGACTATGTTATCTGCTGTCGCGCGGGTTTCCGGCTTGCGGATGTCGAACGATTGCACTGCCAGATGGTGCAGCTCAAGCAATCGGATATGCGACTCCAGCAGTGCGTCTATGGTATCGGTCGACAGGTTGAGCTGCTGCATGATCGGCTTCAGATAACCCGCCAGTTGCTGATCCACCTCCGCTCCCCGCCGGTCGAATTCTTCGAGGTGCATTTGCATGGCTACCGCATCGCGGCTGCCGATCATGACGTCTTTCCAAGCATGTAATTGCCCCTGGAAAGCCGCCGCCGCCATGCGCGCGGTGTCCAGGGCGTAGGCCTGCGTGCTGGCGGTTGCCAGCCCATTTTCGGTGCGCTCGTGCGCCTTGGAAGCCTCATACAGGTTGAAAATGCCCGTCGCCACCATTGCGCCAAGCAGGACAAAGATAAGCGCAAACAAACGCGCCTTGATGCTGGCGGAGCTCAGCCAGCGCAGCAGCGGGCTCTTGATCTTGAGGATATGGCCTTCCTCGATGCGCAGTCCGGACGATCCCTCGCGAATTTTCTGGTAGGCGTCCGAAGCGGCGGCAATTTGTTCTGGCGTAGCCTTATAGCGGAACGCGACATAGCCGACCGTCCTGCCGTTTTCCAGCAGCGGCGTGATATTGGACACCGCCCAGTAGAAACTGCCATCCTTGCGCCGGTTTTTAATGACTCCTTGCCAAGGCTTATTGGCCTTGATGGTTTTCCACAGGTCGGCAAACGCCTCCACCGGCATGCCGGGGTGGCGCACGATATTGTGCGACGTGCCGATGAGTTCGTCGCGGCTGTACCCGCTTACCTCGACGAATGCGCTGTTGCAGTAGGTGATGACGCCCTTGAGATCGGTTTTCGAGACAATCACCAACCCGTCAGGCAATGCGAACTCGATGTTGGGGGCTGGTAAATTTAACCGCATGATCGTTTATCGAATAAGGGTGCAGAGGGCAGAATCCTGGGGTCGCGCTGCGTTATACCGCTTAAAAAGATGCGGGCAGCCGCAACGGCGCTTCCGTTTTCTGCCCTATGCCATCTGTTGCCTAACCCAGTTGTTTTATGTTGAAAATCTTGCTGAAATTGGCGACCCCCAATACCTGGGATACCACGCCGGAAGTATTCAGCAGCGTGACCGGTTTGCTGGCCGTTCTGGCTCGCTCGTTCAACAGCATCAACATGCCCAGCGCCGAACTGTCCAGATAATCCACCTTGCTCATTTCGATCTCGATTTCGTGTACGGCAGGATTGTCGAGTAGCGGGGTATATGCCTCCTTGAATTCGCGATGCACCTGAAAATCGAAGCGGCCAGACATGGCGATGCGCCCCGCCTTGTCCAGAATTTGCACACTGATAGACATTTTCACTCCCCCGATTAAAATAATTAAACACGATTGCTCTTGCCGCTGTGCGATGCCAGATATTCCAGCGCGCGGCGCGCAATATTCTGCAACGGCAGTATCTCACATGCGCCGCCCACCGCAATAGCCTCTCTGGGCATGCCGAACACCACGCAACTCGCTTCGTCCTGCGCGATGGTAAACGATCCTGCCTGCTTCATTTCCAGCAAGCCTTGCGCGCCGTCCTTGCCCATGCCGGTGAGTATGACCCCCATGGCATTCGCGCCGGCGACATTGGCCGCCGAACGGAATAATACATCCACCGAGGGGCGATGGCGATTTACCGGCGGCCCCTGGTTCAACTCGGTCATATAGTTCGCCCCGCTGCGTTTGAGCAGCAAATGCGAGTGTCCCGGCGCGATGTAGGCGTGTCCCGGCAGGACGCGTTCGTTATGCTCCGCTTCCTTGACCGAAATCTTGCACAGGCTGTTCAGGCGATCCGCAAACGATTTGGTGAAATTTTCCGGCATATGCTGGGTCACCAGAATACCCGGCACATCCGCCGGCAAGCGGGTCAGCACCTCCTTGATCGCCTCCGTGCCGCCGGTCGACGCGCCGATGATGATTAGCTTCTCGGTGGAGGAAAACCGCCCCGCGACACTGGGCAGAATCGCATCCGCCGAAAACTTTTCCTGGATTACCGGCGCAGCGACAGTTTTACGCACATGCGCCTGTGCCGCAGCACGTATCTTGTCCGTGATATCGATGGCATATTCTTCCATGCCGCGCGCAATATCCATTTTCGGCTTGGAAACAAAATCGACAGCGCCCAGCTCCAGCGCGCGAAAGGTGATATTCGAGCCGCGCTCGGTCAGCGTCGACACCATCACCACGGGCATCGGGCGCAAGCGCATCAGCCGCTCCAGAAAGTCCAGCCCGTCCATTTTGGGCATTTCGACGTCCAGCGTCAGCACGTCGGGATTGAGCGCCTTGATCATCTCGCGCGCAACCAGCGGGTCGGGTGCCGCGCCCACGCATTCCATATCCTTTTCCCGGTCGATCAACTCCTTCATCACGCTGCGGATCAGCGCGGAATCGTCAATCACCAATACTCTTATTTTCCGGTTTCCCATGCTTGCCATCGTTCGACCAACCCTCAAGTAAACAATTCCACATCGCCTTCCACTCTGGCGAAATGCAGCCGCGTCACGTATTCGGATTCGCGGCTTATAATCGTATCGTTATGCACCCTTCTCAGTTTCTTCACCCTGACCAGCCCTGTTTGCGGAAAAAAATACACCTTGCGCGGGTAAATATCGAGCAAGTCCTGCGCGACAACGGGGATCTTTTCCATATTGAGAAATTTCAGCACAAAATCGGCATTTTTTTCGCCGATGTTGGCGACGGTGAAACCGCGTAACACCGCGCCGCCGCCGAATACTTTCGCCTCGAGATTGCCGCGCTTCGCACCCATCTTGAACAACTGGTTAATCAGTACTTCCATCGCATAAGCGCCATAGCGCGCCGATGCGCCCAGCGGATTGTTCTGGTCCTGGCCGCTGTCCGGCAGCATGAAATGATTCATCCCGCCGACCCCGCTGACCTTGTCGCGGATGCACGCGCAGACGCAGGAGCCGAGCACCGTCACCAGCAGCATGTCGCGCGCCGTCGCATAATATTCGCCGGGCAATATCTTGGCCGCCTCGGCATTGTGCTGCCGGTCGTAATACAGGTTCGGCGCCAAGACTTCTTCATAGCCATGCTCGGTCATGCCGCGTCGTCCCTTGACGGGTGTGAGGTCGAGCCAGCCGGATTATATTGGCGCACGATGAGGTACATGCAATTTTGGTTTGGCCAATTCGTACACCGTCTTGCCGCGCAAACTGAACACATGTCCGGCATTATGGAAGCTCTCCGAATGCCCGGCGAACAGCAAACCATCCGGCTGCAACAACGGCGCAAACCGCTCCAGTATCTTGAGTTGTGTCGCCTTGTCGAAATAGATCATCACATTGCGGCAAAAAATCGCATCGAGCGGGCCGCGGATATGCCACTCATCGCTGAGCAAATTCACCTGCCGAAAAGTAATCATCGCGCGCAGCTCAGGCCTCACCCGCACAAAGCCGGCTTGCGCGCCCGCGCCCCTGAGGAAAAAACGCTTTACCAAATCATCGGGGAGTTTTTCGACGCGCTCGATTGGGTAAACGCCCGCTTCCGCCTTGGCCAGCACATTGGTATCCAGATCGGTAGCGACAATGGTCACCGGC
This sequence comes from Gallionellales bacterium RIFCSPLOWO2_02_FULL_59_110, assembly GCA_001801215.1. GTDB lineage: Bacteria > Pseudomonadota > Gammaproteobacteria > Burkholderiales > Gallionellaceae > Gallionella. Next base: position 1,076 of record MGXA01000082.1, on the reverse strand, counting down.
GGTGTAAAGCTGCCGAATGCGTCCACCACGGTCATCGCCATCGAGTAGGGTTCCTCCCCGGTCGACGATGCCGAACACCACAGCAAAACGGGATGCTTCCCCTTTTGCTTGAGCGCATGTTCGGCCAACAGCGGAAAATGGTGCGGCTCGCGGAAGAATGATGTCAGGTTGGTGGTGAGGGCATTGACGAATGCCTGCCACTCGACCTCGTCGTTACTTTCCAGCAATGCCAGATAATCCTTGAAATTATTGATGCCGGTCGCGCGCAGGCGGCGCGCCAAGCGGCTGTATACCATATCCTGCTTGGACGGATTGAGCGAGATTCCGGCATGTTCATAAATCAACTGCCGTACCCGCTCAAAATCCTTGCCCGTAAATACAAATTCACGGTCGCGACCGCCATGTTGAAGATTGGTGTTCATGGTTTCCTAAAACAGTCGTTAGTCGATAGTTGTTGGTCGTTAGTAAAACCGCATAGCGACATCGCCAACTAACGGCCAGCACACGGCATTGCAAATCATAACTTATGCAACATTGCCGGAGCTTACATGCTTCCTCGCGGGACGGATGAACGCAGCGTTAACGATCATGGCGCAGGCCGCCCCAAATGATGAAATAGTCCGCGCCACGTTCATTCCCCCTCAGGTAGCGCAACTGACGGTTATCCCGGAGGGCGAGGGGTATAATTCGTCGCCGCGCAAATTTCACGCCAAGCAAAGACTTGGCGGGCGCTGCTCTCGATCACTTGACCGGATGGCTATGTATAGCCAACCGCCGAATAGGGTTCTCGCGCTACGCCTGCCGAGCCTGCTCCCTTCTCCCGCAAGCGTGAGAAGGGAGCAGCCAAATCAAAACTCTTCCCACTCGCCATCGTCGTCCGCCTGCGGCTTGGCCCTGGGCTTGGGTGCAGGCGACCTGGCCGGTGCGACCCGGGCGACAGCCGTACCCTTGCGCGCCGGAGCGCCGGGCCGGGCGGACGCGGCATGGTGTGCGGCTGGCGCTGTCTCGCGGCGCGCAACAGCCGTGCCGGTCGCGCGGCCGTCCATCTTGAACGTCGCAACCGACACCGACAGGTT
>MGXA01000081.1:17927-52490 GCA_001801215.1 Gallionellales bacterium RIFCSPLOWO2_02_FULL_59_110 | reverse complement strand
TCCTTCGGTCAATGTGATGGTGGGTTTGGCGATTCACCAATACATTACACCTGAGGATGACCCAACGTTCAGAATCTGTTTTGGACAAGAGTGTCCACCACTAACATTCGGCAGGTTCGCAACCATGACAATTCGCCTGTTAGTAACCGATGACCACGAACTGGTTCGCGCCGGGTTAGTTAATTACCTGGGAATGACGCCGGGCATCGAAGTAGTCGCCGAAGCTGCCAGCGGCACCGAGCTTCTGGAAAAATTGCGCTCCACCTCCGCCGACCTGTTGTTGCTCGACATGACCATGCCCGGCATATCCGGCGAAGAGTTGATCGGGCGCATCAAGGAATCCTATCCCGACCTGCCTATTCTGGTGCTCAGCATGCACAACGAAATTCCGTTCGTGATGCGCGTGATGAGTGCGGGCGCTTCCGGTTATATCAGCAAGGAACGGCCGCCGCAGGTTCTGCTCGAAGCTATCCGGCAAACTATCAAAACTGGCAAATACCTCCATCCGGCAATGGCCGAGCAGATGGAGTACGCCGATGCTTCGGCAGACCCGGACGGCAGTTGAGCCTGCGCTTCAGGCTAGCGGCGTGGCTATTTCTTCAGGAAGGCAAAAGGAAAGATTGCCAGCCCGAAAACCGGGCAACACCGTTACATAATCTGGCCTTCCATGACAAATGATCCCAACTGCCCAGGGGTGCGCAGCATTTTATTCACCGCGTCCTGATGCGCAGTTTCTGCGAAAATCATGCTGCGGGCATATTCTTCGAGCCGGATATCTTGGTCCTTCGCAAGACCAAGCAATTCATAATATGCTTGCAGCGCCTCGGCTTCGTGCGCCAGCGATTCGCGCAGGATAGCGCCAATGTCATGGGTGTGAGTTTCCAGCAGTGACCCGATACCCAGGGACGGATGCCCGCCCAGACCTGTCACCAGTTCGCCCGCCTGGCGGGCGTGAACCAGCCCTTCGTCGGCCTGCTTCTGCAACCAGTCGACAATGGGAATACGGTTGTAGCCATATATCATCAAGGCGTAATGGGTGTAGTGCACCACGCCGGCCAACTCCAGCTCCAGAATGCGGTTAAGAGTTTTAAGCACCATTTCCTTGTCCATAGCTCATCTCCTCGGCAGTTATTGTGACCGGGCGTATCTCCCGCAATCTCATGCCGCGCCCGCGCGCCAAGCGGTGCAGCAGGTGCAGCAGGTGCAGCAGTGCAGCAGGTGCAAGGCCTACTTTAGCGCGGCGTATGGGGCTGGCAAATCAGCAAAAACCATCGACTCTCCTCAGGGAAAGGCTGTAGGCGGGAGCATGAGGATATGCTCCTGAAGCGGGTCGCTACGTATTTTCACCAGGCAGCAATACGCTGAACACAGTACCCGCCGATACTGGCCTTGCCCCCGAAAAACGTATTTCTTAACTGAGGATAAAATTCAGATTAACTGATCGAGCTTGACATCAAAACAGTCGCGATGGAGTCGACCGGTGTTTATTGGGTCGCCGCATACGAAGTTCTTGAGTCACGCGGCATCAGTGTCATTCTTGCCAACGCGCGTGAAGCGCGTGCTGTGCCTGGTAGAAAGAGCGATGTCAACGATGCCCAAGAGGGTGTCCTGGTCTGCCCGGCGGAATTCGAAGTGCGCAGTGCAGCCATTGCAGGAAAGCTAATTTTGTCTATAATGTACATATTAGCTAGTTAAAGGAGTATTGCCATGAGAACTGTTACGTCTGTTGAAGCCCAGAACCATTTTGGCGAGTTGCTGGATAACGCGCAGCGCGAGCCGATCACGATCACCCGGCGCGGTCGCCCGGTGGCGTTTGTTGTTTCGCCGCAAGATATGCGAGATTTGCAGGATGCACGCCGCAAGCGAGGCACTGCCGTAGTGGAGTTTGAAGCCTATTTTGCCAAGGCCGATGCAATGCTCACGACTGCTGCACGGGAGCTGACAGATGAAGATGTGACGCGCATGGTGAAAGAGTCACGGTGAGCGATAGGCGGCTGGTTGTTCTGGATACAAGCACTCTGGTCGGCGCGGTATTGCGTCCCGACTCAGTGCCACGACAGGCGTTTTTGGCCGCTGTCGGCATCTATGATCTCTGCGTGAGCCGTGCCACGTTGAATGAATTGTATGAGGTGTTGCAGCGCTCCAGGTTTGACCGTTGTGCATCGTGACAAAAATGGCTGGACTTTTGGGCGTTGGTGTCCAAGCACTCGCGCTTGTAGGAAATCGACATAAAAAGTGAACGTGCCTCCGAAGGTGCATGCCGCGACCCGCGCGATGACAAATTTCTGGCGCTGGCCTTGTCCTGTTCTGCGCAGGTGCTGGTATCCAGTGATGCTGATTTGCTGGTGTTGAACCCGTGGCAAGGTATTCCAATTTTGACTCCCGCACAATTTTTGAAATGAGCCCCGCGAGACTCTTTGGGCATCTACAAAATATGGCCTCGCCAAAATATCCTCTAACAGTTCAGGACGTTGCGGCTGCGCTGAAAAACCGCTACCGTGACTTCAACCACTACAACCTGAAAAACCCGCTGGACGAATTGCTGTTCATCATTTGCAGCACCAAGACGGGCGAGGCGAGTTACCGCAGCACTTTCCGTTCGCTGAAAGAAACCTTCCCCACCCATTACCAGATTGCCGAAGCGCCCGCCGAATATATTGCGCGGCCTATCGTCAGCGGCGGGCTGTCGAACCAGAAGGCAAAGGCGATCCGCGATCTTCTCGATGTCATCGTGGAAGAGTTCGGCGAGCCGACGCTGAAGCCGTTGCGCAAAATGAGCAACGAGGACGCCGAAGCCTTCTTGTTGTCGCTGCCGGGAGTCGGCAAGAAAGTCGCGCGTTGTGTTTTGATGTATTCGCTGGGCAGGCAGGTTTTTCCCGTGGACACGCATTGCTGGCGCATCGCCCGGCGTCTCGGCTGGGTCAGGCCGACGCAGAAAGACAAGCACTGCGCGCCGCGCGATATGGATCGCCTGCAATCCAAAATCCCGCCCGAGCTGCGCCACTCGCTACATGTGAATATGATTTCACTCGGGCGCGAGATTTGCACACCGAACGCTCCCCGGTGCGATGAATGCCCAATATCAGGCTTTTGCTCAAGAATCGGCGTGTAACGAAAAAGGGGAGTACAGGAATCTGCGTGATTGCGGTCGGTGGGGACAAAATGTGGGTCTGGCAACGCCCAGCTTGTTTTTTTGGCGGCGGGTAGAACCCGCCCTGCGGATTAACGCAGCGCCTGCTTGAACTCGTCGTGGAAGTGGTGGAAGGCGCTGTCGAGCAGTTGCACGGCGCCGTTGATGAGGTGGCAGCGGCCGCTGCCGGGCAGCATGGCGCAGAGGTTTTCCAGCGTGGTCAGGTCGGCTGCGGTGCCGCGTCCGGTGTCGATGCGGTCGAGCAGGCGGCTCATGGTGGCGGTGCCAACCTTGCACGAGTTGCACTGGCCGCACGAGGAATGGGCGAAGAAGCGCTCGTATTCGGCCACGCGCTTGACGATGCCGGTGCCTTCCGAAATCACGATCATCGCGCCGGTGCCGAGGTTGGCGCCGCGCGCGCGCAGCGAGTCGAAATCCATCGCCACATCGAGATCGGCGGCAGTCAGCAGCGTGCTCGACGGCCCGCCGGTGAACACCGCTTTGGGCGGCTTGCCGGACAACAGGCCGCCGCCATGGGTGAATATGAGCTCGCGCAGCGGCGTGCCCATCGGCAGCTCGAATACGCCGGGATACAACACGTCGCCGCTCAGCGAATACAGCTTGGTGCCGGTGCCGGGCGCCTTGCCGAGCGCGCGGAACCACGCGGCACCCTGCACCGCGATGTGCGGTACGTTGGCCAGGGTTTCGACGTTGTTGATCAGGGTGGGGCAGCCATGCACGCCCGATTGCGCCGGATAGGGCGGCTTGCCGCGCGGGAACGGAAAACGCCCCTCGACCCATTCCAGTGAAGCGGTTTCCTCGCCGCCAATGTAGTGCCCGGAGCCGGGCAGCAGCACGAGTTCCAGCGGCATACCGAGCGCAGCCGAGGTCTGCACCGGAAACTCCGAGGAATGCCATTGTTTGAGTGCCGCCTTCATCGCCGCCAGCGAGCGGGTCAGGTCGGGATTGATATAGAACATGACGCGGTTGGCGCCGACCGCCAGCGCCGTCACCACGGCGCCCTCTATCACCTGGAACGGCGTTTCTTCCAGCAACAGGCGATCCTTGAATGTGCCCGGCTCGTCCTCGTTGCCGTTCACGATGAGGTATTTGCCCGGCTTGGGCGCTTCGGCGGCGACCGCCTCCCACTTGCGCCAGGCGGGAAAGCCGCTGCCGCCCAAACCGCGCAACTCGGCCAAGCGCACTTCCTCGCGTATGGCTGCCGGATCCTGCATGGCGCGCGCCACCGCTGCGCCGCCGCCGGCACTGCGCCAGCGCTCCATGTCGGCACCGACGCGCCGCTCCGCATGGAGCAGCACCTGGGATGCGCCTACCGGGGGCGTTTCGACGATCAGCGGTTCCATGCGCCTCCCGCTGCGTAAGCCGGCAATACCCGTGGTGTCCGTTGCGTCATCGGCAGTCCGGCGAGGGTCAGGGCGCGGCGCAACCGGTTCACGTGTTCCAGGGTGACTTTCTTCGGGCCGCGGTCGCGGTTGGCGGTGGCCGCCGCGCCGGCGCGACGCCCGAAACTGATGATTTCGAGCAACGCGTTGCCCATGATGCGGTTGCGCCCGTGGATGCCGCCCGCGACCTCGCCCACCGCATACAAGCCGGGCACCGTGGTGGCGCCGTTGACATCGATGACCGCGCCGCCGTTCTGGTAGTGCAGGGTCGGGTGAACCAGCAGCGGTTCGCGGCGCGGATCGACGCCCGCAACATGGGTGCGTGCCATCAAGTTGGGGAATTGCTTTTCCAGCATGCCCGGCTGTGCTTGTTCCAGGCGCGGTGTGTCGAGCCATACGCCGACGCGCTGCTCGTCGATGCGGATGCCGCGCCCCTCGCCGCATTCGCGCAGGATGGCGGCGCATACCACGTCGCGCGGCTGGAGCTCGTCGATAAAACGGTTGCCGAGACCGTTCACCAGCAGTGCGCCCGCCGCGCGCACGCCTTCGGTCACCAGCTTGCCCGCCAGGTGGGACGGGTGCAGCAGGCCGGTCGGGTGGTACTGGAAGGAATCCAGGTCGCACAGGCGCGCGCCGATGCGGTATGCCAGCACCAGTCCGTCGCCGGTCGCACCGAGATGGTTGGAGGTCGGGAAACCGTTCAGGTGCAGGCGCCCCAGCCCGCCGGTCGCGAGGATCACCGAGCGCGTGCGCACGATGCGCAACCGACCGTCCAGCATCGAGGTGAGCACTGCGCCGACGCATTTCTGCCCGACTTCATTGGACAGTAGTTCGACCGCTGGGCTTTGCTCGCAGACTTCGATGCTGCGGTGCTGAATCACGGCCTCGCGCAGCACGCGCATCATCTCCAGGCCGGTGTAGTCGCGGCAATGCACCAGGCGCGCGGTGCTCATGCCGCCCGCGCGGCGCGTGTGCAGATCGCCGCTGGAAGTCTGCTCGAATTGCATGCCCTGGTCGATCAGCCAGCGCAGCACCTCCGGGCCGTCCCCGGTCATCGCGGACACCAGCGCCGGATTGGCGGCATGGTGGCCGCCGCGCAGGGTGTCCTGGATATGCCGCTGCACCGAGTCGTCCGGTTCGATGGCGGCCTGGATGCCGCCTTCCGCCATCACCGTGTTGCTGTCGCCGAGGCGCAGCTTGGTGGCGAGCAGCACGCGCGCGCCGTTTTCCGCCGCCGCCAGCGCCGCCGCGCAGCCCGCACCGCCGCCGCCGATCACCAGCACATCCACGTCGGCCACCGGCGTACCGGCCAGGTCGGCCTCGTCGATGAAGGCCTCGGCCTGCAACAGGTCGGCCAGTTCGCGCTGGCAAGGGTCGCCCGCATTGGCGCCCACCGTCAGCTTGACCACGCTGTCGCGCAGGTGATCGGGGTGGTAGGTGTTGAGCAGCGTATCGATATCGCCCGGCTCGGGGAGCGGCCCAAGCTCCGCGTCGGGGCGGTAGCGCGCCAGCGCCTCGGGCAGTGGGATGCCGTTACTCATCGTCTTTTTTATCCTGTGGTGTGGCCGTGCGCGCCTGGCGCAACTCCTCCAGGCGGTGGATCAGGTTGGGCGGGCGCAGGTGGAAGTGTGCCGTCACGCGACGGCTGAACAGGCCCACATGTGCCGGGGCGATCAGCTCCGGGCAGGCGGCATCGCACAGTTCGCACATGATGCATTCGAAAAAAGTTTCTCCCGCCTCGCGGTAGCGTCCCGCCGCAGCCTGCGCCACGCCGTCCTCGACCTTGATGCCCTTGGGGCAGGCCGCGACGCAGCCGTGGCAATGGCGGCAGCGCGCCGCTTCGTGGAAAATCTTGTGGAAGCGCGCATGGATGTCCCAGCCGTCCTTGAGGTCGCCGATGTCGTAATGGTGCTGGGGCACCGAGGCCGGCGGCATGAACACAACCTCGATGCCGTCTTCGACGAAGGTCTGGCAGGCAAGGCCCACCGATACTTCCTTGCCGCGCCGCAGCATCACGCGGCAGGAGCCGCACACGCCTTCCATGCAGCCGATGTTGGTTATGCGCGGCACACCGCCGTGCCAGGCGGCCTCGACCAGGGTCATGTCCGTGGATGCCTCGATAGCAAGGCCGTTGACGGTCAGGGCGGCTGGCCGACCTTTTTCATGTGTCGTTATCGACATGTTAATTTTCTATTATGGGCGCGCGAGGTCGATGATTTTTCTCAGGTCGTAATCCTTGTACCCACCGACGCGTTTGACCAGTTCGGCCATGCGCTGATCGAGGGTGGGGCGCTCGGTCCTGTATAGCAGGCCGGTCGGGATACGGCATGCCTTCTTTGCCGCATTGACTACCTGCATTGCGGCAGCCAGGTCGCTCACGTCGTGGGCAGGATCGACCTGGTCGCAGGCGTTCCTGAAGGCCACCGCCGTGTCGAGTTCGTTGAATGACGGGCACTGGGAAAGCAGGTTGATGAAGGCGAAGCCCTTGTGCTCCATGCCCTCCTTGATGAGTTGCGCCCCCAGCTTGGCGTTGCCGGCAAAGGCTTGGGCGACATAGGTCGCGCCATAGGTGAGCATGTACAGGATCGGGTCGAGCGGCTCTTCCATGCCGCCGTACGGGGTGACGGCGGCTTTCATCTCCTCGCGCGAAGTGGGCGAGCATTGCCCCTTGGTCAACCCGTAGACATGGTTGTCCATCAGGATGTAGGTGACGTTGATATTCTTGCGCGCCAGGTGCGGCATATGGCCGCCGCCGATGGAGAAGCCGTCGCCATCGCCGCCGCTGACCACCACGGCAAGATCGGGGCGCGCCAGATGCACGCCGGTCGCCACCGGGCCGGCGCGACCGTGCAGCGTGTGCATCTTGTACGAATTGACGAAGTAGGGCAGGCGCGAGGAACAGCCGATTCCCGAAACGCTCACCAGGAAATTCGGGTCGACACCGATTTCGGAAAGCGCGCGCAGCAGTCCCGTCAGCACGCCGTAGTGGCCGCAGCCGGCGCACCAGAACGAAGGTGTGGCCTCGTCCTTGTAATCCTTGGGCTTGAGTTCGACCTTATGGAAATGGGTATGCGGTTGAAGGGGCGCATTCATGCCAGTATCTCCTTGACTTTGTTTACGATCATTTCAGGCGTGAAGGGCATTCCGCCGCAAATGGTATAGGACTCGGGGCGTAGCGAGGTCTCCGCGCGCACGAAATGGGCGAGCTGTCCCTGGAAGTTGACTTCGGGCAGCAGCAGCCGTTTGCACGATGCGCCGAAAGCCTCGAACTGCTGCGCCGGCAGGGGGTTCAACAGCTTGGGGTAGAAGCCCTTGACGCTGTAGCCCTCGGCGCGCAGCCGTTGCAGGGCTTCGCGCACCACGCCGATGGTGCTGCCCCAGGCGATGATGCCGATATCCGCAATGCCCGCGCCGTGCACGGCATCCACTTCGGCAGGGGCGACATCGTTGACCACGCCCTTGAGCTTGCGGAAACGCTTGGCCTGCATCGCCTCGTGGTTTGCCGAAGTGTAGCTGGGCAGGCCGGCCTCGTTATGCTCGAGGCCGGTGGCGATATGCATGCCGCCCGGCGTGCCCGGATCGGTCATCGGCGAGATGCCGTTTTCGGTCAGTCGGTAGCGATGGTATTCGCCTTCGCCGTCCCAGCGCGCGCGCTCTACCAGGGTGTAGCTGTCCGGATCCGGGTAGGGCACGTTTTGTGTCGAGAATGCCAGGGAACCGTCGGACAGCAGAATGACTGGGCACTGGTACTTCTCCGCGAGGTTGAACGCCAGGACGGTCAGGTCGATGCAGTCCTGCACGTTTTCCACCGACAGCACGATACGCCCGGCATCGCCATGCGCGCCGTGGATCGCCAGGAACAGGTCGGACTGCTCGTGTTTGGTCGGCAGGCCGGTGGAGGGGCCGCCGCGCTGCACGTCGACCACCACGCAGGGCAGTTCGGCCATGAACGCCATGCCCAGCATCTCGCTCATCAGCGCCAGGCCCGGCCCGGAAGTGGAAGTCATCGCCTTCTTGCCCGCGTAGGATGCGCCGACGACCTGGGAGATGGAAGCGATTTCGTCCTCGGCCTGGATCAGGGTGCCGCCGCGTTTGGGCAGGTGCTTCGCCACATAGATCGCGACTTCAGTCGCCGGTGTGATCGGGTAGGCGGAAAAGAAATCCAGTCCCGCGATCAGCGCGCCGAGGCCGATGGCGTTGTTGCCGGACATCACGATGACATCCTGTTTCGACTTCGGCGACCCTATCGTCCACGGGTCGGTCTTTTGCAGCGCCGTCGCCAGCTCGCGGCCGCGCTCGAAAGCCGCCAGGTTGCCCTTGACCACGTCTTCGCCCTTGCGCGTGAACTTGGCGGAGATCACTTCGCGCAGGGATTCCACGGGGATGTTAAACAGGATCGACAATGCTCCCATCGCCACCATGTTCTTGGCGCGCGGATTCATCATCTCCTTGGCCGTGTGCGTCATGGGAATCGGATAAGCGTGCACGCCGGGCGGAATTTCGGGGTCGAAGTCGCCGGGGCTGTCGTAAACGACGGCGGTGCCCGGCCTGAGAAAGGCGCGGTTCATGTTGTAGGCTTCGCCGTTGAAGGCGCACAGGACATCGAAAATGTCCCCCTGGTTGTACAGGTGCTCGGTGCTGGCGCGCACCTGATACATGGCGTAACCGCCCTTGATTTCGGCCGGGAAAGTCTTGAAAGTGTAAACGTCGAGCCCGGCGTGCGCGCACGCCTGGGTGATGAAATCGCCGACCGAGATGACGCCTTCGCCCCCTTCGCCGCCGATCCGGACGATCAGATCGTTTTTGGTTGTGCCTTGCATTTGCTACTCCTCAGATATACAGAATTGGGGGCATGCCGTCCGCAAACGCCGATCCTGACGGCTAGCATAGTTGTACGTATTGTACTGAATAGTGTTGTCTAAAATATACATGTTTCAGGGCGGATGCCGGAATCCGACCGGCTATCCGCTCTGGATGTTTTAAATACTTGATCCGTCGCAGTATAAACGGGAATTACGCTGGCAAACCATGACGCAGGTCAATCGGGTTAATTGCATAGCTACCATATGCCGAATGTTTACCCCTGATGATTCAAGTAGTTATTTTTTGTCTGAATGTAATGCTCTGCCGAGTATCTCAGATTAGCAATTTCTTCGGGTGTCAGCGGGCGCACGACCTTGACGGGCCTCCCCACATAAAGCATCCCGCTCTCCAGCATCTTGCCCGGCGGAACCAGGCTGCCTGCGCCGATCATGACACGGTCTGGAATAACGGCGTCGTCCAGGATGACCGAGCCCATTCCGATCAGGCATTCGTTGCCGATCGTGCAGCCGTGGAGAACGGCGGAATGCCCGACCGTCACATAGTCGCCGATCAGCAAGGGTGAACCGTCCGGTTTGCCGGGCGATTTGTGGGTGACATGCCCCATCGTGAGATCCTGCACGTTGCTGCCCTTTCCGATCACGATGCGGTTCACATCGCCGCGCAATACCGTGTTGCACCAGACCGAACTGTCGTCGCCGATGGTTACATCGCCGATGATCTGGCAGGAGGAATGGGCATAGACACGCGCGCCGAGAGCGGGTTTGGTGTCGAGATAAGGGGCAAGAGGCATAAGGGCTCCATCAATAAATTGGGTTCGCTCTGTGATAAGTGGCATTTTAACCCGGAAAGTTCATTACCCCGGCAAGCCATTTCCGAGAATCCGGGCAGCCGCCAGAAGCTGGCCATCCTGACCTCGCGCACCCATGAAGGATATGCCGAGCGGGCAGCCGTCCTGTTCCAGCAGCGGCATCGAGACCTGCGGCAGCCCGGCCACGGCGGCGATGCAGGTATGCCGCATCGTGCCGAGGCGCGATGCCCGCGCTTCGTCTATGGAGCGACCCTTTAAGGGTGCAATGCCGGGAGCGGTCGGAAAAACAATGATGGTGCCGGGGGAAATGAGAGTTTCGATCTGCGCAGTCAACCGCTTCCTGGCCAGCCTCGCTTCCTCCATCTCGCCTCGTGTGACAACGGAAATCTTTTCCAGCCTGCCGCCGATTTCCGCACCGAAGGCATCGAGATTTTGGGACACCCATGCGCCGTGCGCCTGGTTTAATTCCCACCACTGGATATTGCGCAGCGCTTCGATCCAGGTTGTGAAATCCGGTTTACCCAGTTCGACCTCGACGATTTCGACAGGCAGCCCGGACAGGCTGCGGAGGAAGGCGTCGTATTTTTCAGCGATGTCTGGGTTTTTAGTGTCGAACAGGTCGCGTGCGATCAAGAACTTGTCGGCCTTGAACTCCGGGATGTCGCGGCCGAGCAGCACGCCCCCCACTCTTGCCAGCATGTCCGGTGTGCGGGCGAACCAGCCGGCCGTATCGAAGCTCGGCGCCATCGGGTGCACGCCTTGCAGCGAAACGGCGCCATGCGTCGGGCGGAAACCGTAGATGCCGCAATACGAAGCAGGGATGCGCATCGAGCCGGCGGTGTCGGTACCCAGCGCGAAATCCACCAGGCCACCCGCGACCGCCGCCGCCGAACCGCTGGAAGAGCCGCCCGGAATCCTGTTCGGGCATTTGGTATTCAGTGGGGTGCCATAGTGGAAATTCTCGCCGTCGAGGGAAAACGCCATCTCGTCCGAAATGGTCTTGCCGAGCAGCGTGGCGCCCTCGTTCAACAGCATTTCGACGGCGGGCGCGGTTTTCTGCGCCGCCAGGTGTGCGTCTTTCCAGCGCGGATTGCCGGCTCCCGTGACGAAACCTTCGACATCGTAAAGCTCCTTTACCGCAAAAGTCAGCGATGAAAGTTTTCCCTCGCGCTTCGGGGCGACCGTAATTATCTCGCCGGGCACAAAGGCATTGCAGGTATCGTCTGGTTTCATAAGCAGGCTCGCTGGATGGGTTGTATCAGGATTATCCCGGAAAAAGCAGTTGGCGCGAAAGGCGGTAAGTTCTGACATTTTCGGTGAACTCTATGGCTTGAACCGAGGTCTTATATACACCGTTCATGCGGGAAATCGACCGTCCATCCCGCAAATCTGCCGGTTATCCAAAGGCTTGGCCGTTCGTCTCGCAGGCTTTGACATTGTGAGGGGCAAAACATCAATATCCCGGCACAACAAGTCGGCGTTTTTAGAAAAGTTCAAAGGCGAATAAATAAGGGAACCGAAAGCAATTTTGCTATAGGCAATAGAGGACTCACAAATGACCACTACGATTATCGGCGTCATCATCACCGCCTTGGCTATCGAGATAGACAGGTTGACGCAATTCAGACATTACTTCCTTCCACTGGTTGCTATCGCGGGTGTATTGACCGTTGTCTTCTCGCTCGCTTTGAAGATTTAGCCCGAATGATTCATTAGCACAAAACTCCCGGAATTCCTCCCCTCGCAGGGGGCAGCAGGGTTCATGTTCTGCAACCGGAATCGCCACCGATTCTCGCATGACTTTTTAGTGCTGTCCCCTGTTTTTATTATCCTGGAGATGGGCCTCGGCGTGGCAGCCCCAATTTAGCTTGACGCTGGCCCGTTTAATTCCTTCACCGCAAAAGTCAGCGCTGAAAGCTTTCCCTCGCGATTCGGGCGGTTGTGATCATTTCGCCGGGCACGGTTGCAGGTATCTGTTGGTTTCATCAGCGGACTCATGGTGTTTTTCGCCCTAATTTCTTTCTGACGGGAGGCAAATAATTTGCTGACGAAATCACCTTCTTGCCCGTCTTGCCTTCCAGTTCAAGCCGCGCTCTTTTGGCAATACCGCCGCCAGTTTTCGCCGCCGCCTCGTTCTCGTTCATACCCGTGGCTTCCGTGCTCTCGGCGATCTGGCGCGTGGACAATTCCGCCAGCGCGGTGAAAATCAGCTCCGCCTCGCTCATGTGGTCGCGCAGGTTTTGCGACTTTAAGCCCTTCATCGTCTTGTGTGCCTTCACGTCCACCTCGGCCCACTCCTGATGGATGATATTGGTGAGGATCGCGTATTCCTCGCCCTCCTTGATGTCGTGGTTCGCCCAATAATCGGTCAGCTTGTTGCGCGTCTCCTGCCCGGTCATGCGCTGCTGTATCCATTTCTCGCTGCGCCCGTGTTTCTGCCAGGTCTCGCGGGCGCGATCCAGCGAACGGGCGGGGTCGGCCATCTCCTGCATCCGCTCGTAGCCCACCTTCGCCAGCCACAGCTTGATCGGCTCGGCCTTCGGGCTGGGCACGGACTGCACCAGCCGCAATAGCGTTTCGGCGGTGGCGACATCGGAAAGGTAATTTTTGCCGTCTGCGGCAGGCAATTTCAGTCGGTGACAATTTGTCACCGACTCACTGCCTTCTTTGCCCAGTCGCTCTTTCAGCTTGTTCCAGTATTTTCTGGCGGTCTGGTAATCCGGCTGTTGCGTGAGCACCTGCACAATGTCCACCACCGAAAACCACCAGGTTTCCGTCGCCTCGTCATACACACGGCGGATTTCATGCTCTTCAAAGATGGCTGGCTGGGGTTGCATGGTCAGGGCTCCTTGCTCATGGATGGCAGGTCGGGATGTTTCAGTCGGTTACATTTTGTAACCGGCTGGCTATTTGAGATATTGCTTGGCACGACTAGGCAAAAAAAGGCGATGCTGAACCCAAATAGCTCTGACCCCAAATAGCTCCCATCAACATGCTTGGAAGGCTTGCCATGGAACATGAATTTGAGGGGAAACCTCAGGGTTCGTCCCTGATTTCTCCTGGCGATGATACTTATAATCTGTAGATTCATTGTCATCATAAAGGCATCCTCCAGCTATGTCACGTGTAACTAAAAAAGAGTTTTTTGGCCAGCGCGTCAGAGAAATTCGTCTTGGTCGAGGTTTATCGCAAGAAGGCCTCGCAGAAGCGAGTGGTTTGCATCGAACATACATTGGGTCGGTGGAGCGAGGTGAGAGAAATGTAAGTCTTGATAATATTGTCAAGATTGCACATGCCTTGCAAACGACTCCGAGTAAGCTTCTTGAGGGAATTTGCTAATGGCATTGCAATCACCGTATCAAAACGTTACGCCCGACAAGTGGGCATCGGTTACAGACAAGCTGATCTCTCAACACCCTCTAAAACCCAAAGAGATAGTTGACGTTGTTCTTGATACTTGGCGCTCTATCTTCACCTCTGAAATTGGTACTCACGGCTTCAAAATCGGAAAAGATATTTTTCCAAAACCTCAGATTATGGGCGCACTGCTTCATGAGTTGATCCCACTTGAGATCGCTGCACGGCACCCAAAGAAGTGGCGAGGGGAAAAGGCAGCCAATGACAAGGATATCGTTTATGTACCGGATGACGCTTTCTCCATTGAGCTTAAGACATCCTCTCATCGTGCTCAAATCTTTGGCAACAGAAGCTACGCACAGGAAGCGCTGAACGACAAGAAGAGTAAGTCTGGGTATTACTTGGCGGTCAATTTTGAAAAGTTCTCTACGCAAAACTGCGAACCAGAGATTACGCTTATTCGATTTGGCTGGCTTGATCATGCCGATTGGATTGGCCAGAGTGCGGCAACAGGGCAGCAATCCAGGCTAACTTCTGACATCTACGCGGGGAAGTTTAGAACGCTATACACTAAGAGCTAATTCCGTCTGAGCCTCAGCAAATCGTTTTGCTTCAAAGTAATTTTCAATCCGGCGTCCTGCGATTTCCGCATAGCTTGGGTCAAGCTCAAAGCCAATTACTTTTCGGCCATTCCTCAGCGCCGCCTCAGCAGTTGTTCCAGAACCCATGAACGGGTCAAGTATGACATCTCCTTCGTTGCTACTGCACCGAATAATCCGGTCAATAACGGCGATTGGGAATTGTGCCGGGTGAGAAGTTCTTTCGTCAGAACTCCTATCCCTGCCTGATGTGACTTTAGGGAACTGCCACACGTCAGTTGGATTCTTACCCAGCGGATTGCATTTTAGCTTGCCGTTCTTCTTCTGATTCGGATATTTGACATCGGGGTCGCGCACGTCGTCAAGATTGAAGCAGTATGATATCGCGTCTTTTGCGTACCAAAGAAATTTTTCATTCCGTGGGGAAAACATGCTTCGACAAGCCACGCCCGCACCGTAATTCCAGACCACTTCCTGAATTAGATAGAAGGGTGTTCTGTCCCAAAGTAAATAAGGAATGGGGACAGCGCGGCCTTTCTGTGAAACTTCAAAATAGCCAAGATTCAACCAAAATGTGCCGTCACTCCTTGTAAGACGATGAATCTCTCGAATCCAAGATTCGCACCATTCCAAATACTGCGTTACTGAAAGTATGTTCTCATATTCCTTACCGATATTGTATGGGGGAGACGTTACCGTCAGGTTGATAATCTCAGGGGGCAGATGCCGCATCAATTCGTAACAGTCACCCTGAAAGATGGCGACCCCATCGGCCTCGTAGCTCGGAGAGCCAAAGGCAGAACGGCACAGAGAAAAGATATTTGCTTGGGTCAGCATGATGCTACTCATAGTATTCATACTGGCAGTGGCTGTCAAGCGGGATCTAACATCTAAGGTGTTGCGGTTGGTTATTGAGCGCGCCGTTATTAAACAGGCCCAACGGTCTGTACTATTAAAAATAGTGTGGAATGCATATTACCGAACCCACACCGTCTTTGCGTTCACAAATTCATGCATCCCCAGCCTCGACAACTCGCGTCCGTAGCCCGAAGCCTTTACGCCGCCGAAGGGCAGGCGCGGGTCGGATTTGACTATGCCATTGATGAAGGTGCTGCCGGCCTGGATGTGCGCCGTTAACTGTTCGGCGCGCGCCGTGTCCTTGCTCCAGATCGACGAGCCGAGGCCGAAGCGGGTTTCGTTGGCGATGCGCAGCGCATCTGCTTCGTTTGCGGCGCGGATTACGGTTGCCACCGGGCCGAACAGTTCTTCGTGCCAGGCGCGGGTGTCGGCAGTGACATGATCGAGGATCGAGGGCTGGTAGAAAAATCCTTCGTGTTCGACCGGTTTGCATCCGGTCACCGCGACCGCGCCCTGCGCGATGGAATCGCTGACTTGTTTGTGCAGCGTGTCGCGCAGGTCGAGGCGCGCCATCGGGCCGATCTGCGTGGCCTCATCCATTGGGTCGCCTACCTTGAGCGTTTCCACTCTGGCCTTGAGTCCGCGCAGGAACTCGTCCGCGATCTGCGGCACGACGATGAAGCGCTTGGCGGCGATGCAGGACTGCCCGCAATTCATGAAGCGCGACGCCAGCGCCATGTCGAGTGTCAGTTCCAGATCGGCGTCGTGCAAAACAATAAAAGGATCAGAGCCGCCGAGTTCCAGCACGCATTTCTTCAGGTGCTGTCCGGCGAGTGCTGCGACCTTGCGCCCGGCGGCTTCCGATCCGGTGAGCGTGACCGCATGGGTATGCGGGCTGGCGATGACTTCTGCCACCTGCTCGACTTCGATCACCAGGTTGGTAAATACGCCGTCCGGCAAGCCGCATTCGCGGAAGATGGCCTCGATTGCAAGCGCGCATCCCGGCACATTTGGCGCGTGTTTCAGCAACAGCGCGTTGCCCGCCATCAGGGCCGGGGCGGCGGCGCGGAACGCCTGCCAGAACGGAAAATTCCACGGCATGACGGCCAGCACCACGCCGAGCGGATGATGGGCGATATAACTTTTGCTGGCCTCTGAATTCACCGGCTCGGCGCGCATGAATTCCTCGCCATGCTGCGCGTAGTAGTCGCAGACCGTGGTGCATTTTTTGACTTCGGCGCGGGCTTCGCGCAGCGGCTTGCCCATTTCCTGCGTGATGAGGAGGGCGTATTGCTCGTGCTGTGCGCGTAATTGCGTTACTGCATTGCGCAGCACTTCGGCGCGTTGCGCAAAGCTTGTTTGTGCCCAGGCTTGCTGCGCGTGATGGGTTTTTTCCAGCGCCTGTTCCAGACGGCGACTGTCCCAGCTAGCATAGGTTTGAATTAGCTGATTGGTGGCTGGGTTGAGGTTCGTGTGAGGCATGGCATCGCTCCTGTAGGTGCAGATTTATCCGCACATGAGCTTTCTTAAGTGCGAATGAATTCGCACCCTACACTGGAAAAATTATCGTCGTTTTAACGCACGATGGAATAGCTCGGTAGGGGCGTGATTTATCACGCCCTCATGAATGGATAAGGGCGTGATAAATCACGCCCCTACAGCTATGTTTTCAGCGCGACGAACACTTCGTCCAGCATCTTCTTTGCATCGCCGAACAACATGCGGTTGTTCTCCTTGTAGAACAGCGGATTGTCCACGCCCGCGTAGCCTGAAGCCATGCTGCGCTTCATCACGATGGAGGTCTTGGCTTTCCACACTTCCAGCACTGGCATGCCGGCAATCGGGCTGTTCGGATCGTCTTGCGCGGCCGGGTTCACGATGTCGTTGGCACCGATGACCATCGCGACATCGGTGTCGGGGAAGTCCTCGTTGAGTTCATCCATTTCCATCACGATGTCGTAGGGCACCTTGGCTTCGGCCAGCAGCACGTTCATGTGGCCGGGCATACGTCCTGCTACAGGATGAATGCCGAAGCGCACGTTGACGCCTTTTTCGCGCAGGTGTTTGGTGATCTCGTAGACCGTGTGCTGGGCCTGCGCCACCGCCATACCGTAGCCCGGCACGATGATGACGTTTTTGGCTTCGCGCAGCAGTTCGGCGGTCTCGACCGCGCTGACCGGCACCGCTTCGCCGACCGGTTGTGCGTCGCCGCTGGCCACAACAACTGTGCCGCCGCTGGTGCCGAAGCCGCCCGCGATCACGCTGATGAAATGGCGGTTCATCGCCTTGCACATGATGTAGGACAGGATCGCGCCGCTCGATCCCACCAGCGCGCCAGTGACGATCAGCAGGTCATTGTTCAGCATGAAGCCGGTCGCCGCCGCCGCCCAGCCGGAGTAGCTGTTGAGCATCGACACCACCACCGGCATGTCGGCGCCGCCGATTGCCATCACCATGTGGATGCCGAATAGCAGCGCAATCACGGTCATCACGATCAGCGGGATCATGCCCTCTTCAACCGAATGCACGTTGAGAAACTTATAGCCGAAACCGATCACCACCAGCAGGCCGAGCAGGTTCATCCAGTGGCGCGCGGGCAGGAGCAGCGGCTTGCCGCCGATTTTGCCGGACAGCTTGCCAAAGGCGATGATCGAGCCGGAGAAGGTCACCGCGCCGATCAGGATGCCGATGTAGATTTCGGCTTCGTGGATCGCCTTTTCGGCGCCGGCAAGCTGCACCGACGGGTCGATGTAACTGGCGAAGCCGACCAGGCAGGCGGCGAGGCCGACCAGGCTGTGCATCAGCGCGACCAGTTCAGGCATTTGCGTCATCTTCACCACGCGCGCGGCATAGATGCCGACACCGCCGCCGACCACCATAGCGCCGACGATCCACGGGATGCCGGCCATCGTGACGCGCGGCCCGAAGATGGTCGCCAGCACGGCAAGCGCCATACCGATCATGCCGTAGAGGTTGCCGCGCCGCGAAGTTTCCGGGTGGGACAGGCCGCCGAGACTCAAAACAAAAAGTATCGTCGCGCCGATATATGAAACAGTTGCCAGACTTTCAGACATAGTTATTCACCTTATTTTCGGAACATCGCCAGCATGCGCTGGGTGACGGCGAAGCCGCCGAACATGTTGACTGCGGTGAGCGCGAGCGCGGCGACCGCGAGGCCGAGGATGAGACCCCTGCCATCGGTCGCATCGACCGGCGGCGCAACCTGCACCAGCGCACCGATGGCGATGATGCTGGAAATCGCGTTGGTGACGCTCATCAGCGGTGTGTGCAGGGCGGGGGTGACGTTCCACACCACCATGTAGCCGACGAAGCAGGCGAGCACGAACACCGTGAAGTGGCCGAGGAAGGCTGCGGGCGCGTAGGCACCGATCAGCCAGAACAGCACGGCGGCGACGGCGAACATGATCGCCAGTTTGCCTCCGGCCATCGGCTCGCTGCTGCCGCCGTGGCCGTGCCCCTTGGCTGCGGGCGCCACTTTTGCGGTGGCCGGTTTGGCCGGTGCTGCGGGCAGCTTCGGCGCGGGTGCAGGCCAGGTGATTTCGCCGTTCTTGATTACGGTCAGGCCGCGGATGGCATCGTCTTCCATGTTGACGTTGATGATGCCGTCCTTGGTCTTGCATAATTCTTCGGACAGGCGGAACAGGTTGGTCGCATACAGCGTTGAAGACTGCTTGGCCAAACGGCTGTTCAGATCGGTGTAACCGACGATGGTCACGCCATGCTTCACTACCGCCTTGCCCGGTTCGGTCAGTTCGCAATTGCCACCGCGCTCTGCCGCCATGTCCACGATGACACTGCCCGGCTTCATGCTCTGCACCATCTCGGCGGTGATCAGCCTTGGCGCGGGCTTGCCGGGGATCAATGCGGTGGTGATGATGATGTCCACTTCCTTCGCTTGCTTGGCGTACATCTCGCGCTGTGCCTGTTGGAAGCCCTCGCTCATCACCTTGGCGTAGCCGCCGCCGCCGCCGCCTTCTTCCTCATACTCGACCTTGACGAATTCGCCGCCCAGGGATTTGACCTGATCGGCCACTTCGGCACGGGTGTCGTTGGCGCGCACAATCGCGCCCAATCCGGCGGCAGTACCGATCGCCGCCAAACCGGCCACGCCCGCACCGGCGATGAAAACCTTGGCCGGCGGAACCTTGCCCGCAGCAGTGATCTGGCCGTTGAAAAAGCGACCAAAAGCATTGGCGGCCTCAATGACGGCGCGGTAGCCGGCGACACCGGCTTGAGAGGTTAGGGCATCCATCTTCTGCGCGCGGCTCAACATGCGCGGCAGACAGTCGATGGCCAGCACGGTGGCCTTCTTTGCCGCGAGTTGTTGCATCAATTCCGGATTTTGCGCCGGCCAGACGAAGCCGATCAGCGTGCCGCCTTCGCGCATCAGGCCGACTTCATCCGTCGTCGGTACGCATACTTTGAAAACGATGTCGGACGAGGCCCACAGCTTGGCCGCACCGTCGATAATTTCCGCGCCCGCAGCACGGTAAGTATCGTCACTGCAATTCGCCGCATCGCCGGCACCGGATTCGACGGCGACCTTAAAGCCCAGCTTGATGAGCTTCTCGACGACTTCAGGCACAGTCGCAACACGTTTTTCTCCCGCAGCAGTTTCCCGCGGAATTCCTATCATCAGAGTCATGGAATTTCCCGTTTTGGTTAAGTTGGTTCTGTCTGCCGTTCCGGCGGGCACGCCGCTTCGGCTTGTATTTTTTGCTGCACCATCAGGATGTTTTGCTGCATTGCCGGAATGTCGTTCATTCGGGATGCGCGGAAGCGCGATGTTACTTCAAAAATCTTCCGGCCATCAACCTTCTTTTGCGGCTTTTCTTGCCGCAATTCCTCCTTGCGCCAGAAACACGGTCAGGTGTTGCAGTTGCCTCGCCGTTGCGTGGGTTCAGCGATACAATCCTCGCAAATTCCGGCGTACCGGCGCTAAGAGGGATATTCGCCGGATCGCATGGTTGCTGAGGGGGGCGGGTCGCCGCACATGTCGATTCGCCGGATTTTCCCATTTTTTACATGGGCGAATACGGTTGCCACAAGGTTTTCCTTTTCGCCCTCGGCTGTGACGACGCACTCGTCATGGCCCCATGCATTGGCATAAGCGATCTCGGCATAGGTGCGGCTGCCCGATTGCCTGATCGACTCCAGCATGGGTTTCATGTAATCGAGAAACGCCTGTTTCGAAGGAATTTCTCCGATCATCCACTGCGACGAGTAACGAAAATCATCGTCCAGCAATGGTTCTATATGCGATGCATCCAGCGTGTTCATCATGCGAGCATAAGCGCGCAATGCGTCAATTTCCGTAAATTTCATCTACATCAATCCATCGAGTAAAAAAAACTGCGGATATTTTACCAGCCCGGATCAGCTTTTTTCTGCTCAAGAATGAATTCCCATGCCAAAGGAGGATGCATTGCGTTAACTTTTGCCCCATCCCGCTTCCTCGATCAGGTATTCGTATCCATCGGGGCGGATGCAGATTTCCACCATGAAAGGGTAGTTGAAGCTTGCGATTACATAGATCGCACCGTCCACCACGAGAGAGAGGCGGCCGATGAGCACAATATGGTCGCGCAAGCTCTCATGCCCAAACAGCGCAGTAAATCCTACGGTGACCGAGTGCAGGTACGGTGTACAGCGCGGTTTTGCAACCGGCCTGTAGTTTGGTTTTGAATTTTGAGGGAGGGCCGTTTTACGGTATCATCGCGCCCTACGAAAAACATTTGTCCGGGCACCCGCATGACCAAGTACATCTTCATTACCGGCGGCGTTGTCTCTTCCCTGGGGAAGGGCATCGCCGCCGCTTCGCTTGCGGCCATCCTCGAATCGCGCGGCCTCAAGGTGACGATGCTCAAGCTCGACCCTTACATCAACGTCGATCCGGGCACGATGAGCCCGTTCCAGCACGGCGAGGTGTTCGTCACCGAGGACGGCGCGGAAACCGACCTGGATCTGGGGCATTACGAGCGCTTCATTTCCGCGAAGATGCGCAAGGCCAATAATTTCACCACCGGGCAGATTTACGACAGCGTGATCCGCAAGGAGCGGCGCGGCGAGTATCTGGGCAAAACGGTGCAGGTAATTCCGCATATCACCAACGAAATCCAGACGTTCGTCGAACGTGGCGCGGCCGCCTCGCACGACGGCAAAGCCGATGTGGCGATCGTCGAGATTGGCGGTACGGTCGGCGATATCGAGTCGCTGCCGTTTCTCGAAGCCGCGCGGCAAATGGGGCTGCGCATGGGGCGCAACCAGGTCGCTTACGTACATCTGACTCTGGTTCCCTACATTGCCACGGCCGGCGAATTGAAGACCAAACCGACGCAGCACAGCGTGCAGAAATTGCGCGAGATCGGTATTTTCCCCACCGCGCTGGTGTGCCGCGCCGACCGGCGCATTCCCGACGATGAGCGCGCCAAGATTTCGCTGTTCGCCAACGTGCGCGAAGAGGGCGTGATTTCGATGTGGGATGTGGACAGTATCTACAAGATTCCGCAGATACTCAACGAGCAGGGGCTGGATCGCATCGTCTGCGAAGAGCTGGCGCTGGATGCGCCGCCCGCCGACCTGTCGGTGTGGGCGAAACTGGTGAAGGCGCTGGAAAACCCGCTGCATCAAATCACCATCGGTATGGTCGGCAAATATGTCGACCTGACCGAATCCTACAAGTCGCTGATCGAGGCGCTGCGCCATGCCGGGATACATACCGAGACCAAAGTGAATATCGAGTATATCGATTCGGAAGATATCGAGGCTTCCGGCACGCAGGGGCTGGCCCATTTCGACGCGATTCTGGTGCCGGGCGGCTTCGGCAAGCGCGGCACGGAAGGCAAGATCGCCGCGATCCGTTTTGCGCGCGAAAACAAGATACCGTACCTGGGCATTTGCCTCGGGATGCAGCTCGCGGTGATCGAATATGCGCGGCATGTCGCGGGCATGTCCGGCGCGAACAGCACCGAATTCAACCCGGAAACCGAATATCCGGTGGTGGCGCTGATCACCGAATGGCTCGACCGCGACGGCAAGGTGGAGACGCGCAGCACCGATTCCGATCTGGGCGGCACGATGCGCCTCGGTTCGCAACGTTGCCCGGTCAAGCCCGTCACGCTGGCCAGGCGGATTTACGGCTGCGAAGTGAACGAGCGGCACCGCCATCGCTACGAGGTGAACAACCATTACGTGCCCGCGCTGGAAAAGGCGGGGCTGATTATTTCCGCGCGCACCCCTTCCGAGGATTTGCCGGAGATGATGGAATTGCCGCAATCCTTGCATCCGTGGTTCGTCGGCGTGCAGTTTCACCCCGAATTCACATCCACGCCGCGTGCCGGGCATCCGCTGTTCAAGTCCTATATCGAGGCGGCATTGCGCCGCAAGGAAGCTGCGGCGTGAAGCTATGCAGATTCGATATCGGACTACAGCAGCCGCTGTTCCTGATCGCCGGGCCATGCGTGATCGAATCGCAGCAGTTGGCGCTGGACACCGCCGGGGCGCTCAAGGAAATCTGCAACGAATTAAGGTTGCCGTTCATATACAAGTCCTCCTACGACAAGGCCAACCGCAGTTCCGGCAAGTCATTCCGCGGCTTTGGCCTGGATGCCGGGCTGAAGATCCTCGGCGAGGTGAAGGCGCAGCTCGACGTGCCGGTGCTGACCGACGTGCACAGCATCGAAGAAATCGCGCCGGTCGCGGCGGTGGTGGACGTGCTGCAAACCCCGGCATTTCTGTGCCGCCAGACCGACTTCATCCAGGCCGTGTCGGGTGCGGGCAAGCCGGTGAACATCAAGAAGGGGCAGTTCCTGTCGCCGTGGGACATGAAAAACGTGGTGGACAAGGCGCGCGAGGCGAGCGGCCAGGACAACATCATGGTGTGCGAGCGCGGCGCATCGTTCGGCTACAACAACCTAGTGTCGGACATGCGCTCGCTGGCGGTGATGCGCGACACCGGTTGCCCGGTGGTGTTCGATGCCACACATTCGGTACAGTTGCCGGGCGGGCAGGGCGCGGCCAGCGGCGGGCAGCGCGAATTCGTTCCGGTGCTGGCGCGTGCCGCCGTGGCGGCGGGAATTTCCGGCCTGTTCATGGAGACGCACCCGAACCCTTCGCAAGCCTTGTCGGACGGGCCGAACGCCTTTCCGCTCGGGCATATTAAGGCGTTGCTGGGAACCCTGATGGCGCTGGATGAAACGGTCAAGCGACAGGGACTGATTGAAGAACAGTTTGATTTGAAAAACGTTTAGCAATAAGAAAAAGGAAAGAGTTATGAGTGCAATAGTTGATGTGATCGCCCGTGAAATCCTAGATTCGCGCGGCAACCCGACCGTGGAAGCGGATGTCTTGCTGGAGTCCGGCGTGATGGGGCGCGCCGCCGTGCCGTCCGGCGCATCCACCGGTACCAGGGAAGCGGTGGAGTTGCGCGATGACGACAAGCAGCGTTATCTCGGCAAGGGCGTGTTGAAGGCGGTGGAATACGTGAATACCGAGATCGCCGAAGCGATCATCGGCCTGGATGCCGCCGAGCAGGCCTTTATCGACCGCACGATGATCGAGCTGGACGGTACCGAGAACAAATCGCGCCTCGGCGCGAATGCGATCCTCGCGGTGTCGATGGCGGTCGCGCGCGCTGCCGCCGAAGAAAGCGGTTTGCCGCTGTACCGTTATCTGGGCGGCGCAGCGCGCATGGAGATGCCGGTGCCGATGATGAATGTCATCAACGGCGGCGCACATGCCACCGGCGGCGCGGATATGCAGGAATTCATGATCGTGCCGGTGGGCGCGCAGAATTTCCGCGAGGCGTTGCGCTACGGCGCGGAAGTGTTCCATAGCCTGAAAAAAATCCTGCACCATCGCGGTCTCCCCACCACCGTCGGCGACGAGGGCGGTTTTGCGCCCGCGCTGGGTTCCAACGAAGGCGCGTTGAAAGTCATTGTGGAAGCCATTGAGGCTGCCGGTTATGTGCCTGGCGCGGATGTGGCGATTGCAATGGATCCGGCCGCTTCCGAATTCTACAAGGACGGCCAGTACCATCTGAAAGCGGACGGCTTGACTTTGACATCCGCGCAGATCGTCGATCTGTATGCTTCCTGGGCGGACAAATATCCTATTGTTTCGCTCGAAGACGGCTTGGCCGAAGGCGATTGGGACGGCTGGAAGCTGCTGACCGACCGCCTCGGCAAGTCCATCCAACTGGTCGGCGACGATATTTTCGTCACCAACACCAAGATTCTGCGCGAAGGCATCCGCCAGGGCATCGCCAATTCCATCCTCATCAAGGTTAACCAGATCGGCACATTGACCGAAACCTTCGCCGCAATCGAGATGGCCAAGCGCGCCGGTTATACCGCAGTGATTTCACACCGTTCCGGCGAGACAGAGGACTCATTCATCGCCGACCTCGCGGTGGCCACCAACGCGATGCAGATCAAGACCGGCTCGCTGTCGCGCTCCGACCGCATGGCAAAATACAACCAGTTGCTGCGCATCGAAGAAGACCTTGGTGACAGCGCTTCTTATCCGGGGCGCGATGCTTTCTACCAATTGGGTTAATGCGTCGTTCCGTCACACTGATACTGGCTGTTTTATTGCTGCTGTTGCAGTATCCGCTATGGCTGGGCAAAGGCAGCTGGTTGAAAGTGTGGGAGATGAACCGCCAGGTCGAAGCGCAACGGCAGGCTAACCAGCAGGCGCAGGCGCGCAACGCGATTCTGGACGCCGAAGTGCGTGACCTCAAACAGGGTACCGAAGCTATCGAGGAACGCGCCCGTAGCGAGCTGGGCATGATCAGGCACGGCGAAGTCTTTTTTCAAATCCTGGAAAAACCATCCGCTCAGGTAACGGGGCAGCAGGCGGCGTCATCGCCAGCCCCTGCTGTGCCAGGTGCCCCCAGATAAAATGCATCCAATTCCAATCACGGAGATGGATAGGTATAGAAACCAGCTCCCTCAAAGATGAAGCTGCTGTAGTTCCGGATCACGGCATTTTTTTCCGATTCATCGATCGTATAAAAATGCCCGCCCGAAATCGTGTTGAAGAAGCGATAAACCGGCAGCATGCCGGGTTGCGCAACCGGAGAAGCATAAAAACTGACCCCCTCGAAGGTGAAGCTGCCGTAGTTCTGGATCACGATATTTTTTTCCGATTCATCGATCGTATAAAAATGCCCGCCCGAATTGTTGTTGAAGAAGCGGTATACCGGCAGCATGCCGGGTTGCGCGACCAGCGATGCATAGAAACCGACTCCCTCGAAGATGAACTCGCTGTAGTTCTGGATCACGGCATTTTTTTCCGCGTCGCTGTTCGTATAAAAATGCCCGCCCGAATTGTTGTTGAAAAAGCGATATATCGGATTGGAATGGAGCGCCATAGCTACCGCAGAGGAGGCGTCAAGCATTCCGGCCCCGCAAGTTGACGTGGTGCAATAGCATTCCAATTGGTCGCCGCTGTTGGGTGCATGGCAGTACTGAACTTCTCCTGACGAGGAACCGCCGCCAGCGCCGGCAGACGGAAAGGCACGCGCCGATCTTTGCAACACCGTATTGACCTCGGCCGGTGTCAGAGAAGGCTGTACCGATAACATCAAGGCTACGGTGCCGGCCACGAGTGGCGCCGAAAAGCTCGTGCCCACGCTGATGTTGAAACTATCGGTGTATGAAGATGCCGCCGGTGTGGTGATGCCTGTATTGGTTGCCGCGAGAATCGGGTACAGGCAAGGCGTGCCATAGGCCATGTTGACGCAATTGCCGCCGGGCGCGCTGATGCTGATTTCCGGCCCGAGATCGGAAAATCCGACTTTGGTGCCGATATGGCGCAGGCTCGCTACAGCGATCACGCCGGGGCAGTTTGCCGGCGAGCTGACTGCATGGCCCGCGCTATTACCCGCCGCCGCCACGATAACCGCCGGATTTTGCTTGCCGATAATGGCGTTGACCGCATCAAGGTAGCTTTGCGGGCATGCGCCACTGCCGCCCAGGCTCATGTTGATGACCCGTGCCGGAGCAGGGTTAAGCGGTAAACCCGGCACATGCAAGCCGGCCGCCCAATTCATGCCGGCAATGATGTCCGAATCATAACCGCCGCATTTTCCGAGCACGCGCACCGGCAGCAATTTCACGCCCCAAGCCACCCCCGCCATGCCGGCTCCGTTGTCGGAAGCGGCGCCGATCAGGCTGGAGGTCATGGTGCCGTGCCATGAACTGTCTGACACATCGCACTGGTAGTATGGGCCGGAAGAGTTGCCGGACTCGCTCGACGATACCCAGTCGCCCGGGTCGGAGGCGCCTGCTTTGCGGCCGTTGCCGCCATTCGTCATCGATCCGTCGCCCACCATGTCGTAGCCGGTCAGCAGGCGGTTGGCAAGATCCGGATGTTCCGGGCGCACTCCCGTATCAAGCACAGCAACAACGATGTCCGGGTTGCCGGTGGTTATATTCCAGGCGCCGGCCGCGTTGATACCGCTCGTGACCTCACCGGACGGAGCCTGCAGATACCACTGCCCGGCGCTAGGCCCACCCGTGCTGCCGTTGATCGCAGGCCCTTGGGTATACAAAGGGTCGTTTGGCAGCGCAAAGTACGAACGTCGCTGGTCGGTGACCGCATATTCGATATCGGCTTCGGCGCTCAGGCGCTCAGCCAGAACAGCGCTGCTGACCCCGCTCAGGCTGACGACCTGCGCGTGTTTGCTGAGGGCGCGACCGGCACGCAGGCTTACGCCCAAGCGCACGCCAAGGGATTTGGCGCGCACCTTTACCGCGTCGAGCGTTTCGCCCGCGCTTGCTGCGGACGACAGCGCATGCTGGCGCAGCAACGCGGAGTCTTGTTTGAATTTGACGATTACGCGCGCCTCCTGGGCTGCCCCGCCAGGTTGCGCGTCATACGGCAGGGGTTGCTCAGCCGGAGCAAAAGCCGCAGCGGGATTGAAGCTCAAGGCGAACGCCAGCCAGAGACCAGAACGCAGCCATGTTCGAGAGATTGTCATCATATTCAAATACCCATCAATTGCAGCACGCGCGAATTGGAAACAGATAGTTTTTCGTTCAGTGAACGGAGGAATGCGCGATCCATCCGGATGCATACATCTTTCGAAAATGCATCCAACCTATCCTTTGATATTTCCAGGGCGGTAACGTTCCCTTGTGCTGTGACAGTCGCGCCCCGGATCGGGTTGCCTTTGTATAAACAAGCATTTTCCCCAACACAATCGCCAGCTTGAACCATGTTGAGCATGCGCTGTTTTTTGGTTATGACGACACTGCCTTCCAGGATGATAAAAAAAGAAAAGCCGTGTTCGCCTTCCCTGATGAGTTGTTCGTTATGCGTAAAGGTACGCCATAGTGAAGCGTGCAGCACTTCCCATATTTCCACGGTGAGGAAATCCTTGAAAAAGACGCAGTGGCTCATCAGTTCGAACTTGGTCTGGCTTTCGACGGGGTTTTCATCCCGGATGATCCCGGAGACCGCATACAGGTCGCTGAGAAACTCCTTCCAGTCCGGATAGCGGTCATCAAGGTTTTTTTGCAATGCGTGGTCGACGATGCGGCACAATTCTCTGGGCAGTTCCGCACGGCGTGTTTCGATCGGAATATGCGGGTGATTGATGATCTGGTTGATTGCCGCGTAGTTGTCGGCGGCATTGAACGTGTTATGCCCGGTCAGAAGCCGGTAGAGCACCGCGCCCATCGAATAGATGTCGGACTGGTGATTGAGCGCTATGCCGGTAATCTGCTCGGGGGACATAAAACTCAGGCTGCCCGCCCCGGCGATTTGCGTGGTATCGGAATCAAACAGCAGGGCACAGCCGAAATCGGACAGTTTGACCAGGCCGTCCTCTCTCAGGATGATGTTGGCCGGCTTGACGTCGCGGTGGATGACGCCCATCTGGAAGGCGTAACTCAAGGCTTCGGCGGCTTGCCTGACGATATCCAGGACAGTTTCGACGGGCAGGAGTTTGTCGGGCATCGCATAATTTTCCAGCGACTCGCCTTCGATGTATTCCATGACAATATAGGCATTGTCCGGGTCGCCGGTCTGGGCTTCCACGATTGAGACGATGTTGGGGTGTTTCAACTTCCCGCAAAGCGACGCTTCGACGGCGAACATCTTGTGCTGGATGCCGATACTGCACTCGGGGCGTATTTTTTTTATGGCAACCAGCTTTAAGGAATCTTTATCGACTCCCAGATAGACATTGCTCGTTGCGCCGGAACCCAGCAGGCGTGTGATTTTGTAATTTCCGATGTCGTCCGGTAACGGCGCGGCTTTCTCGCGCAACTGGTCGGTTTTATCCGGTCTGGCCGCAGCAGGCATCGTCTTCTTTCAATATCGGAGCAAGCGTGCGGGCACCAGGCGGAAAACCTTTTACTTGGCCGACCGTTCAGCCGCCAGCACGGTGTTCGCCACCAGCATGGTGATGGTCATCGGGCCGACGCCGCCGGGGACTGGAGTGATCCAGCCGGCGACTTCCTTCGCCGAATCGAAATCCACGTCGCCGCACAGCTTGCCGTCGGGCAGACGGTTGATGCCCACGTCGATCACCGCCGCGCCGGGCTTGATCATGTCGCCGGAGATCATCCTGGCCCTGCCGGTGGCGACCACCAGGATATCGGCATCGCGGGTGAACTTGGCGAGATCGACGGTTCTGGAGGTGCAGATGGTGACGGTGGCATTTTGCTGCAACAGCATCAATGCCATCGGCTTGCCGACGATATTGCTGCGCCCGACCACCACGGCATGCTTGCCTTCGATGCTCACGCCGCTTTTTTCCAGCAGCTTCATCGCGCCGTAAGGCGTGCAGGGCGCGAGGCGCATATTGCCGGTGGTCAGCGCGCCGACATTGACCGGATGGAAACCGTCCACGTCCTTGTCCGGGCTGATGGCTTCGAGCACCTTGCTGCTGTCGATATGTTTGGGCACCGGCAGCTGCACGAGAATACCGTGAATTTTCGGATCGGCGTTCAGTCCGGCGATCTTCTCCAGCAGCGTGGCTTCAGGCGTGTCGGCGGACATGACGATATGCTCGGAGTGCAGGCCAAGTTCGGCGCAGGCTTTCACCTTGTTGGCGACATACACCTTGGAGGCCGGATCCTCGCCGACGATAATGACCGCCAGCCCCGGCGTGATGCCGCGCGCTTTCAGCGCGTCGGCGCGCCCCTTCCATTCGGCGCGCACCTGCTGGGCGATGGCTTTGCCGTCGATGATCTGTGCTGTCATGTTGTGCTCCCGTCTGTTAAAAACGTTATATGCCGGTAAATATTTTCTTCCTGTACTGCTCGATGCCCTGCATGATTTCCGCATGGGCTTCCGCAATGCCTTGCCAGCCCTTGATTTTGACCCACTTGCCCGGCTCCAGGGCTTTGTAGAGTTCGAAGAAGTGCTTGATTTGCTCCAGCGTGATTTCCGGCAAATCCTCGTAAGTGCGGACATCGTGATAGAGCGGGGTCAGCTTGTCGGAAGGGACGGCGATAATTTTGGCGTCGCCGCCGCCCTCGTCGTCCATGCTCAACATGCCGACCGCGCGGCAGGGGATGACCGCGCCATGCACCACCGGGAAGGGCGTGACCACCAGCACATCCACCGGGTCGCCGTCGTCCGCGATGGTTTCCGGGATGAAGCCGTAATTGCACGGGTAGCGCATCAGCGAAGAAATGAAGCGATCCACGATCAGCACGCCGGAGGTTTTGTCTACCTCGTATTTGACCGGGTCGGCATGTTTGGGAATTTCCACGATGACATTGCATTCGTGGGGAAGATTATCGCCGGGGCGGACGTTTAACAAACTCATGTGCTTCCTTGCTGGTGGGTGAAATAACAAACTGCGCAATTATAAGCGATGCAACCAATAGGCCGCATTCAGTTTACAATATAACTCGCACTTATTTACCGAGGAGGAACGTTATGGCTGCACAGGAAAAACTATCCGGAAAAATGGTCATCGGCCAATCTGGCG
Source organism: Gallionellales bacterium RIFCSPLOWO2_02_FULL_59_110 (assembly GCA_001801215.1). Classification (GTDB taxonomy): domain Bacteria; phylum Pseudomonadota; class Gammaproteobacteria; order Burkholderiales; family Gallionellaceae; genus Gallionella. The sequence continues at coordinate 22,540 of MGXA01000081.1, read as the reverse complement.
GCCCCACCGTGGTCATCAACCAGTCGCTGGTCGGGGCGGTGCTGGCGGCGCGTCAGCACGCCAACATCACCGGCATTCTCGGCGCGCGGCATGGCATCGCCGGTATCATGAAGGAAGATTTCATCGATCTCACCACGCAGAGCATCGAGCAGCTCGAACTGGTCGCCGCAACGCCGGCGGCGGCGCTCGGCTCGGTGCGTCTCAAGCCCGGCAAGGCCGAATGCGAAAAAGTATTTGAAGTGTTCAGGAAAAACGACGTGCGCTATTTTTTCTATATCGGCGGCAACGATTCCGCCGAGACCGCGCACATCATCGCCGAGATGGCCAAAGAGGCGAATTACGACTTCTGCACCGTGCATATTCCCAAGACCATCGACAACGACCTCAAGGTCACCGACCACTGCCCCGGCTTCGCCTCAGCCGCGCGCTTCGTGGCGCTGGCCTTCATGGGCGACGACCGCGACAACCGCGCGTTGCAGGGCATCAAGGTCAACGTGGTGATGGGGCGCAGCGCCGGGTTCCTGACCGCCGCTTCCGCGCTGGCACGCCAGGCGCCGGACGACGGCCCGCATCTGATCTACCTGCCGGAGCGCGTGTTCGATGTCGAAAAGTTCAAGCAGGACGTGCGCGATACGATGGCGAAATACGGCCGTTGCGTGATCGCCGCTTCCGAAGGCATCACCGACAAGGACGGCAACCCGATTTCGACCAGCGGCGAGCGCGACTCGCACGGCAACATCCAGCTTTCCGGCTCGGGCGCGCTGGGCGACACGCTGGCCGCGCTGGTCAAGGAGGCTTTCCCCGGCCAGAAGGTGCGCGTGCGCGCCGACACTTTCGGCTATTTGCAGCGCTCTTTTCCGACCATCGTTTCGGAGATCGACGCGCGGGAAGCGCGCGAGGTCGGAACGGTTGCGGTGAACCATGCCGCCAGCACCGGGCAACCCGGTTCGGTAGCGATCCGCCGCCTGAGCAGCACGCCGTATGCCAGCGAATGCTTCATCACGCCGCTGTCGAGCGTGGCGAAAGTCGCCACCGAGATGAAGAACGAATACATCAACACGGCTGGCAACGACGTCACGCAGGCATGGCTGGACTATGTTGCGCCGCTGGTGGGCGAATTGCCGAAGATGGGCAGGCTGTAACTTTCCCGGATAGCAGAAGGGGGTGCGGCTCCTGCCGGTCGCGCCGAAGCGCCGCGTCACTTGAAACTCAATTTCTGCGGCTGCGCAAGCCCTTGTGCCATTGACGGTTCGACCCGGGCTAGAGGGCATGGCAATATGTCTGAAATACGCCATGCCTGATTCACTCTCTCCTAGCTCGCTTGCGGAGCGGGAGAGGGGCGCGGTTCCGCTACGCGAGGATCACGTTAGCCGGAACCCGGCTTCCCCTAACCCGGGCCTGCCCCAAAATTGCCAATCCCTGTCAGGTATTGAACCGGCTTACCGCGCTTTCCAGAGCGCCCGCCAGATTTTCCAGTTGTTGCGCTTCTCTGGCAATTTCATTCGCCGCCGCACTGTTTTCCTCGGTCATGCGCGCAATTTTTTCGACATCCTGCGCCACCTGGTTGCTGGCGGTGCTCTGCTCGCGTAAGGCAGAAGAGATTTCGCTGACGGCGGCAATCACCTGATCGGCGCCTTTCCTGATCTGGCTCATCGACTCGCCGGCGCGGTTTGCCATCGCCACTCCATCGATGACGCGAGAGCTGCCTTCCCGCATACTGTCCACGGCATGTTGCGTACCGCTCTGGATGCTGCCGATCATCGCGGTGATTTCTTCGGTAGAGCGGGCGGTCCGCTCGGCGAGCTTCCTCACTTCATCCGCCACCACCGCGAAACCGCGCCCTTGCTCGCCGGCCCGCGCCGCTTCGATGGCGGCATTGAGCGCCAGCAGGTTGGTCTGGTCGGCGATTTCCTTGATGACGTTGACGATTGCGGAAATCTGGGTGGAATGTTCGCCCAATTGCTGGATGAACTGCGAGGACTGATTTACCGAATCGGCGATTTTGTTCATTTCCGTCGCCGCACCCTGCACCACATCGCCGCCCTGCGAGGACAGTTCGCCCGATCTGTGAGCAATGTTATGGGTTTCCCGAGAGCTATCTGCGACATGGCCGATGCTGGTCGTCACTTCTTCCACCGCCGCCGCCATCGATGCCGTGGCATCGCTCTGGCTCTGTGATCTGATGGCGACGCGTTGCGACGATTCGGAAAGTTTGCCTGCTGCCTGCATGACGCCGCGCGAGTTGGAAACCACCTGCCGGATGATTTCCTGGAAGCTCTGGATCATCTGGTTGAAAGAATGGCCGATCCGGCCGATTTCATCCCCCGAGGCGATGCTTACCCGCCGCGACAGGTCGTTGCTGGTCTGGATTTGGTGCATGGCGTTTTCTAGCTCATTCAGTGACCGGGTTATACGGCGGATAATCATTATCATGCCCCCTCCGACCAGCGCGGTTATCGCCAGGATGATGCCGATCAGCCAGGTGGCGTGGTTCCAGAAAATTCTGTCCACATCGTCGAGGTAGATGCCGGAACCGATCAGCCAGTTCCAGCCGTCGAATTTTTTGACGAAGGACAGCTTGGTGTAAAGCTCCGTGGTAGTGCCGCCGCCCTCCTTGGGTTTTGGCCAGTTGTAGGTGACGTAACCCTGGCCGGCCTTGTTGGCGACCTCGTTGAAAGCGACGAACAGATTTTTCTTGCCGTCGGTGCTCTCGATGGGGCCGTCAAGCCCGCCCTGCATGCTCGTAGCACAATTGAATTTTTCGGCATCGAGCACCTGGCCATCCAGGGCAGGCACAGTCGGATGCATCAGCATTTTCGGTATCGGTGCGGTGAAATCGTTGAGCCAGAAGTATTCTTTTTGTTCGTAGCGCAACGCCTTGATCGCCTTGATCGCCGCGTCTTTTGCCGCATCTTCGCCGAGCACGCCTTTCTGTTGCAGGTCGAAATAATGGCCGAGCAGGGCGTGGGCGCTCTCGACCAAATGGCGCGTCTTGACTTTGCGATCTTCGAGCAAGGTGGCCTTCTCTGACTGCAAGGCGAAAACCGCGATCAGTATCATGCCTGTCAGGGCGGCGACCATGATCATTAACAAACGGGTTTTGATGCTGACATTTTTTGTGGATGAATCTGCTGCTGACATTATTTTTCTTCCATAAAATTGGTTTTTACATGAATTTCCCGCAAAGCGCCCCACCCGGGGGGAATTAACCGCCGAAAGGAGTGAGCAATGGGAATGTGGCTGGGTGCTGCCATTGCTGGCAAGCTGGAGGCGCTGAATGCTGCATCAAGACCCGGCGCGAATACTACGCAACGAAACGGAATCATGCAACGATGACATATGCGCTTTATTCGCGCTGCCCCAGACATTTGTGCCGGCTCAGCTTATCCGGATGCCTTCCGCACGCACCCGCATTCCGTTTGGTTTTTTTGCCATGGCGCTGATTACGCCGGAATGCCCCGACATCAATACGCAGGTGCGCGGCAGGAAATGATAGCGCCTGCCGATCTGGAGGGGGTGTCCGCGCCGGCGAACAGGCCGATATCGTTGTTCAGCGCAGCCTTCCCGGAACCGGTCGGCCCCACGATGCTGAGCAGTTCGCCCATACCCAGATCGAACTGGTCGATCAGTTCCTTTTCCCCGTTCCTGCCGTAGCCGCCGAGGATGGTGATTTTTCTGATGTCCATACCAACGAAGCTTCCCGGTGAAAATCTGGGCTGCGGTGCCTGAACTGCGCGTGACTGCCCGCCAGCTTGGCAGGGCTGGCCCGCATGGGCAGCCGGCTTACAGCGTCTTGCTCACTTTCACGATGCCCTGATCATCTTCGCTGGTCTTGCTTGCGAAGCCGAGGCGGGCCATCAGCTTGAGCATCTTGTGGTTGTTGCTCAGCACTTCGCCTTCGATCACCGACAGGCCGTTGGCGCGTGCGGCTTCCATCAGCGCGACCATCAGTTTCTGCCCCAGCCCCTTGCCTTGCATGTTGTCCGCGATGACCAGCGCGAATTCGCAGGTGTCGCCGTCCGGGTTGATCGCGTAGCGTGCCACGCCGAGTTCGATTTCCTTCTCATGTTCGGCAGCCACGGCGATCAGCGCCATTTCGCGGCTGTAGTCGATCTGGGTAAAGCGCACCAGCATGGTTTCGGTGAGTTCCTGGATGCTGTTCATGAAGCGGAAATATTTGGACTCTTCAGATAAATCATGCACGAATCGTTGCACCAGTTCGGCGTCTTCCGGGCGGATCGGGCGGATGGTGATGTCGGTGCCGTCGGCGAGCTGCCACTGGTTGACCAGTTGCGTGGGGTAGGGGTAGATCGCCATGTGCGCGTAGCGGTCGGCGCCGGGCTGGCGGTATTCCACCACCACGCGCGCATCGGCGGCAAGCGCGCCGTTCTCGTCGAGGATCAGCGGGTTGATGTCCATTTCCTTGAGCAACGGCAGCTCGCACACCATTTCCGATACGCGCAGCAGCACGTCTTCCAGTGCGGCCATGTTGGCGGGTGCCATGTTGCGGAATGCGCCGAGCATTTTTGCGATGCGCGTATCCTGGATCAGTTCGCTTACCAGGAACTTGTTCAGCGGCGGCAGCGCGACGGCGCGGTCGCCCATGACTTCGA
>MGXA01000081.1:0-17919 GCA_001801215.1 Gallionellales bacterium RIFCSPLOWO2_02_FULL_59_110 | reverse complement strand
ACGGCGCGGTCGCCCATGACTTCGACCATCGTGCCGCCCGCGCCGAAGGTGATCACCGGGCCGAACACCGGGTCGCTGGTCACGCCGATCATCAGTTCGCGGCCATTCGGTTTGACGATCATCGGCTCGATGGAGATGCCGTCCATTTTTGCGTTGGGTCGGTTGTGCCGAACGTTGTCGATGATGTGCTGGTAGGCGGCGCGCACCTCGTGGGCGTTGTTCAGGTTGAGCACCACGCCGCCGGCGTCGGTCTTGTGCGAGATGTCGGGCGAATTGATTTTCATCGCCACCGGGAAGCCGAGCTGCTGCGCGATCAGCAAGGCCTCGTTGGGCGAATGCGCGACCATGGTGCGCGCGACGGGAATGTTGAAGGCCGACAGCAGCGCCTTGGACTCCATCTCGGTCAGCACCTTGCGGTGTTCCTGCATCGCGCCTTCGATAATCAGGCGCGCGCTTTCCACATCCGGCTCGACATGGTGTGAGAACGGGCCGGGCATTTGCATCAGCAGCTTCTGGTTGCGGTAGTACGCGGACAGGTGCGAGAACACTTCCACCGCCTGTTCCGGCATGCGGAAATGCGGGCGGCGCGCCTTGGCGAACGCGTCGCGCGCGGCGGCGACTTGCGTCTCGCCCATCCAGCAGGTCAGCAGCGGCTTGCTGTGCGTGTTGGCCAGATCGATCAGCGCCTGCGCCGATTCGAGCGGTTTGGTCATCGCCTGCGGCGTGAGGATCGCCAGCACGCCGTCCACGTTGTCGTCTTCGAGGCAGGCCTTGACGGCATGGTGGTAGCGGTCCGCCTGCGCGTCACCGATGATATCCACCGGGTTGCCGTGCGGCCAGTTGGAAGGCAGGTGCCCGTTGAGGTATTCGATGGTGGCGTCGGACAGCGTGGCGATCGAAAGCCCCAGATCGACGGCGCGGTCGGTCGCCATCACGCCGGGGCCACCGCCGTTGGTGACGATGGCTAGGCGGTTGCCGACCGGGCGGAAGCCGCACGACAGCGCCTTGGCGGCGGTGAACAGCTGCGTGACGCTCTGCACGCGCACCACGCCGACGCGGCTCACCGCCGCATCGAACACGTCGTCCGAGCCGACCAGCGATGCGGTATGCGACATCGCCGCCTTGGAGCCTGCCGCATGGCGTCCGACCTTGACCAGGATCACCGGCTTGATGCGCGCGGCGGCGCGCAACGCACTCATGAAAATGCGCGCGTTGCGGATACCTTCGATATACATCAGGATGCTGTGCGTGTTCGGATCGGACACCAGGTAGTCGAGGATTTCGCCGAAGTCCACGTCGGTCGAGGAGCCCATCGACACCACGCTGGAATAGCCGACATCGTTGCTCTTCGCCCAGTCGAGAATCGCGGTGCACAGCGCGCCGGACTGCGACACGAAAGCGATGTTGCCGGTATTCGCGCCGCCCTTGTTGAAGGTGGCGTTCAGGCCGATGGACGGGCGCATGATGCCGAGGCAATTCGGGCCGATCAGGCGGATCTTGTAGCGGTGCGCGGCCTCCAGCAATTGCTTTTCCAGCGCCGCGCCCGCCGCCCCTGTTTCGCCGAACCCGGCGGTGATGATGACCGCCGCCTTCACACCGTGGATGCCGCATTCCTCGATGATGCCCGGCACGGTCTGCGGCGGCGTGGCGATCACCGCCAGTTCCACCGGCTCGTTGATGTCGGCGATACGGGCGTAGGCGCGCTTGCCTTGCACCTGTGGATTTTTTGCGTTGATCGGATACAGCGCGCCCTGAAAACCGCTTTCCAGCATATTCTGGAACACGATCTGGCCGACCGAGTCTGGCCGGTCGCTCGCGCCGAACACGGCGACAGATTTAGGTGCGAACAGGGTGTTGAGGTAGTGTTTTCCCATGATTTTGTGCTTCCTCCGAGTGGTGTGTTGCGGGTTTGGTAGGTTGGGTTGGGCGCAGCGATACCCAACGATAGCCAATGGTGGGTATCGCTGCGCCCAACCCATCTACGGCGCTACGGCACCCGAATTGATTGGTATGATAGCATCATGCAAACCGCTTACATCAGCCATCCCCTCTGTCTCAAGCACGACATGGGCGCTTATCACCCGGAATCCCCGGCGCGCATCCACGCCATCGAAGACCAGCTGATTGCCTCCGGGCTGATGGATTATTTGCAGCGCCACGATGCGCCCGAGGCGACGCGCGAACAGTTGTTGCGCGTGCATGATGCGGATTATGTCGGATTTGTCGAAGCCAGCGCGCCGCAACACGGCACCGTGCAGCTCGACGGCGATACGGCGATGAACCCGTTCAGCTATCCCGCCGCCTTGCGCGCGGCGGGTGCCGCGGTGCTGGGTGTCGATCTGCTGATGGCGGGCAAGGCCGAGAATGCCTTCTGCAACATCCGCCCACCCGGCCATCATGCAGAGCGGGGCAGGGCGATGGGCTTCTGCATCTTCAACAACGTCGCGGTTGGTGCAGCGCACGCGCTGGAAGCGCATGGGTTGAGCAGGGTGGCGATCGCGGATTTCGACGTGCATCACGGCAACGGCACGGAGAACATTTTTCGCGACGAGCCGCGCGTGATGCTGTGCTCCACCTTCCAGCATCCGTTCTATCCGTATTGCGGCGCGGACAGCGGCAACGAGCATATCGTCAACGTGCCGCTTGCCGCCGGGTCGGGCGGCGGGGAATTCCGCGCGGCGGTCACGCAATACTGGTTGCCCGAACTGGAGCGTTTTCGGCCGGAGCTGCTGCTGATTTCGGCTGGATTCGACGCGCACCGCGACGACGATATGGCGATGCTGCGCCTCACCGAAGCGGACTATGCGTGGGTGACGGCGGAGCTGAAGCGCATCGCGGAAAAGCACGCGCAAAGCCGCATCGTATCGGTTCTGGAAGGCGGTTATGAACTGCCCGCGCTGGGGCGCAGCGCGCTGGCTCACATCAGGGTGCTTGGCAGCCGGTAATTTCCCTTCGGGCCTGCACCGAAATAACCGGGTTTTTCCGCTCTGTTCCGTGCTTCGCCCGCTATCCGAACTGCTATCTTGACAGAGTAGTAATGGGTTCAGCTTGGTGCAATCGCGCACCGGCCAGTACAAGGGAGCAGCGCCATGTCAAAACCAGCCAACATCCGCTTAGTCAACAACGACAACGAAGAATATATCGCCGAATCACAAGCCATTCAGGAGGCGCGCGCGCGCCTTGAGGCAGAAATGCAGGCGGATATTTCCGCGCAGGCGCGCGCCCGCGCCGAAGCGCATGCGCGGGCGGTCGCACAGGCGCGCGCTCGCACCGAGGTGGAACTGACCGCGCTGATCGAGGCTAATTCCCACGATGAATCGAGGCTTGCCGAAATTGTTCAGGCCAAGCTGGAAGCAGAGAAAGCACTGGCTCGCGAACTGCAGGAAAAGCTGGCTTGCGAGTTGCGGCTTCAGGAGGAAAACAGGGCAAGGCTGCGCGCCGAACAACAGGCGCAGGATGAATTGAACAAGCGCCTGCAGCAGGAACAATTCGCCCGCACTGCCGCCGAAAGCAAGGCCAAGGCAGAACGCGAACTGGCGCTGCTGCTCGAACAGCAGCGCAAGGCGGAGCACGATGCACAGATGCGCGCCGAAGCCGAAATTCATTCCACTCAGGCCGGTATTGCCGAAATAACGGCGCGCGCCGAACAGCTCAGCGCGGAGCGTCATGCTGCCGAACAGGCAATAAAAAATCACGCCGAAGAAAGATTGGAGCTGGAGTCGCAGTTGCGCGACGCGGCTGTGCGGCGCGCCGAAGCGGAAGCCGAAGAGGCGCGCCTGGCGAAGAACCGCGTCGAAGCCGAGCAGGCGGAACTGGAAAAAATCAGCAAGCGCGTCGAAGCCGAGCAGCACGCCGCCGACGCGGCGGAGAACCGCGCCAGGCTGGAGCAGGAGTTTGCCAAGTTGGCACAGGAAAAAGAAGCGACGAATCGGGCGATCGCGCGTGCCGTGGAAGAGAAGATCAACAAGGAGCAGCAGGCCGCCGAACTGGCGGGCTCCAAACTCGGCGCCGAACAGGCCGCCGCCGAGGCCGCCGACGCGCGCGCGCGCGCCGAAGCGCAGGCGTTGAGCGAAATCGAGGCACGGCTTGCCGCTTTTCGGGACGCCGAACATGCGGCGCTGGCTCGCGCCGCAGCGGATCGGGCTGCCGCAGAACTCGCCACCCAGCGCAAGCTGGCCGAAGAGCAGGCCGGGGCCGATGCCGAAGCGCGCACTCGCGACGAGCGCCTGGTTTATGAGATGGCCAGGCAACGCGCAGAAACTGAGGCGATTGCGCGGGTTGGGGCAGAGCGCAAACTCAAGGCCGAACTGGAGTCGGCTGCGCTGTTGCAGGCGCAGATTGAAGCGGACAAGAAGATGTTGCAGCAGCGCGAGGAAGCCAATGCCCTGTTGCGCCGGGCCGAGCAGGAGGCGAAGGAGCGCCTGGCTGCCGAAACCATGGCCAACCAGGCGGCCGCGCACAAATTCCAGGCGGAGCAGGATATGGCCGTACTTGCGCAGCAGCGTGCCGAGGCGGAACTGCTCGCCGCGCACGAAATGGATGCCAGGCTGCAGGCCGAGACGCAGGAGATCGCTGCGGCAAACGAACGCGCCGCAGCATCGCGGCGGGCGCTTCAGCTGGCCGAGCAGAATATCGAGACCGATAAACGCGCCATCGCGGCGACCGAAGCGCGCATGGCCGCCGAACTGCGCGCCATCGAGGCTGAAAATGAGCGCATCGAGCTCGAGAACCGCGCATGTGAGGCTGCCGAGGCAACAGAGAAGCTGAATGAACAGGCCAGGCAGGCTGCGCAAGAGAAGGAGCAGGCGGCGCTGCATGCGATGCACCTGGCGCAGGCTCGCGCGGAGGCAGAAAGCCAGGCGCTCGAGACGATGGAAGAAAAAATCCGCGCCGAGACGCTCGCCGCCGCAGCCTTCCGCGAACAGATCGCCGAAGCGGAACTGGCGCGCGACACCGCGATGGCGCGCGCCGAGAACATGGCGAAGCTGCATGCCAAGGAAGCGGTCAAGGCCGCCGAAGCCGAGCAGGAACGCCTGCGTTGCGAAGCCCAGGCTGCCATGGCCGCGCGCAAGCGCAGCGAAGCCGCCGAGCGCGCGCGCCAGAATGCCGCCCAGCGCGAGCAGATCGAGACCGAATTGCTGGCGCAGCAACAGCGCCAGTTTGAACAGGAGAACGAATTGCTGGTGCAAGCCGAGCAACGCCAGGCTGCGGCGGCGGAAGCGGAACAGCTCAGGCAGGCACGCATCGATGCGGAGCATCTGGCGGCGCAAGCCGAGCAGGATATGGCCGAGGCCGAGCAGGCCGCCATGAATCGCGCCAGTGAACTTGTCGAGGCGGCCAGGCAGAGGTGCGCGGAGGTCGTGCAGATTGTTGCCCAGGCCGCCGAACAGAGCGCCGCCGAAGAACAGCGCGCCGCCGAGGCGGAACAGGCGCAACTGCGGGCAGAGCAGGCCGCCCAACAGGCAGCGTCCAAACGGGCGGCCATTGCAGAGCAGGCCGGGCAGCTTGCCTTGCGCCAGCATGAAGAAGAACAGAAGCTGCTGGCGCAGGAACAGGCGAAGCTGGAGAACGAACAGCATGTGCTGGCCGAAATCGAAAAGCGCGTGAAGGCCGAAGCGCAAGCCAGCGCAGCCCTTGAGGAGCGCGAAGCTGCCGAGCAGCGCGCTCGCGATGCGGCGCAGAACAGGGCGATGCTGGCCCAGGAGGCAACACTGGTCGCGCGGCGGCGCGCCGAGCTGGAAGAGCAGGAAAGCGCGCAGCTTTGCGCGCACATCGATCAGTCGCGCACCGAAGCGGATGCGCTGCAAGCGGCGGCGCGCCAGCGCAGGAACCGGAAAATCGTCCGGCTGGCGCAAGGCGCCGGGCTGGCTTCTGCCGTGGCGGCGCTCGCCGGGCTTTGGCTGCCGGCGCTTTATACGCAGGAAACCATTCCCGCGCAGCCAGCCACCATGCAGTCAGCCGAAGCCGGCCAGCCTGTTCGGCCAGTCGCGCCGCAGACGGTTGGAAATCCGGCCGCCGCTCTGGCCAAGCAGGAGACCTATGTGGTGCTGGACGGCTTGAAAATGACCGATCGGCTCGGGGAAAAGGAATAAATCGTGGTGCGATAAACCGCGCCCCTGTAGGGCCGGTTTCCTTTAACCTAGAAAAAGCAGTTGTCCGCAGATTACACAGGTTTTCGCAGATTAAACAACAAGCAACTTTAGCTTGCTGATCCACCTATTGGGTGATGCGATATTTGCCAACAACCCTCTGAAAATCTGCGTTAATCTGCGAAATCTGCGGATTGAACTAAGGTTTTTAGGTTTGTTGCTTACGGTTCGCTTCTTCCCGCAACAGTCTGGTGAAATCCTCCAGCGGCTGCATCCCGCCCTGCGGCATCCTTGTCGCGACTTCTCTGATCGGCAAGTTATATCCTGCCAGCACCAGGTCGGGCGCCAGTTCGAAAACCGGGATGGCAATAAACGGGCGCTCCAGTATTTCAGGGTCGGGAAGCCTGATTTCTTCCGCATCCATCGCCAGGTCGCCGTAAAGAATCAAATCGAGGTCGATCGTGCGCGGCGCATATTTGTCCGCGCTCCGCGTGCGCCCAAGACTGTTCTCGATGGGGCGCAATATGCCGTGCTTCACTTCAGTGGGAGAAGCTTCCGTTTCGATTTCCACCACGCAGTTGAAATAATACGGCTGCTGCGGGCGGTCGAGCGCGCCGGTGCGATAGGCCATGGATATGCCGGCCACGCGCGTTTGTTGCGCAAGGCTGCGCAGCGCAGCCCTTACATTTTTCTCCGGTTCGATGTTCGAGCCGACGCCGATAAAGACGCGCGCCATGGCCGCTCAGCGCTTCCGGGTGATTTCCACCGCCACGCTTCTGGCGAAGCGCAGCGCATGAGGCTTATCGACACGCACATCGACCTGCTGCACCCCATGCTGGGCAAGGCACAATTCTGCGACGGCTTGCGCCAGCGCTTCCACCAGCAAATACCGGGAACTTTCCGCCAGCGCGAGCACGTGTTTTTTGAGCGCGCGGTAATCCACGGTATCCTCGATGCGGTCGCTTTTGCCCGCCTTGTGCAGATTGGTGTAGAGGGTCAGGTTGATCACCACATCCTGTTTTTCGCGGCGTTCGTTTTCGTTGATGCCCAAGATGCAGCGGACAAGCAGGTCACAAATATGGATGCGGTCCATGACGTCCTTTCCAGATTTTTTCTGAGTTGTTCGCGGCGGATGCCGACAAAAAACTATGGCGCAGGCTAGCGGATCAGGCCGCGCAGTTGCTGCGGCGGTACCCGCTCTGCTTTGCGCACCAGTTCGCGCGCCACCTCGACCTTGTCCCAGACGTTGCACATCATTACGCCCCGGACTATTCCGTCGCGCAGGTAGTAGATGACGCCGGTGTCGTTTTCCTTCTGCCAGTCGGCGAAGGTTTCCAGCCGCGCATCGACTTCGCCGGTCGCCTCGTAACCGAACTCGAACAGATCCGAGAAAAAATACGGCTGACAGGTAAATGGTTCGTGCGCTCCCGCCATGTTGCGCCCCGCCCACTTGCCCTGGTTGAGGGCGTGATCCCAGTGCTCGACACGCATCGCCTCCCCCAGCGCCCGGTAAGGGAAAAAGGCATTGTCGCCGGCTGCGTAAATATCCGGGCGGGAAGTCTCGAGATATTCATTCACCACGATGCCGTTGCCCACTTCCAGGCCGCCGCTCATGGCCAGTTCAGTCTCCGGAACGACGCCCACGCCGACGATCACGATGTCCGATTCGACCGATTCGCCTTTTTCGGTGCGGGTAACGAATTTACCGCCGTTCTTGCCGAAGGAAATCGGTTTGTCCGACGCCAGTACCCTGACGCCCTTTTCCGCAAAGCGTTGCTGCACGGCCCGCGCCAGATAGTCAGGCAACACGCGGTCGCACAGAAGTTCGCCGGGAAAGATCATCGTGACATGCAGCCCGGCGATATTCAGCGCGGCGGCCAGTTCCGAGCCGATGAAGCCGCCGCCGACCACCACTGCGGACTTGCCTTGCGCGGCCACCTCGCGGGTGTGCAGATAATCGTCCAGGTTGCGGAAGTAACAGATGCCGTCGCTATCGCCGCCGGGGATGTCCAGCATCCGGGGTTTGCAGCCCGTCGCCAGCAGCAGCTTGCCGTAGCCGTAAGTCTCGCCCCCGGCGGTGGTCAGCGTTTTTGCGGCGGGATCGAGCCGTGCCACCTTCGTGTCCAGCGCCAGAGTAACAGCATGCTTGTCATAGAACGCGCGGTCGTGGAGGAAGATATCCTCAACCTTCTGTTTGCCGAACCACAGTTTCTTGGACAGCGGCGGGCGATCATAGGGCAAGTGCTTCTCCTCGCCGACCAGCAGTATTTCTCCCGCCGTATCCAGCTCGCGAATGCCCTGCACGGCCGACGCGCCCGCCAGCCCTCCGCCCACAATCGCGTAATCGTAAACGTGTTTCATATTGCCTCCTGGAGCCTCTTGGAACAACAATAATGCCAGCCGAAACGATCCGGGACAGATTTTACACCTCCTTGGCCGTTGGCGCGGGCATGCGGGGTCGATCGAATGGCAACGCATCGATTATTCCGGCTAACCTGCACGGGGGCGCCTGCATGCGGCGAATGAGGGTTCTGCCTATCCGCTGCCCCGGATAGCCGAGCGCCAATTGCCTAAATTTTTTCCAGCAACTCGTCGAGGAATGCCCTGGTTTCACCGGGATCGGACAGGAGCTTCCCGCTTACCCAGAAGACATCTTCCGCGCGGCTGCCCAGCGTGTCGATTTTGGCGCGATGCAGGCGGACGTTGTGCCGGTCCAGAACCATCGCGATGCGCGCCAGCAGGCCGGGGCGGTCTCCGGCGACCAGCGATAGCACATACAATCCCTTGTTGTCCGGCTTGATTGCTGCCTCGGTGCCGAGCGGAAAGTGCTTGAGCTGGCGGCTGACGCGCCCCGGTTCTGCGAGCGTAACCGGCTTGGCCTGAGCAATTTGCTGCGCCAGCTCGAATTCGATGTAAGTCATGATGTCGCGGTAGGCCGTGCCGCCGCGCGCGGCTTCCATGATCTGGAAGCTGTCCAGCGCGTAGCCGTGCCGCGTGGTGTGGATCTTCGCTTCGACGATGGTGTAATTCATGCGCGCGAAAAAATTGCAGATGCGCGCGAACAGGGCGCGCTGGTCGGGACAATACACCATGACCTGCAAGCCTTCTCCGGCGCGGCTCAGGCGCGCCTTCACGACAGGCGTGGCAGGGTTTACCTTGAAGGCCAGCAGCCGGGTGTGCCAGGCGATTTCCTGCGGGTCGTGATCGAGGAAATAGCTGTCGTCGAGTTGCGCCCATAACAGCTGGTAGGCATCGGGCGTCAGCGCATAGAGGTTGAGCGCGTCGGCTGCCGCGCGGCGGATTTCCCCGAGCCGGTCGGCGACCTTTCCGTCGCTCAGGTAACGGCGCGTCTGCCGGAACAGGTCTTCCATCAGTTTGGCTTTCCAGGCGTTCCATATTTCCGGGCTGGTGCCGCGCACGTCGGCGACGGTCAGCAGGTACAGCGCGACCAGGTAGCGGTCGTTCTTGATCTTGCTTGCGAAGTCCGCGATCACGTCGGGGTCCGACAGATCCTGCTTCTGCGCGGTGGCGGAAAGGGTGAGATGCTGCTCGACCAGCCACACGATGAGGCTGGTGTCGGCATTATTGACCTGATGCTGGACACAGAAGGCGCGCGCGTCCTTCCTGCCGAGCTGCGAATGGTCGCCGCCGCGCCCCTTGGCGATGTCGTGGAACAGCCCGGCGATATACAGCACTTCCGGGCGGGCGAATTCGCCCATCAATTTGCCGCACAGCGGAATTTCATGCGCATATTCAGGTGCGGCGAAGCGGCGCAGGTTGCGCACCACCATCAGGATATGTTCGTCCACCGTGTAGACATGGAACAGGTCATGCTGCATCTGCCCGACGATGCGCCCGAAGGCGGGCAGGTAACGGCCGAGAATGCCGTACTGGTTCATGCGCCGAAGCGCGTGCAGCACGCCGTGCGGCTGGCGCAGGATTTCCATGAAGCGCGTCCGGTTCAGCGGGTTGCGGCGGAACGCGGCATCGACCCGGCGTTCGGCGCGCCACAGCGCGCGCAGGGTTTTTGCGCTGAAATCGGTTAGCTCGCCATGCTGCTCCATCAGCAGGAACAGTTCGAAGATCGCCTCGGGCTGGCGCTCGAACAACTGCTCGTCGCGGATATCCAGCAGCGTGCCGATCACCCTGAACCGGTCGTTCAGGATGTGCCGCACCGGCGTTTCGCCAAATAAATAGTCGTGCAGGTTTTGCAGCATGATGGTGTTGAACTGGAGCACCGCCAGCTTGGTGCGGTAATAGCGCTGCATCAGGTGTTCGCTGGCGCGGCGGTTGGCCGAAGCCCCGATGCCCAGTTGTTCGGCGAGCGGCGTCTGGAAATCGAACAGCAGGCGGTCTTCGTGGCGTTTGGCGAGGTAATGCAGGCGGGCGCGCAGGGTCGCCAGCAACGCGCTGTGACGCGCGACCTGGCGTGCCTCGGCAGGCGTGAGCAGCCCGATCCGCGCGAGTTCGCTCCAGTGCGTGCCCAGCCCGGCCGCGCGCGCGATCCAGGTGACGGTCTGCAAATCGCGCAGGCCGCCCGGACTTTCCTTCAGGTTGGGTTCGAGGTTGTAGTCCGACTCGGTATAGCGTGCGTGGCGCCGCTGTTGCTCTTGGAGCTTGGACAGATAAAAGGCGCGCAAGTCGAGGTGCTGTTGCACACTGGCGCACAATTCATTGAACAATTCCTTGCTGCCGCACAACAGGCGCGCCTCGAGCAGGTTGGTCTGCACGGTGACATCGGCGGATGCCTCCACGCATTGCGCCACGGTACGGACGCTGTGCCCGGCTTCGAGCCCGATGTCCCACAGCATGCCGATCAGCCGGTGCAACTGCTGCTGCAAGGCTTCATCCGGCTCGACATCCAGCAGCACCAGCAGGTCGATGTCCGATCTGGGATATAGCTTTTTACGCGCGTAACCGCCTACCGCCACCAGCGCGACCTGCCGCGGCATCGCGAGTTGCCGCCAGACGCGGCGCAGGTAGCGGTCGACCAGCCGGGTGTGCGCGGCGAGCAGGCGCGCAGCGTTGTTGTGTTTCAGAAAACTCTGTTCGAGTGCCGCGCGGTCGCCGCGCAACGCGTCGCGCAGGGCGGCTACATCGTCATTGGGGTGGTGGGGGAGGGCAGCCATCGGAAACTGTCAGCACTTCGAAGCCGGTCTCGGTAACGAGGATGGTGTGCTCGTATTGCGCAGACAGGCTGTGATCCTTGGTGACCACCGTCCAGCCGTCGTTCAGATGCTTGATGGCCGCCTTGCCGACATTGACCATCGGCTCGATGGTGAAGGTCATGCCGACTTCGAGCTTGATTCCGGTTTTTGGGTGGCCATAGTGCAATACCTGCGGCTCTTCGTGGAAACGCCTGCCGATACCGTGCCCGCAGAACTCGCGCACCACACTGTAGCCGAGCGGCTCGACGAAGCTCTGGATGGCATGACCGATGTCGCCCAGATACGCGCCCGGTTTTACTGCGCGGATGCCGCGCCATAGCGCCTGCCAGGTGGCCTCGCAGAGGCGCCGTGCCTGGATCGACGGTTCGCCGACGAAGAACATGCGGCTGCTGTCGCCGTGATAGCAGTCCCTGATGACGGTGATGTCGATGTTGACGATGTCGCCGTTCTTGAGCGCCTTGTCGCCCGGCACGCCGTGGCAGATCTGGTGGTTGATCGAGGTGCAAATCGACTTGGGGTAAGGGTTATGCCCCTGCGGCGCATAGTTGAGCGGTGCGGGGATCGCGCGTTGCACATTGACGATGAAGTCGTGGCACAGCCGGTCCAGTTCGTTGGTTGTCACGCCCGCCTTGACGAACGGGGCGATGTAGTCGAGTACCTCGCTGGTCAGGCGTCCGGCAACGCGCATTTTTTCGATTTCTTGCGGGGTCTTGATGGAAACGGGCATAGGGCTGGCGCTGCTTCATGGCGGTCGATTTGCGATTTCCGAGAATACCATGCGAGCCAAGCGGCGTGCAAAACCGATCGGAATCAGTTGGCGCAAGAAAAACCCGCCGGTTGGGGGCGGGTTTTAGAGGCAGATATAAGCAGGTGGCGGCGTCAAACCAGCGCTGAAAGAGAGAATTTGCTGGCTTCCGGAACTGCCCGCAAAAATGCAGATGCACCTTTGCCCGGTGACCGCCCATATATAATCCAACAGGCTATGGGCGGTCTCTCTCGCCAGTCAGATTGAAATCCAAGCTGCCATAGAAAAGCTGAACCTCAGCATCGTCCGACCCTTGGGATCCGACTTTGCCAAAGTCGCCATGGCACCGTAATCATGACACCCGGGCACCGTTAGTTTGGTGACGTGCGCATTACAAATCCGTAATTCGGAAAGGTAAACCCCCGGCTATGCCGGGGGACTCCAAGAGTTTGACCTATGCGGCGGTCAAACAAACTTGGCGATGACTGCTCCCTCCCCTTCAAGGGGAGGGTTGGGGTGGGGATGGGTTTTGAGTGGATGCACAAAGTGTGCAACCCCACCCCCATCCCAACCTTCCCCCTGAAGGGGAAGGAGAAAACCCAGCCGCTCTGGGCGGCTCACGGTTTTATCAGCGCCTTTGAGGTGCTCGCCCAATAAGCCACCGGCTTTGCCGGTGGTTATTTAACTTCCCGCATCGGTGTTCTGGTCTAGTCCTCGTTCTCTTCGAGGAAGATGAGCGAGAATCGCTTCACGTTGGCTTTGCTGCGCAGTTTTCCCATCTGTTCTTTAAGGTGGCGGCTGACGAGCATCTGGCTGATCTGTCGGCGTGCCAGTGGATAGGGAACGGGTTCCGCCCCGGGGTCGGACTTGACCTGCTGGTCATACTCGCGCCGGACATCCTTTTCCGTGATTCCGTAGGCGCTTCGCATATCTTCCAGGAGCGCGGTGGCCAGCACATTGGCGCGCGCCAGGTCGAGCTGCCGTTTCACGTCGTCGCGTTCGCCGAGTTTTCGGCGTTCGGCCTCGCGGGACAGGATGCGGAGATCGATCAGGTCGTCCAGCGCCTGCTCGGGCTTGCCGGCACCGCCGCGTTGCGTGGCGCGCCAGGCCATGAATTTGCGGAATTCGTCGCGGGAGACGGCCTTGCCGTCAATTACCACAACGGGTTCGGCAGACTGTGCGCCGGTTGCCGCCGTGGCGTCGGCGGATGCCTGCCCGCAGACGCTCAGTAGCAGGGCTGCTGCGGTCAGCGACCGGTAAAAAACGATTCGATGCATGTGTTGGTCTCCTCTATATCGGTTTCATGGGGGCGAATAGCCGTGCGCCCCTGTGCTAACAAAAAGGCCGGGCTTTTGGCCCGGCCATAATGAATGATACTGATTATCCGGCGGCCCGTCTGCTGGCCGCCGTTTTTTGTCCGGCTCCGTGCCGGGACCGTCGTTTACCGGGCGTGATATGCGTCGGCGTCGTTGATCCGGTCGGGGCCGTGACAGGTCGCGCAGGCCTCGTTGGCGCCGCCGGTGCTGGCGGGGCTGGCGAGGTTCAGCGTGAGGTTCTCGGCGCCGCCCATGGTTCTCATGTGCGCCGCCGCCGGGGTGCTGTCGTGGCACGACGAACAAACGCCCATGGTCGGGCTGTACTTGGTGTGGTTCTCCAAGTTGGGCATGCCGCCATTGGCGGTGCCGAAACCGGCCTCGTAGACGGCATCAGCCGCCCCGGGAGTCCAGACGACCGGGTTATGATCGGCATGGCTCTTGATGGTCGAGCCGATCACGCCCTCGGCAAGCGGCAGCCGCTGGCTGTTGCCCGCATGGCAGTTCGAGCAGGTGCTCGTGCGGCTCGGGAAGACGCTGCGGTGGTTGCCGAAGGTCTTGCCGGAGACCGGATCCAAACCGCTGCCGAAGTAACCCTTGCCTGCGGTCAGGCCGACCCCTTCCGTCACACCGCCGAAGAGGACGGCGCGGATCTGCATCGGATGCTCGCGCACCTCGTGATGTTCGCCTTCCCACAGGTAGGACTTGCCGTGGACGCCGTGTACAAAGCGTTTGAAGTCGATGGCCTCCTCGATCTTGCCGTCGAAGTGCCCCTTGCTGCCGCCGCGTCCCAGACGGGTGCTGGCGGCAGTGCTACGGGAGATATCGGTGGCGTTCGGGTTGTGGCACATCACGCAGATCTGCGGGTTGTTGCGGTTGGGGTTCCAGTAGTTCCCGCCAGTACCCGTCTGCGCGTGCTTGCCGAACCGCAGGTGGCAGGCGCGGCACGCATCGGAAGAGACCACCTCGCGGCGTGCCTTGATGGTGGCGCCGCCGATCGAGAAGTCCTTCATGGCGTGCGGCGGGTTCAACGGCGGCAGGCCGGCAGCGGCCTCGGTCGCGTTGCCCCAGGTGGCGCCGGTAAGCTTCAGCCCCGCATGAGTCCCCACGGTGCCGGTAGCTTTCGCGGGTATATTGCTCGAGGTCAGTTGCACGGTCAGCGTATAGTAGCCGTTGCCATCGGGACCGGCGATGCCGATCTGGTTGCCGGTGCTGGTGAGGCAGTCGTTCCAGTTCCGCTCGACGTTGTCGCCCTTGGTCGGTTGTCCGCCTAATCCGCTGTTGTTGCAGGTAAAGGCGACCATGCGGGCACCCTGGACGTAGCCCGGCCATTTGGTGTCCGCGGACTGGGTGTAATCGGCGAAGCCCTCGGCGCGCCATCCGACCGTAAGGCCGAGCGCGAAGGTGGCATCGGTTCCGTGAATCAGGGCCTTGTTCTGCGCCTTGTCCCACACCCGCAGTTTGACGTCGAGCGGAGTCTTGCCGCCTACATCCGTGCCCAGGGTGACGCTGTCGATCTGTGTTTCCAGAAGGTCGGAACGTACGACCGAGCGGGTCAGTTGCAGGTGGGCGCTGGAGACCAGCGTATTCTGAGCGCCCGCACTCTTGCCCAGATTCGCGGCGACGATAGCGTCGGTGCTGTTGCCGTGGCAGAAGGAGCAGGTGTTCGGTGCCAAGTCCCCACCCGAGTGGTTGGTGCGCCAATCCGCTCCGCCATTGACACCGTAGTAAGTTGCGAGCTGTGCCGGCAAATTCTTGGTAGGCGGCTGATCCTGCGGCCACATCTTGTCGTCGTGGCAGGAACTGCACGCCGCTACCGTGGCTTGGCGCCACAGGTCGCCGTCGGCGGTCACGCTGGCCAACTGCATCTTGTTGACGACGGTCGCATCGTTACCCGCCAGTTCCACCAGCGCGTCGCGGGTGCCCTGCCCCATGTGACACTTCACGCAGTTGTCGATACCCTGGCCGGCTACCCTGCTGGGGAAAGCGCCTGCTGCCTCGCTGACCAACTGCGGATAACGCACCGCGCTCCAGTCACCGGTTTCGCTCTTGCGGATGAAGAACGGCACGCCCTTCTTCACGCTGGGCAGATCGGCGCCACGGTGGAGCTTGTGCACCATCTGCTTGAAGTCGATGGTGCGCCCGGAGTTGGAGTCGAAGCTGGCCGTGCTGTGGCACGAGACGCACAGGCGCACGTCGGTGCGGATGTTGCCGGAACCCAAGTGCATGGCCAGGTTCTCGTGGCAGGAGTTGCAGGAGTCCGTGGCGACGATATCGCGCGCGGTTGCGACTGCGGCGCCGCTGCTCGGCACGAAGTCGAAGGCGTCGTTCGCACCCGCGTAGGACGCATCGTTTTCGATGTTGATCAGGTTGTTGGCGAGCATGATGCCGATGCGATGGGTCACGTCGGGGTTATAGGCGACGCTGAAAGTGTCGCCGTCGATACTCACCCCCGCCGGCAGCGGCGTGCCGTCGATCCACCAGCATGCCTTGTCGGCGCCCGTGCCCTGGCATTCGATCTGGTTGGAGATGTTGCTTCCCGCCTGCGTTTTCGTCACGTTGTTCAGGTTGAAGTTGACGAAGGTGTAGCGGTATTCGCCGTTGCCCAGATGCATCAGCCCGCTTTTATTTACCTTGTGCGTGTCGCCGGCCTGGATTGCGCCGGTGAAACCGAGGGCGGTGGCGAGAGCCTTGGTGCCCTGGGAGTCGTTACGCGCGGTACGCCAGCGCAGCACGTAGTTGACCCAATCGTGGCCCGGCCTGCCGCCCATACGCGGCTCGAGCTTGGCCAGGGTGAACGCGGCGCCGTTGCCGATCTTGCCGGCGTTGAGGTCGTCGCCAAAGGTGGTATAGGCCGAACCGTCCGAGACATGAGTCAGCTTGAAGGTGACTGTGGGGACGGTGGAAGCCGCATCGATCGAGGCGCCGGTGATCTGAGCCTTGACCCCCTGGCTGAGATCGCCGGTGGGTGCGGCGGGTGCGTTTGCACCGGGCGCACCGGGTGCCCCCGGTGTCCCCGGTGCACCGTCTTTGCCGTCGCTGCCGTCGCTGCAACCAGCCAGCAGGAGCGGCATGGCGACCAACAATGGCACCAGCCAGGAAAAGAAACTACGTCGATGGATTGCCTGTCTTGTTTTGTACACGGGTGCATCCTCCTCATCATGATTGGTAGTTAAGTGGAGCAAAATTAAAATTGTCGGGAATTCCGCTGCGGCAGCTTTAGCTCCCGCCACATCTCCATAACATATAGAACCGCAGCAGCATCCGATCCTTCGGATTCTTTCTGCCAAGGTTGCTATAGTTTGCAACTATGGTTCCTGCGTCACGTCAGTTTGGTGACGTGAGCATTACAAATCTGTAATCTTGCGAAGCTGGCTTCTATACCGTCGCGGTGCTCGACGTGATGCTGCCGGGTATCGATGGCCGGGAAGTCCTGCGCGAAATGCGGCGCGCCGCCAGGTAGTTCCCGGTCTTGTTTTTGACGGCGCGCGATCAGGTGAATGACCGCGTCAAGGGGCTGGAGCCGGGCGCCGATGACTATCCCGTAAAACCCTTGCCTTCTTCGGGCTGCTGCGCTATGTGTTGACATTGGGCTCCGTGCGCACAAACCCTGTTCTTCCCATCCCGCTTGGCTGTATAAAGGGCATCGTCAGCCAGTTTTATAAGTTCGTTCATCTTTTTGGTGTCTGCAGGATAGGAAGAGACGCCTATGCTCACGGTTACGTTATGGGTGGTATCCCCTTCTTCGTCAGGGAACCTCTGCTCCTCTATTGCGCGCCTGATATTTTCCGCGACCACCATAGCCCCTTTTTGGTCTGTCTCCGTAAGGATAACTGCGAACTCCTCACCCCCGTATCTGGCTGCTATGTCCATACTCCTGACGTTCTCACAGATAGCGGCGGCGCATTTTCTCAAGACATCATCTCCTGCGGGGTGCCCGTATCTGTCGTTATACTGTTTAAAATTGTCCGCATCGATTATCAGGACGGATACCGGAGAATTGGCTCTTGCGGCCCGGTTGATCTCGAACTCCAGCCGGTTATAAAAATGCCTGTGGTTGTAAAGGCCGGTGAGGCCGTCGGTAATGGCTTCATTCTCCAATCTGCTCGTTTTGTCGAGGAGATTGTCGGCCATCATATTGAAATCCACAGCAAGTTCCTGCAGTTCATCGGCGGTGCCTATGTGTATCCTGTGCCCGAGATTGCCCTCAGCTATTTGCGTCGCTCCTGTCTGGAGGACATGTAACGGCCTTATCAGGATTCCATGGAAGGTATATCCGATAAAGGCAAATCCGGCCACCGACAGGAGGAGCAGGGCAATCCTGAGCGTCTTGAAGTTGTTTATATTCTGTGCCACCGCTCCTCTATTTTTGTCTATTTCTTCCCGATGCAGTTCCACGAGTCTGTTAAGGAGTACCTTTATCTCATCGATGGCACTGACATTTGTACCGCCCTGCCGGTCAAGGATGAGAGCGATCCTGTCGATCATATCCATCTCTCCAGCCTCGCCCTTGCCCTCGTCGCGGTGCATCGATCTTACTTCGG
Organism: Gallionellales bacterium RIFCSPLOWO2_02_FULL_59_110; assembly: GCA_001801215.1. Classification (GTDB taxonomy): domain Bacteria; phylum Pseudomonadota; class Gammaproteobacteria; order Burkholderiales; family Gallionellaceae; genus Gallionella. The sequence goes on along the minus strand of MGXA01000081.1, from coordinate 60 downwards.
CAATGGCTATTCTGAGCTCCCGCAGGTATTCATCCGCAACAAGGTGGTAGGCGCGCTTAT
>MGXA01000080.1 GCA_001801215.1 Gallionellales bacterium RIFCSPLOWO2_02_FULL_59_110 | reverse complement strand
ATGTCCATGTGGTTGGTCGGCTCGTCCATCAGCAGCACGTTCGGCTTTTGCAGCATCAGCTTGCCGAACATCATGCGCCCCTTCTCGCCGCCGGACAGCACCTTGACGCTTTTCTTTACTTCGTCGCCGGAGAACAGCAGGCGGCCGAGCGTGCCGCGCACCACCTGGTCGTCGTCGTGCGGGCCGCGCCAGTAGGTCATCCAGTCGGTCAGGGTCTTGTCCTCGGCGAATTCGTGCGCGTGATCCTGCGCGTAGTAGCCGAGCTTGGCCTTGTCCGTCCACTTGATGGTGCCGGTGTCCGCTTCGAGGTCGCCCGCCAGGCAGCGTAACAACGTGGTTTTGCCGATGCCGTTCGGGCCGATGATGGCGATTTTCTCGCCTGCGTCGACGCGCAGATTCACATTCGAAAACAGCACACGGTCGAAGCCCTTCGCCACTTGCTGCAACTCCACCGCGACGCGGTGCAGCTTTTCGCGCTCGTCGTATTCGAAGCGGATGAACGGGTACTGGCGGCTGGACGGCTTGATGTCCTCGACCTTGATCTTGTCGATCTGCCGCGCGCGCGAGGTGGCCTGGCGTGCCTTGGAAGCGTTCGCCGAGAAGCGCGCGACGAACGCGCGCAGTTCGGCGATCTTCTCCTTGGCCTTGGCGTTGTCCGAGGACTGCTGTTCGCGTGCCTGCGTCGATGCGAACATGTAGTCGTCGTAGTTGCCGGGGTAGGTGGTGATCTTGCCGTAGTCGAGATCGGCCATATGGGTGCACACGCTGTTCAGGAAGTGGCGGTCGTGCGAGATGATGACCATGGTCGAGTTGCGCGCATTCAGGATGTCTTCGAGCCAGCGGATGGTGTTGATGTCGAGGTTGTTGGTCGGCTCGTCGAGCAGCAGGATGTCCGGGTTGGAAAACAGCGCCTGCGCCAGCAGCACGCGCAGCTTGAATCCCGGTGCCACAGCGCTCATAGCCCCGTTGTGCAACTCGATCGGAATGCCCACGCCGAGCAATAACTCTCCGGCGCGCGGCTCGGCGGTGTAGCCGTCGTATTCGGCAAAGGTCGCCTCCAGGTCGGCGGCGCGCATGTACTCTTCCTCGCTGGCATCCGGATTGGCGTAGATCGCATCGCGCTCGCTCATCGCCCCCCACATCTCGGTGTGCCCCATCATCACCACGTCCAGCACGCGCATGTCCTCGAAGGCGAACTGGTCCTGGCGCAGCTTGCCGAGGCGCTCATTCTTGTCCAGCATCACGTTTCCGGAAGACGGCTCCAGGTCACCGCCGAGGATCTTCATGAAGGTGGATTTGCCGCAGCCGTTCGCGCCGATCAGGCCGTAGCGGTTGCCGTCGCCGAATTTCACGGAAACGTTTTCAAACAGCGGCTTGGCGCCGAATTGCATGGTGATGTTGGCGGTGGAAAGCATGTAACACTCAATTCGGGAAAATTTTGGAGCGCGATTTTAACACCGTGCGCCCCATACGCCGAACTTAAACGCGGATGCGGTTGTTCAACTGCTCCGGCTATCGGCTAAAATGCGTCGTGCTGTTTAGAGGATATTGATATGGGTCGCTATATTGCGTTGTTCAGCCTGCTGATGCTGCCGTTTTCCATAGTTGCGGCTCCACCCGCAGGGCGGCTTGCGCCGGGCACTCCTTATTATTTTGATAGTTTCGATGCCGGACAGCGTCCCTGGGAGCCGGGGCAAGGCCTGAATATCGAGGAGGTATTCAAGAATTACGAGTATTACGAGATCGTGCTCGATCGGGACGGCAATGGGTTAACGGTCAACCACTATGTCAGCGGCAGCAAGGCGGGCAGCGAGAAATACCGGGTATTGCCGGACGGCTCGTTGCAAAAAAATGAACCTTGATTAGCTATGGGCACGCCGCGCATCATGTGCATGCGGCGGCGGAAAATCGCCGGGCATGATGCTGCTGTTAAACCCAAATAGTAACTGCTCAGGTGTGGCGGTTTTCTCCTTTTTCCCTTGCATGAGGAAGGTTGGGAGGGGTGATACCCCCCTTTTGCAAAGGGGGAAGCGAAACACTGCGGCGCGCAGCGATGGTTGGACGTTGGTATCTGGCGGGGGAGTTTTTTTCGACATTAGAAAAAATTCGTCACTTCGGCGCGCAGAATACGGTTCCCTCACCCATCCAGCCGCCGTCAGTCATTTGGGCATAAACGCTGCTGTCTGAGCTATAGCGGTGGTTGGAGTCGTTCTGCTGCCAACGCCCGTTATAGGCGCGATAAATGGGCACTGTGGTGGAGGAGCAGGCACCGTCCGCAGGCAGGCCGATGCTGAAGGCGATGCCTTCGTAGTACCAGCCGGGATCGGTTTTCACAATCGCGCATTCCGCGGAATCCGCTGTGTAGAAGTGCGAATTGGGGCCGACACCGGGCGTGCCATAGAAACGGCAGACCTGGCTGGTGCCCGCAGGTGCGCCGCTGACCGGGTAGGCATAGAAGGCGTAGCCGGTGCGTATCCAGCCCGCGCCTACCACGCCACGATCTATGCTCTTTGCTTCGTCCGTCTCGGAAGTGAGGAAGTAATGCTGTAGGGTGGTGTGGTAGAACTCTACGGCGGTCACGCGTGCCGGTAAGGTGGCGGCAGTGTTGTAGACCCGTAACAGCGCCTCTTGCCCGTCGGCGGCATAAAGCCGCTGGCGCGAGAGGCATCGAAGGCGTATTGCGTGGACATCACTGAGGGCGACGCGCCGCGCGTCATCGCTTCGAGCTCGGCCAGGGTATCGCGATTGAGCCGCGCCACCACGTCGGTGCTCACGCCGTTCACGATTTCGGTGCCAGATGTCCAAAGCACGTTGGCGTTTTCGTCGAGGCCGATCACCCGCTCACCGCTGCCGAGCATTCTGCCTGTGGGCAGGCCGGTGCTGCCATCGAGTTCCATGGGGCCGGCGTAAACGCGATTCTTGCCCTCATCGACGAACAACTGATCGAATGAAGCGCCGATTGTCGGCATGCCGTTGAGCTGCCGGTCGAGCAGAAGCGCTGGTGTTGTGCCGCTGACATCCCACACCGTAAGATGCCTGGCGGGTTGCCAGTAGGCAAACAGGCGTCCGCTCGCCGGTACCACCCGCACTTGCAACTGCCCCGGCCCGCCGCCGGTATCGCCGCCCTCGAAACCGGGCACGGTGAGCGGGGTCAGCGCGGTCTGCTGCGCCAGGTCAACCACGGCAATCTGACCGAACTCCGGGTAGGCCGCGTAGGCGCGCTGGCGCGTGCTGTCGATGGCCAGATCCGGCAGGCGATCGGTGGTTCCATCGACAAGGCCGATGGGTATGGTAGCGCTGAGCGATCTTCCGGCGCTCAGGTCGTATATCGAGAGCGTGCTATCCCATGCGTTCAACACGTAGAGCTCGTTGCCGCTGTCGCTGACGCGCATCGGTATCGGCCAGAAACCCGCGCTGAAGGTTTGCAGGCTGCTCGTCGAGGCGCGCCATTCCATGAGATAGCTGCCTCCGAGGCGGCTGGTGATATAGACGTTCTCGCCGCCGTGCGCGAGCGCCACCATTTCCGCCGAATCGCCCAGGCGCAGGCCGCGCGAATCGGTGCCGCCGCCGGACACGCTCCATACGGTAGAGGCATCGCTCTCGGGCAAGTAGTAGCGATGGTTGGCGCTGTTGTAGTTCAGGGTGTGCGCTTTTCTGGCCAGCGCCAGGTCGCGCACCTGCGCATTCGTGGCGGCGTTGAACACAAGAAGATGGTTGCCGCTCTCGGCCTGCGTGCCGTTGCCGGGCATGTCGATCACCAGCACCGCCACCTCGTTGCGGTCAGGGTCATAGCTGATGTCCTGCGTGTCTTGCTCCTGCGGCAACGGCATTTGTCCGAGCAGGCTGCCGGCAGCGCTCACCGCCAGCACCTGCGTGCCGATAACCACGAAAAAACGCTGCCCGTTGGCGTCGTAGGCCATCTTGCGGGGCCGCTGGTTTGGCCCCAGGGTGAGTGTTATGGTTCCGGCAATAGCGCGTGCGTTCGGGTCGAATTTGTAAATGCGCAGCTGCCCCTGAGTTCCGGCATCAAGCGCATAGATGCTGTCGCTGCGCTCGTCCCAGATCACTTGCGCAACGCCGGTGCCCATGGCATCGGTAGAATAGCTGAGCGAGAGGTCGCCGCCATTGTAAGCGTTGAAAGCGGGCGAGCTTGACTGCACCATGTACACCAGGCCGCGGCGCGTATCTGCTGCCGGCTTGGCCAGCGTCATCGGTGCGGCAACCGGCCCGATCACTGCGCCGGAAGCCAGATCGATGCCCCGCAGCGTGTTGCCTGCGGTATCGTAGACATAGAGGCGCTGGGCAACGCTATCGACTTCCAGATTTTTCAGCGCAAAACCGCTGATGCCGGTATCGTAGTTACGCGTCCAGGTTTCGCTTGCGCCATCGAGCACGCCGAGATTGGATGATACGATGCCCGCGACATAGACCAGATTGCGCGTAGTGTCTACCGCAGCACCATGGAGCTTCAACACGTTTGCATCGAGCGGCTGCGCCTGCCGCTCGCGCAGATTGACGGTATCGATGAGCTGGAGCGCGGCCTGGGCCGGCAAGGCGCAGCATACCCACGTCAATATCAGGGTGAACACTCGGGTGGCTGCGGCGGCTTTCATGATCTCTTCTCCACTGAACACGGTGCGGCATAAAGTATACTACAGGCCTGCCCGGCATCCGGCCCGGTCTTGATGCGCCAGCTCGAGTTGCGTATAGTGCACATCTTGTGTTTTTTGCCCGGTTGCCCGTGCTTTTTGCTTGGGGGTGGCCGCAACGCCGTCGCGACCCTTATTTCATTTCCGCAAGAAATTGCATCTCGGTTTGACAGGCGCCGGTTGCCGGGGCGCGGTATTTTTATCACCAGCGGCTTTGCGCCGCATAGCAAGAGGAGCAATTCTGGAATCATGTCAGCACACCCTACGGAAATCAAGTTGCACCAACAATCCCGCCTGCTCGAAATCGCGTTTGACGACGATGCGCGCTATCAACTTCCCTATGAATTTTTGCGGGTTTATTCGCCTTCCGCCGAAGTGAGGGGGCATGGCCCCGGCCAGGAAACTTTGCAGGTAGGCAAAAAGGAAGTGGGCGTGCTCGAAGTCCTTCCGGTCGGCAGCTATGCGATGAAAATCGCGTTCGACGATGGGCACGATTCCGGCCTTTACACGTGGGAATATCTCTACGATCTGGGCGAGCATCAAGCCGAATTGTGGCAGGACTACCTGGAGAAACTGGAAGCTGCCGGAAAAAGCCGCGAACCCGGCAACGAACCCGAACCGAAGGGCGGCTGCGGAGGCGGCGGCTGCGGGCACCATTGAGCGGCTTCCGAATTTTGCGGCGACAGGATTTTTGTCCCGCAAAGCAGCCGCTGCACTTCAATTCTTCAAATCCGGCAGGACACCGGCCATTGGGTTAAAATGCCCGATGTTGCCAGCGCTGGCCGACTTTAGAAGTCAACCTTATTTTTATACGATTGCAGGAGTGAATGATGAGTATTAGCGAAGCCGATGTGCAAGGCGCATTGAAGAATCTGATCGACCCGAACACCAAAAAAGATTTTGTCAGCGGAAAATCCGTGAAGAACGTCAAGATCGACGGCAGCAACATATCGCTGGACATCGTGCTCGGTTATCCCGCGCAGAGCGTGTTGGGCGAGATTCGCGCGATGATCGAGGAGCATCTCAAGGCGGCGCTGCCGGGCAGCAGCACCAGCGCCAGCGTGACCAGCAAAGTGGTGCCGCATGCGGTGCAGCATGGCGCGAAACTGGTGGACGGCGTGAAAAACATAATTACCATAGCGAGCGGCAAGGGCGGCGTGGGCAAATCCACCACTGCGGTCAACATCGCCCTGGCGCTGGCCGCCGAAGGCGCGCGCGTCGGCATGCTGGACGCAGATATCTATGGGCCTTCGCAGCCGACCATGCTGGGCATTACCGGCCAGCCCACTTCGGACGGCAGCAATTTCATGGCGCCGATGACCAATCACGGCTTGCAGGCCATGTCCATCGGCTTCCTGATCGCCAACGATGACACGCCGATGATCTGGCGCGGCCCGATGGTCGTGCAGGCGCTGGAGCAATTGCTGCGCCAGACGAAATGGGACAACCTGGATTACCTGATTGTCGATCTGCCGCCCGGCACCGGAGACATCCAGCTCTCTCTGGCCCAGCAGGTGCCGGTCACCGGCGCGGTGATCGTGACCACCCCGCAGGACATCGCGCTGATGGATGCGCGCAAGGGGCTCAAGATGTTCGAGAAAGTCGGCATCAAGATCGTCGGCATCGTGGAGAACATGAGCACGCACATCTGCTCCCAATGCGGTCATGAAGAACATATCTTCGGGTCGGGCGGCGGCGAGAAGATGTGCGCCGATTACAATACCGAACTGCTCGGCAGCCTGCCGCTGGACATCCGCATCCGCGAACAGACCGATTCCGGCAAGCCGACGGTGGTGGCCGACCCCGATGGCCAGATTGCGAAGGCGTATAAGCAGATTGCGCGCCGTATCGCGGTCAAGATCGGTGAGATGGCGCAGAACCGCAGCGCCGTGTTCCCGAAAGTGGTGGTGCAAAATACCTGACGGGTTCCGGGTTGCAAACAGATGTCGTTTGCGGTCCGGGGTTTAAGAACATGGCGCAGAACACTGAAAAATCACCTCTGGATTTGCTGGAGCTTTTGGAGCCCGGCAAGTATTTTCCGGATCGGCGCCAGCAGGCTGCGGGCGCGACGCCGGATCGGCGCCAGCGTCCCCAGTCGGGTTCGGCATCGTCGGACCGGATTGCGGCCATGCTCGAAAACGTGCAAATGTTCAAGGATCTTGAATGGGCGCAAGTCAAGGCCTTGTCCGAATATATCCAGATTTATCGCGCCCCGCCCAAAGCCGTGCTGTTCCGCGAGGGCGATCAGGGGGATTTCATGTGCGTCCTGCTCGAGGGCAAGCTCGACGTCCACAAGGAAGACAACCGGCACGTCGACAAGACAGTCACCACAATTTTTCCCGGCCGCAGCCTGGGCGAGATGACCATCGTGGACGGCGAACCGCGCTCCGCCACGGCAGTGGCGGTCGTTACGTCGATTCTGGCCGTGCTGACGCAGGAAAATTTCATGCTGATCATGCGCGACAAACCCGCACTTTCGGCCAAACTGCTGTTCAAGATCGCGCAACTCATCAGCCAGCGCCTGCGCCAGACCAGCGGCATCCTGGTGGATTACCTGGAGAATTGATTCTGGGTAGGGGAGCGATTAACCAGCCACTTGCCCATCGTTCTTTGATGGGTTAGTGGAATGGCTATGCAACGCTATCGCGCCCTTCTTCTGGTGCATGAATAGATTAGGGCGCGATAAATCGCGCCCCTACTCTTGATGAATAATTGAATTAAGCCAGCAGGCGCGTGCGCAGCCTGTCGAGCAGGCGCCCCGGCAGCAGGGCGCGCAAATCCAGCGGCGGCAATTCCAGCGCATCCAGCGTATTTTTCACCAGCAGCCCCAGCTCGGTATCGCCTTCCATCAACAACCTGCGGCTGAAAAATAGCGTGTCCGGGTCTTCCTTGCGTAGCGCCAGCAGGATGAAATCCTGCGCGCTGGCGCTGATGGTCAGGTCGGGCCGCGAAACCGCGTGGCGCGCGATCAGTCCATGCGCGCCGAGGGTAAAGTGAAAGGCAATGCCGGCGTCCTTGACGCGGATGCAAATATGCTTGCCGTGCAGGGGCTGCCAGGTTTCATCTTCCAGTTTGCCGCCCAGCGCCAGGTTGATTGCACGCGTGAAAATCAGCGAATGAGGATAGCGGGGCAGCAACGAGATCAGGGTGCCGACCGGTTTGGGGATCAAAAAGAGTTTCATGCTGGTTACCTTATTCGATGGTGGCTAATGCGCTGCTGTGGATTAAATCGAGGCCAGGCTTGCCGTGCCAATAGCCGTTGCAGGAAGCGGCGGGAACCAGGGCTTCGATTTTCGACATGGCCTGTGCGGGCATCAGGCGCTGCTCCATGCACTCCCGGAACAGGCGCAATATCTCGCCGGTATGCTGCGCCTGAGGGCTGACCCGCACCACGTCAACACCCGTGTCTTGCAGGGTGTCCAGCTCGCCGATCAGGTTATGCACCAGCGCCGATTGGGTCTGGATGCCGTTCAGCGTCAGAAAGGGCTGCCCCTCGCGGGTTTTCAGGGTCAGGCCATCCGCGTAATCGAGACAT
>MGXA01000079.1 GCA_001801215.1 Gallionellales bacterium RIFCSPLOWO2_02_FULL_59_110 | reverse complement strand
GCTCCCCCAAATTGGCGTGCAGGTGAAATTCAGCGTCGATGTGATAGCCGGAACGGGCGGGCACGATCATCATGATGCTTTGCGGCCGAAGGGCAAGTTGCTCGATTGCCGATCCGGCAGCGAAGTGGAAACGACCGTCTTCACTACCCAACTGGACGGCAAGGCAACGGTCACTTTCAGTGTGCCTCAGGTTTCGGGCACCCACAACATTACCGCTGTTCGGCGGCGACAGGAAATGCTGACAGGCATGGCGAATTTCGCTACCCTATGCCCAGGGCACAATTTGCCCTGTTCTGAGTTGACGGAGTTAAAGACATGGAAAGGCTGATTTGCGTGATCGGCAACAAGGGCGGCACCGGCAAGACCAGCATTACGCACATGCTGTGCCACGGCCTTGGGTTGCTCGGCAGGCGCTCGATCGCCGTGCTCACCGATACCGCGCGCGAGCCGCTGTCGCGCGGCATACGGCGCTACACCCCTCTCGACGGGCGGTCGCCGGAAAAGCTGAAGGAAATCGTCGCCAGACTGGAATCCAGGCCGAACTGGATGGGGGTGATCGACGGCGGCGGCAACCGTCCGGCAATGGACAAGAAATTCTATGAGATGTCGGGCCTGGTGCTGCTGCCCTTCCGCGAGTCACACGAGGATATCCGCACGGTGCGCAACGACCTCGACGCCTTCCCGAGGGCGCTCGGCATCCCGTCGCAATGGCCGACCAACCCGTGGCAGCAGATGGCGGCGGAACGCACGCTGGACGAAATGATGCAGGACTACCGCCCGCGCCTGCTCGACCCGGTGTATGCGGTGAGCGCCAGCAAGCTGCTGCTGGAAGACCAGGTGCCGCCCGACCTGCCGTCGGTGCTGAACAACATCTGCCGCGGGCTGGCCTGGCAGGTGCTGGGGCGCCTGAACCTGCCCGAAGAGGACTCATCCGCGCCGCCCCCCGCAAGCCGGTAGCGCGCACCGGCCTTGCGGTCGCGCCGCAGCGTTTGGTATTGTCCCGCTGTTGCGACTATAATCCGCCACTTCATTTAGCCCGGTTACCCGTTATATACCATGCAGTTGTTCGCCTTTGGCATTAACCATCAGACCGCGCCGCTCGACGTGCGCGAACAGGTCGCGTTCAACGCCGACGGGATGGAGGGCGCGCTGCACGACCTGGTGCAGAACGGCGCGGCCAAGGAGGCCGCGATCCTGTCCACCTGCAACCGCACCGAGCTGTATTGCAATGCCGCGCAACCCGACCAGGCCATCGACTGGCTGGCGCGATACCATCATCTGCCGCGCAAGGACATCGATCCCTACCTCTACATGTTGCCGCGCGAACAGGCGGTGAAGCATTCGTTCCGCGTCGCCAGCGGGCTGGACTCGATGGTGCTGGGCGAGCCGCAGATCCTCGGGCAGATGAAGCAGGCGGTTCGCCAGGCCGAAGAGGCCGGCACGCTGGGCTTCCTGCTGCACAAGCTGTTCCAGCGCACCTTCTCGGTCGCCAAGGACGTGCGCACCCAGACCGAGATCGGCGCGAATCTGGTGTCGATGGCCGCAGCGGCGGTGCGGCTGTCCGAGCGCATCTTCCCGAGCATCGCCGAGCAGAACGTGCTGTTCATCGGCGCGGGCGAAATGATCGAACTCAACGCGGTGCATTTCGCGGCGCGTTCGCCCAAGCGCATCACCGTCGCCAACCGCACGCTGGAGCGCGCCCACGTGCTGGCGCGGCGCATCAACGGCCACGCGATCACGCTGAACGAATTGCCGGAGCAGCTCGCGCATCACGACATCATCATCAGTTGCACCGCCAGCCCGCTGCCCATCCTCGGCAAGGGCATGGTGGAGCGCGCGCTCAAGGCGCGCAAGCACCGCCCGCTGTTCATCGTCGATCTGGCCGTGCCGCGCGACGTGGAGGCGGAAGTCGCGGAGCTGGACGACGTGTTCCTCTACACCGTGGACGACCTCGCCGAAGTGGTGAAGGACGGCCTCGACGCGCGCCAGAATGCGGTCAAGGAGGCGGAGGTCATCATCGATTCTGGCGTGAACGATTTCATCCACTGGATGGAATCGCGCGAAGTGGTGCCGACCATCCGCGCCTTGCGCGACCACGCCGAGCGCAACCGCCGCCACGAGATGGAAAAGGCCCTGCGCCTGCTGGCCAAGGGCGAGAGCCCGGAAAAGGTGCTGGAAGTGATGAGCAGCGGCCTGACCAACAAATTCCTGCACGCACCGACCCACGCACTGAACCAGGTGCATGGCGATGACCGCGAGGCGTTCCTCGATATTATCCATCGCCTGTATCACCTGCATCCCGACGAATGATTCCAATCAGTTTGTCAGGTCGGCATTACCCTTAACGGATCCCGCATGAAACCCAACATCGCCGCAAGGCTCGCTCAACTGAGCGAGCGCCTGCATGAAGTCGATCAGCTGCTGAGCACCGAAGAAGCCACCAAGGACATGGATACGTTCCGCAAGCTCAGCCGCGAGCGCGCCGAGCTGGAGCCGGTGGTATCGCTGTACCATGCCTACAGAACCTGCCAGGCCGACATCGCGACCGCGCAAGAGATGGCCGCCGATCCCGAGATGAAGGAGTTCGCGCAGGCCGAGATCGAGCAGGGCGAGGAGCGCCTCGCGCAGCTCGACCGCGATCTTGAGGTGCAACTGCTGCCCAAGGATCCCAACGACGAGCGCAACGTGTTCCTCGAAGTGCGCGCCGGCACCGGCGGCGACGAGGCGGCGCTGTTCGCAGGCGAACTGTTCCGCATGTATGCGCGCTTCGCCGAGCGCAAGCGCTGGCAGGTGGAGGTCATCTCGGAAAGCCCCGGCGAAATGGGCGGCTACAAGGAAATCATCGCGCGCATCGCCGGGCGGGGCGCGTATTCGGTGCTCAAGTTCGAGTCCGGCGCGCACCGCGTGCAGCGCGTACCCACCACCGAAACGCAGGGCCGCGTGCATACCTCGGCATGCACCGTCGCGGTGATGCCGGAAGCGGACGAGGTAAACGACGTGGTGCTGAACCCCGCCGACCTGCGCATCGACACGTTTCGCGCCAGCGGTGCGGGCGGCCAGCACATCAATAAGACCGATTCGGCGGTGCGCATCACCCATCTGCCGACCGGCGTGGTGGTCGAGTGCCAGGATGGGCGCTCGCAACACCAGAACAAGGCGCAGGCGATGCTCGTGCTGGCGGCGCGCATCATGGACGCGCAGGTGCGCGAACAGAACGCCAAAATCGCCGCGACGCGCAAGAGCCTGGTCGGCAGCGGCGACCGCTCCGAACGCATCCGCACCTACAACTTCCCGCAGGGGCGCGTTACCGACCACCGCATCAACCTCACGCTATACAAAATGGACGCGATCATGGACGGCGACATCGGCGAGCTGACCGGCGCACTGATGGCCGAGCATCAAGCCGAACAGCTCGCTGCGCTGGCGGAAGAAATCACCTGCTGAACCGGCTGCGAAGCGCCGCCGCGCGCTTAAAAATACGGTGCCGCTCCGACCACCGGCACAAGCGTTACATCCAACCATCCTCCGCATTTTTGCGCGCCGCCGGATCCTGGCGGTAAAAATCCGCCAGTTGCCGGTACACCTCGGGATATTCCTGCCGCAGAACATGCGGCGTTTCGAAAAACGCCTCGCTGGCCACGGCGAAAAACTCGGCGGGACTTTCCGCGCCGTAGGGGTCGATTGCCATTTCTTCGCCCGCTCTCTCCTTGTCGCAGAAATCGGCAAAGGCCGCAGTAAAGTCATGCGCCCACCGCTCGGCAGACATTCCGGGATGCAACGGCGGAAAGCCGTTCATCGCGCCGTTCAGCATGTCCAGCTTGTGCGCGAATTCGTGAATCACCACGTTGACGCCGTCGTGCTCGCCGCAGTGCACGGCATCGGTGCCGGACAGCACCACCGGCCCGCGTTCCCAGGATTCGCCCAGCATGGCGTCGTGCACCACATGCACCACGCCGTCCTCGTCCATGAATTCGTGTTCCGGCACGAATTCGCCAGCGTAGACGATCACCGAAGTCCAGCCCGCGTAATAATCCAGCCCGAGATTGAGTATCGGCAGGCAGGCCTGGGCGGCAATCTTGATCCGCGTGTCGTCGTCCAGCACGAACCCGCCGGCAGCGACAACCTGTTTTTCGTCGAGGAACAGCGTGGCGAGCTCGCGCAGGCGTTCCAGTTCGTCTTCCGGCAGCCCGCGCAGCACGGCGAGCCCGGTAACGGCTGCACGCCACGCCTCATCCGGCAATTGAGAGCGGCGCAGGACATGCCGCCTGCGCCAGTTTTTCAAACTCCAGTCCATATTTCTATCCAAACGCCGAAGATAAACCTTGGTTCAGGCCACAGAGAACGAAATGGCTTGCCCGCATTTTATGCCCTCCCCAAAAATGTGAAAGTGTTCCCGCTATTACCGTTTGTTATTACTCTGTGAACTCGGTGTTCTCTGTGGCTGACTTTTTCTAGGATAATGCGCGGGGAAATCATCTTCGGGAGAAATATGGTGAAAGCAAAGTGGCCGATCATTGCCGCACTTGCAACCACGTCGGCGCTCGCCGGGCAGGCCGGTGCGGCGGTGGATGAGGCGGCGTTCCGGGCATTGGCCATCAAGAGGGGCTGCTTCAATTGTCATGCGATGGACAAGCCGGTTCCGGGCAAACCGAAACCGGGGCCGTCGCTGCGGGACATCGGCAGGAAATACGGCGGCCAGGCAGGCGCGCCGGAAAGGCTGGCCGGTATCATCAGGAACGGCAGCAAAGGCGGCGTGTGGGGCAAGGTCGCCATGCCGGCCTACGCGAAGCTGGACGGCGAAGACATCAAAACGCTGGTGCAATTCATCCTGTCGCTCAGATAAGCGCGGCGGTCATTCCGCGCTGCCATGGCAGCGCCGGATCTACTTGTCCGCCGGTCGCTTTGCCGGCACGCCGGGTTTCTGCGGGGTGGCGTGAATCAGCCTGACATTGAGCCCCAGACTTTTTTCATCGACATATTCGCTGCCGTAGTCCAGCCGCCACGCCCAGGCGGCGGCGCGCCGCGTCCTGAATGTCGTATCGCTCCAGTACATTCCCGAATGCGGCTCGGGGAAATATGCCTTGGGGATGGTGGGGCCGGGGAAGAAAACCCCTGAATCGATGATGGTGCCCAGTTCGAAACGGCTGGGCAGATACCAGTCGTCGAAGCCGCAGAGTTTCTCGGCATTGACCGCCTTGACGTAGGACTGGGTGTCGCAATCGCTGCCGGCGCAGGTTCCGCCATTGGCCTTGCCGGCGAAGCCGCCGTTGCTTTCCGGGTTCGGGTCGTACCAGCTGTAGGTATTTTTGATGTCGTGCAGGCCCGGCCCGGTTTTCTTCACTTCCCAGACCAGTCCGGATATGTTGTCCTGCACGCATGACCAGGGGTTTCCGGCATAGTCCTTGCCATCGTTTACACTGCCGTCCCGGTTGAGGGGCGTCATATCGAAGACAGGCGGCTTGAGCGCCTGGATGTCGCAGCCCGCAATGGCCAGGGGGCATAGCAACAGCAGCGCCATGCGGCGGCAAAAATGGGCGGAATGCTTTACATCCGCACCGTTGTCGATCGGTTTTTTCATTCGGAACACCCGGAAATCAAACGTGGAATTACCTGTTCGGTAAAGGCCGCGCATTATCGTGGAATTGCGCGGCTTGTTCAAGAAAAAGGCCTTTTCGCAGTACATTTGAAAGTGGTGGGTTCCCCCCTTTTCCAAAGGGGGAGGCAAGATTGCCCATCAGGCGGTTCGCAGTTTTACTCTTTGAGGGACTCATCCAATCAGACCACCGCGTTGCCGAAGCTCAGTGACCCCAGTCCAGCCGGAGTCTCTCAACCAGGTTCAGTACGCCTGAGCATCCCAATCAGACATATCCCAACTGCTGCTCATTTCGCGGCGTTCGATGACCAGATCGGATGTGGGTTTGGCGCAACAGAACAAAACCTTGCCCGCCGCCCTTTCCTCCGCACTCAATGCGATCTCCGTCGACTTGCCGTGATCGACCGTGCCTTGCAGCACATTGCCCTTGCACAAACCGCATGCCCCATCGCCGCAACCACGCGGCAACTGGAGGCCATGCTTCGTCGCAGCTTCGAGGATGGTTTCACCGACTTCGGCGGTCAAGGTGTGATTGTCCGGCTGGAGCGTGATGCTGAATTTCATGGCGTTTTCCAACACTTCAAGCTTCAACTGGCCGGATCAATAGAAATCAGCGGGTCTTTCGCCAGAAAGATCCCGCCCAGTCGATTGTTTCGATTTGGTCAGCGATGCCATGCTGATCGCGAAATTCGTGTATCGCCCGCCGACACGGCTCAAAGTCGCCATAATCGTCGACGATGATGAACCCTCCTGGCACTACCTTGTGGTAAAGGGCATTCAGGGCATCCATGGTCGACTCGTACAAGTCGCCGTCAAGCCGCAAAACCGCCAGCTTTTCGATCGGAGCGGTCGGCAGGGTATCTCGGAACCACCCCTTCAGGAAACGCACCCGTTCATCAAGCAAGCCATAGCGACGGAAATTGTCCTGAACCTCTTCTAAACTGATCGCCAAAATCGGTACCTTGCCCGCGCTGAAATCCCAACCCTGATCCTGCGGTAGCGTGGGGACGGGAAGGCCTTCGAAACTGTCGGCGACCCAGAGTTGCCGGTCGGTCATATCCCATATCTCCAGGTAGCCCTTCATGAAAATGGAGGCTCCACCCCGCCAGACCCCAGTCTCGGCAATATCGCCATGAATGGCGTCTTCCCGGACACAATCTAGACAATATTCAATATTATTCAGTCGCTTACGGCCGATCATGGTGTGGGAAAACTCGCAGAAATTGCGTAAATCCAGAACCTTCCGGTTCCCTTGGCCATCGACCAGGTCAACATTCCACCAAGGCCTTCCTTCCTGGCGGGCCACGCGAACGCGATTTACCAAATCCGGTATGCGGAAGGCGATGTTGCGAAGCACATCCTGATCGATTGGCTTGCCAACAGCAAGCGTGGCAAAAATGTACATAAACCGTACCTCGTTTTCGAGGTACAGCTCATCGAGTACCGCATTTTTCAACAATTCGAGGTAGCGTTGTTGCGGCGACATGATTTCGTGGGGGTTGGTTAATTCGTAGAATTTTATCACGGATTAAAGGGGCCAAAGGGGCCCAAAGGGCCAATGTCAGGGCAATCGCATCAAATCTCCTCCAAGCCAAAGCAACGCTTCGCGGTATGAATCTGAAGATGCCGCGAGGATGCGCTTTGTTGGGATGCCCACTTTTCGCTTTGACTTATCGGTACGAAACAGATTGAGCGCCAAGCGACGGATGATGGCGAGATTGGCACCGGCATTCTTCATGCGGGCACGCACCTGGTCATTAATTTATAAGTTTTTTGCAACAAGGCTGTCGCATTGCTTCATCCCTACTCATCCGAAGCCAGCTCAGCCGTCCGCTGCCCCGGCAAGCCTTCGAAAAAAAGCGCCGTCGCTTCCCGGCAAACCCAAAGTGCGGGTGCGCCTCCTGTGGGATAATCCGCCGATGAATTCTTCCCTGCTTGCCGGCCTCAATCCAGAACAACGCCAGGCCGTCACCCTGCCGCACCAGTCCGCGCTGATCCTCGCCGGGGCGGGCAGCGGCAAGACGCGCGTGCTGACCACGCGCATCGCGTATCTCGTCAGCAGCGGTGCAGTCAGCCCGCACGGTATCCTCGCGGTGACGTTCACCAACAAGGCGGCGAAGGAGATGGTGACGCGCCTGTCGGCGATGCTGCCGATCAACACGCGCGGTATGTGGATCGGCACCTTCCACGGGCTGTGCAACCGCATGTTGCGCGCGCATCACCGCGAGGCGAATCTGCCGCAGGCCTTCCAAATCCTCGATTCCGGCGACCAGTTGTCCGCGATCAAGCGCCTGATGAAGGCGATGAACGTGGACGACGAAAAGTATCCGCCGCGCGAGATGCAGAACTTCATCAGCTCCAGCAAGGAGCAGGGGCTGCGCGCCAGCGAGGTGGATGCCTACGACCCATACACGCGGCGCAAGGTGGAAGTCTTCGCCGAGTACGACGCGCAATGCCAGCGCGAGGGCGTGGTGGATTTTTCCGAGCTGCTGCTGCGCTGCTACGAGCTGCTGCAACGCAACGCACAACTGCGCGAACACTACCAGGAGCGCTTCAGGCACATTTTGGTGGACGAGTTTCAGGACACCAATCCGCTGCAATACCGTTGGTTGAAGCTGTTGGCGGGGGTAGGCGAAAAGCGCCCTCTCCCCAACCCTCTCCCGCTGCACCCCTCCCCCCTTCGCGGGGGAGGGGCTGGGGGAGAGGGGGCAAACGCCGCGCCTGCGGCGCTTTTTGCTGTTGGGGACGACGACCAGTCGATCTATGCGTTTCGCGGCGCGACCGTCGGCAACATGCAGGAATTGCTGCGCGACTTCCACATCGAAAACGTCATCAAGCTGGAGCAGAACTACCGCTCGCACGGCAACATCCTCGACGCGGCGAATGCGCTGATCCAGCATAACCGCAGCCGCCTCGGCAAGAACCTGTGGACGGCGGAGAGCGGCGGCGAGCAGTTGCGCGTATACGAGGCGGGAACCGATGTGGACGAGGCGGCGTTCATCGTCGACGAAGTCAGACAGTTGCATTCCGAAGGCATCAATCTCAGGGAAATCGCGCTGCTGTACCGCTCCAACGCGCAATCGCGCGTGCTGGAACACGCGCTGGTTTCCGCCGGGCTGTCGTATCGCGTTTATGGCGGGCTGCGCTTCTATGAGCGGCAGGAGATCAAACATGCGCTGGCCTATTTGCGCCTGATGCAGAACACCGACGACGACAACGCGCTCTTGCGCATCATCAATTTCCCGACGCGCGGCATCGGCGCGCGCAGCATTGAGCAGTTGCAGGAAGCGGCAAAGATGAATTCGACCACGTTATTCGACGCGGCGGCGCGAATGGGCGGCAAAATCACGGCTTTCGTTGCGCTGATCGAATCGCTGCGCAGCGCGACGCGCGAACTGCCGCTACCCGAAATCATCGACCATGTGCTGGAGCACAGCGGCCTGGTCGCGCACTACCGGAACGAGACCGGCGCGAAAAAACGCGAAGCCGAGGAACGGCTGGAGAATCTCAACGAGCTGTTCAACGCGGCGACGCTGTTCGTGCACGAGGCAGAGGACGACAGCCTGACCGCGTTTCTCGCGCACGCGTCGCTGGAGGCGGGCGAGCACCAGGCGGGCGACCAGGACGACGCATTGCACCTGATGACCGTGCATTCCGCCAAGGGGTTGGAATTCCACACGGTGTTTATCACCGGCCTGGAAGAAGGGCTGTTCCCGCACCAGAACAGCATCGACGGCGGCGAACTGGACGAAGAGCGCCGCCTGATGTACGTGGCGATCACGCGCGCGCGACGCCGACTGTATCTCACTTTCGCGCAGAGCCGCATGTTGCATGGGCAGACGCACTACGGCATGGCATCGAGCTTCCTGCGCGAGCTGCCCGAGGGCTTGTTGCACTGGCTAACGCCGAGGTTTGCGGTGCGCAAGAGTTTCGATTCGTACTTGCCTGCTGCGCCTTCCGCCGCCGCACCCTCCTTCGGTGGCGGAGCGCCGCCCGCGCGCAGCTCGCCCTGGCGCATCGGCCAGCGCGTGTTCCACCAGAAATTCGGCGAGGGAGTCATTACCGGCGTGGAAGGTAGCGGCGCGGACGGGCGCGTGCAGGTGAATTTCAAGCGTGCGGGCAGCAAGTGGCTGGCGCTGGAATACGCCAAACTGGAGCCGCTTTGATCCCGCTTTGAACCTGCTACTGCTTTGCTCCCAGCGCCAGCGCGCGCAGCCGCCCTTGTTCCAGTTCGGCCGCATCCGGCACGTCAAGCCAGCCATGCAGGTTGTCCAGCACCAGGTCAGTCAGCGCGTGCATCCAGTCGTTGCGGTCGTTGAGGCAGGGAATGTAGTGGTATTCGCCGCCTCCCGCGTGCTGGAATTCCTCCTTGCCTTCCTGCGCGATTTCTTCCAGCGTCTCCAGGCAGTCGGCGACGAAACCGGGGCAGACCACGTCGAGGCGTTTGAGTTTCTGCGCGCCCAGTTCCTTGAGCGTGGCGGCGGTGTAAGGCTGGAGCCATTCCGCCCTGCCGAAGCGCGACTGGAAGCTGACGGCATATTGCCCGTCTTTCAGGCCGAGTTCCCGCGCCAGCAGGCGGCCGGTCTTGTGGCATTCGCAGTGGTAAGGGTCGCCCTTGTCCAGCGTATAGCGCGGCAGGCCGTGGAAGCTCATCAACAGTTTTTCCGGCCTGCCGTTTTTCATCCAGTAGTCGCTGATGTTGTTCGCCAGCGACTTGATGTAGCCGGGGTGGTCGTGGAAATTCCGGATGGTGCGTAGCGCCGGCATGTTGCGCCTCCGCTGCAACTCGCCGAACACGATATCGCACACCGTGGCGGTGGTGCTGGCGGCATATTGCGGGTACATTGGCACGACCAGGATGCGCTGGCAGTTCTGCTGCCTGAGCTTGCGCAGCACGGCAGGTATCGAGGGGTTGCCGTAGCGCATCGCGTAATCCACCACGAACGGCGTTCTGCTGCGCTGGCCCAGATAGCCTTGCAGCAATGTGGTCTGCTTCTCGGTATAGACGCGCAGCGGCGAGCCTTCCGGCAGCCAGATACTGGCGTATTTCGCGGCGGATTTCTTCGGGCGCGTGTTGAGGATGATGCCGTTGAGGATCAGCCACCAGAGGGCGCGCGGTATTTCCACCACGCGCGGGTCGCCGAGGAATTCCTTCAGGTAGGCGCGCACCGCCGGTGCGGTGGGCGCATCCGGCGTGCCGAGGTTGATTAGCAGGATACCGGTTTTTTCCGGGGTGCCGTGGGTGTAAGCGGGTTCGATTTGGTAGGCCATAGTTATAAAAACATGTTTATCCGCAGATTACACAGATTAACGCAGATGAGGTTTGTAATCGGCGTAATCCGTGTAATTTGCGGGTTGATCTTCGCTTTCATGTCTGCGACAGCGCGTTGCCCAGCAGCTTGGCGGTGATGTCCACGATGGGGATAACGCGCTGGTAATCCATGCGTTTCGGGCCGACCACGGCGAGCGTGCCGACCACCTGGCTGCCGACGGAATAGGGCGCGGCGATGACGCTGCACTCGTCCAGGGAAGCGAGGCCGGATTCGCCGCCGACGAAAATGTGAATGCCCTGTCCCCTGCGCCCCGCTTCCATCAGTTGCAGCAATTCGGTTTTCTGCTCGAACAGGCCGAACAGGCCGCGCAGGCGGTTCATGTCCGCGGACAGATCCTGCACATGCAGCAGGTTGCGTTCGCCGCTGATGACGTAGTCCTCGGCTTTTTTCGCCATCGCCTCGTCGCCAGCGGCGAGCGCCGCCGCCATTAGCGCGCTCATATCCTGATGCAATTCGCGCAGTTCGCCGCGCAGTTTCTCGCGGATCTGCGAGAAGCTGCAACCGCCGTAATTCCGCGTGAGGAAGTTGCCCGCCTCGGTGAGCTGCGACTGCGGGTAGTCCTTTTCCATCAGCAGCACGCGGTTTTCCACCTCGCCGTCCGGCATCACGATGATCAGCAACACGCGTTTTTCTCCGAGCCGCAGGAACTCGATCTGGCGCACGGCGGCTGCGCTGCGTTTGGCC
This sequence comes from Gallionellales bacterium RIFCSPLOWO2_02_FULL_59_110, assembly GCA_001801215.1. Lineage (GTDB taxonomy): Bacteria > Pseudomonadota > Gammaproteobacteria > Burkholderiales > Gallionellaceae > Gallionella. The sequence goes on along the minus strand of MGXA01000079.1, from coordinate 30,342 downwards.
GTGGCGACCACACCGGCGAACTGCGTCAGTTCGGAAAGGATGCTGGAGGCTTGCGCGATCAGGCGCGACGGGTTGTCCGGCTGCAACTTGCTTTCCATGCGCTGCACATACGAGTTGTCCAGAGGTTTGGCCACCAGCATGGTGTCGATGAACAGCCGGTAAGCCAAGCCGGTCGGGATGCGCCCCGCCGAGGTGTGCGGGCTGCTGACCAGGCCGATCTCTTCCAGATCGACCATCACGTTGCGGATGGTCGCCGAACTGATTTCCAGCCCGGAGTATTGTTGCAGCGCGCGCGAACCGACCGGCTGGCCGTCGCTGATGTAGCGTTCCACCAGAGTCTTGAGCAGGGTTTGTGCGCGTTCGTTGAGCATGGCGGAATTCTACCACTGCAAATACCGGGATAGTCGCCCGGCAGAACCCGTCTTGTCGCTCGGCCGATATGCCGGGTTTGCCGGTTCTTTAACCTGACGCGCTGCTCGTTGACACCAACATATACAGTTGATATTGTGCGCGTCCCGTTATCAATCACCCGAAGGTTCATATCATGGCTGAAACAATGCTGCCTATCGCTGTCGTAGTTGTCCTTGTCGCGCTCGTTATCATGTTTGTGAAGTAAGCGCAGGTATAGCATAGCGAATGACAGCTCCGATCTCCGGTACGGGGGGCGGAGTTCGGATGAGGGACTCGATCGATCGAGTCCCTTGTCTTTTATGGAGTATCACTTGACCGCCCACATCGCCTTGTCCAAAAGCGCCTTGCGTCGCAAGGCGCGGCTCGATTCGCTTGCCGCGCTCGAATTTCCCGCAGATTTGCCGGTAACTGGCAAGCGCGAAGATGTGGCGCGCGCGATCGAAGGCAATCAGGTAGTCATCGTTTGCGGCGAGACCGGCTCGGGCAAGACCACCCAGTTGCCGAAAATCTGCCTGGCGTTGGGGCGCGGCATCCGGGGTTGCATCGGCCACACTCAGCCGCGCCGCGTGGCGGCGCGCTCGGTGGCGTCACGCGTCGCGTTCGAGCTGAAGACCGAACTCGGCGGCGCGGTCGGCTACAAGGTGCGCTTCCACGACAAGGTGTCGCCCGATACCAGCATCAAACTGATGACCGACGGCATTCTGCTCGCGGAAATTCACGGTGACCCGCTGCTGAAGAATTACGACACGCTGATCGTCGACGAGGCACACGAGCGTTCGCTCAATATCGACTTCCTGCTCGGCTACCTGAAGCAGTTATTGCCGCGCCGCCCCGACCTCAAGCTCATCATCACCTCGGCCACGCTCGATGCGGATCGCTTCGCCAAGCATTTCGATGCGCAGGTAATTGAAGTGTCGGGACGTAGCTACCCTATCGAAGTGCGCTATCGCCCGTTGCAGGTCAGCGATGAAGGTGAGGCGCAGGACGTGCCGCAGGCGGTGAGTAGCGCGCTGGACGAACTGGCGGCAGGCGGTTTAAGGGGTGATGTGCTGGTGTTCCTGCCCGGCGAGCGCGAAATACGCGATACGGCGGAGGCGTTGCGCAAGCACCATCCAAGAGGCATTGAAGTGCTGCCGCTGTTTGCGCGGCTGTCGGCGGCGGAGCAGGATCGGGTGTTCAAGACCGGCGGGCAGCGTCGCGTGGTGCTGGCGACCAATGTCGCGGAGACCTCGCTGACCGTGCCGAACATCGGCTACGTGATCGACTGCGGGCTGGCGCGGGTGAACCGCTACAGCATCCGCCAGAAGGTCGAGCAGTTGCATATCGAGAAAATTTCGCGCGCCGCCGCCAGCCAGCGCGCCGGGCGTTGCGGTCGGGTGATGAGCGGCGTGTGCATCCGGCTGTACGACGAGGCGGATTTCTTGCAGCGCGCCGAATATACCGACCCGGAGATTTTCCGCGTGTCGCTGGCGACCGTGATCCTGCGCATGAGCGCGCTGGAGCTTGGCGAAATCGCCGAATTCCCTTTTCTGGAGCCGCCCACTCCGCGCATGATCGCCGATGGCTACCAGTTGCTCGCCGAACTCGGCGCAATTGATGAGGCGCAGCGCCTCACCGGTCTCGGGCATGAACTCGCCAAGCTGCCGCTCGACCCGAAGATTGCGCGCCTGCTCCTGGCCGGAAGGCAGTACCACTGCCTGACGGAAATCCTCGTTATCGCCAGCGCGCTATCGGTGCAGGACCCGCGCGAACGCCCGCTTGACCGGCAGGAGGCCGCGGATGCCGCGCACAAATGCTTTGCCGACGAGCGCTCCGACTTCCTGGCTTACCTGAAGCTGTGGGCATGGTTCGAGCAGGCGGTGGCGCACAAAAAATCCAACCGCCTGCTGGCCGAGGAATGCCGGAAAAATTTCCTGTCCCCGTTACGCCTGCGCGAATGGCGCGAGCTGCACCAGCAGTTGCACGCGCAGGTCGCGGAGATGGGGATGCGCGAGAACGAAAAAATTTCTTCTGGGCAGCCCGCGACCTACGAACAGATGCATAAGGCGCTGCTGTGCGGTCTGCTCGGCAATATCGGCATGAGGAGCGTGGAGGGCAACGAATACCTCGGTGCGCGCGGCATCAAGTTTTTTATCGCGCCCAATTCGGTGCTGGCGAAGAAGGGCGCGAAGTGGGTGATGGCTGGCGAACTCGTCGAGACACACCGCCTGTATGCGCGCTGCGTGGCGCGCATCGAGCCGGAATGGCTGGAAGAAACGGGCGCACATCTTATCAAGCGGCATTATTACGACCCGCACTGGGAGAAAAAAGCGGCGCAAGTCTCAGCCTTTGAGCGCAGCACGCTTTTCGGGCTTGTCCTCAACCCGAAAAAGCGCGTGCATTTCGGCCCGATGAACCCCTCCGAGTCGCGCGAAGTATTCATCCGCCAGGCGCTGGTCGGCGGCGAATTCAATACGCAAGCGCCGTTCTTCGCGCACAACCGGAAACTGATCGCCGACATCGAGGCGCTGGAGCACAAGGCGCGCCGCCCAGACGTGCTGGTAGACGACGAGCTGATTTTCGCCTTTTATGACAGCCGCATCCCTGCGGGCATCCACAACGGCGCGGCTTTCGAGCACTGGCGCAAGGAGGCGGAGCGCGGCAATGCGCAGCTGCTGTACCTGAAGAAGGATGACCTGATGCGCCACGAGGCGGCGGGCATCACCACCGACCAGTTCCCGCCGCAGTTGCGCATCGACAACGTCGGCTTCGCGCTGGGCTACCACTTTTCCCCCGGCAAGAACGACGATGGCGTTACGCTTGCCGTGCCGCTGGCGCTGATCAATCAGGTGAGTGCGGCACGCTGCGAGTGGCTGGTGCCCGGTCTGCTCGCGGAAAAGACGGCGCAGCTCGTCAAGACGCTGCCGCAGCGGCTGCGCCGCCACCTGGTGCCGGTGCCTGAATTCGCGGCGGCGTTCTGCCGCGAGGTACAACCGTCGAACACGCCGCTGTTGCAGGCGCTGGCGCGCTACATTCGCGAGCAGAAGCAGCTCGATGTGCCGCTCGATGCGTTCCGCCTCGAACAACTGCCGCCGCACCTGCTGATGAATTTCCGCTTGCTCGACGAGCACGGGCGGCAATTGGGCATGTCGCGCAACTTCGCGCAGTTGCATGGCGAGTTTGCGCCGCGCGCTATGTCTGCCAAGGCTGCGGCGACGGGGGGCGCGGCTGGAGAGAAACAAGAAGCCGCGGCGGCGCAGCGTTATACCTCATGGGGTTTCGGCGCGTTCGCCGAGACAAGCCTGGTGAAACGCGCCGGACAGGATGTCACGCTGTTCAACGCGCTGGTGGACGATGGCGACGCGGTGGCGGTGCGCGCCTTCGATACGCGCGATGCCGCGCAAGCCGCGCACCGCGGCGGGCTGCGCCGCCTGTTCATGCTGTTGCTGAAAGAGCAGGTCAAATATCTCGAGAAAAACCTGCCCGACGCGCAACGCTTGGGCATGCTGTTCTTGCCGTTCGGAACCCAGCAGGAGTTGCAGCGGCAGATACTGGAGATGACCTTCGAGCGCTGCTGCCTGAACGATCCGCTGCCGGAAAACGAGGCGGAATTCGCCGCTCGCGGCAAGGAGGCAAAAAATCGCCTGCTTCTGGTCGCGCAGGAAATCGCGCGGCTGGTTGGCAATGTGCTCAGCGAATACCAGACGGTGCAGAAGAACCTGCCGCAACTCAAGGCCCACCCCCAGGCAGCTCAGGATGTGCGCGCGCAACTGGAATGGCTGCTGCACAAGCGCTTCATCGCCGAGACGCCCTACGAGCGCCTCCAGCATGTGCCGCGTTACCTCAAAGCAATCGGCCTGCGCATCGAGAAACTGCGCGCCAATCCGGTGCGCGACGCGCAGTGCATGGCGCAGATGCAGCCGTTGTCGCAGGCATGGCAGAAGCTGCGCCAGGCTCAACAGGGCAGGCACGACCCGCGCATGGACGAGTTTGCCTGGATGTTGCAGGAGCTGCGCGTGTCGCTGTTCGCGCAGGAACTCAAGACACCGGTGATAGTATCGGTAAAGCGGTTGCAGAAAATACTCGAATCGCTTTGATATTGGTTTCCCTCAGGGCACCCACGGCAACATTGCCCGAGCCATCCGCGAAAAAGAAGCGGATTACGTGTTGGCGGTCAAAGACAACCAGCCCAAACTGGCGGAATCGATTGCAGTATTCTTCGAGATAGGCGCTGCCGAGAATTGGAAAGATACGCCCCACACTTATACGGAGTCCGAGGAGAAAGATCATGGCAGGCTTGATGTCAGGCGCTGCCGGGCATTCGGCCAACTGAACTGCCTGTCCGAACCAGGGCATGGGCTGATTTAAGAACGTTTGGTGTGATTGAGACAGAACGCACAATCGACGGGATGACCGGTTTTGAACGGCGGCTCTATATTGGCAACTTCGTGCCGGATGCGGCCGTTTTGGCTGATGCGGTGCGTGCGCACTGGGAAATAGGATACCGCGTTCATTGGTGTCTTGACGTTGCCTTGAACGATGACCAGGTGCGTGCCCGCATGAAGAATGCCGGTGCCAATCTCGCCATCATTCATCGCTTGGCGCTCAATCTGTTTCGTACCGATAAGTCAAAGCGAAAAGTGGGCATCCCAACAAAGCGCATCCTCGCGGCATCTTCAGATTCATACCGCGAAGCGTTGCTTGGCTTGGGGGAGATTTGATGCGATTGCTCTGCGCCCGCCCCCATCCTTGCGTATTTCCCCGCACATATTTGGTACACTTATCCATAGTTGATGATTCAAGAACCAGCTACCCATCCTATGTCAATATTCAATCGGCGCTAACAAATGAAAAAATAAGGCGAAAAAACTTGCTCCGAACAGAGTATCTACACCGGGTTCCAGCATCTTGCCAGAGGAAAGGGAAAACATGAATTCAACCACGGCAAATTTACATGCCGAAGTGCTGGTGCTGGGCGCCGGCCCCGGCGGCTATACTGCCGCGTTCCGCGCCGCCGATCTTGGCAAGCAGGTAGTGCTGGTGGAACGCCACGCCGGCCTGGGCGGCGTGTGCCTGAACGTCGGTTGCATTCCGTCCAAGGCGCTGCTGCATGTCGCCAAGGTCATCAACGAAGCGGAAGAGGTCGCGCAACACGGCGTGGCCTTCGGCAAGCCGAAGATCGACATCGACAAGGTTCGCGCCTGGAAAGAAAGCGTCGTCGCCAGGCTTGCCGAAGGGCTGGCAGGGCTGGCCCGGCAACGCAAGGTGCAGGTGGTGCAGGGCGAGGCGAAATTCGCCACCCCCAGCAGTTTGGTCGTTGTAACCGCCGAAGGCAGCAAGACCATCAGTTTCGATCACGCGATCATCGCCGCTGGTTCCAGCGCGGTAAGCATCCCCGGCTTTCCCTATGACGATCCGCGCCTCATCGACTCCACCGGCGCATTACGACTTCAGGATGTGCCGCAGCGCATGTTGATCGTCGGCGGCGGCATTATCGGGCTGGAAATGGCCACGGTGTATGACGCGCTCGGCTCGAAGATCAGCGTGGTGGAACTGGCCGACGGCCTGATCCCCGGCGCGGATCGCGATCTGGTGCGCCCGCTGCACAAGCGCATCGAGAAATGCTACGAAGCGATCTATCTGAAGACCAGGGTCGGCAAGATCGAAGCGCAAAAAAACGGGCTGAAAGTATTTTTCGAAGGCGAACAGGCGCCCGAGGCGCAACTTTACGACCGCGTGCTGTTGGCCGTGGGCCGCCGCCCCAACGGTCGCGATGTCGGGGCGGAGACCGCCGGTGTCGCAGTCAATGAGCGCGGTTTTATTCAGGTCGACAAACAGATGCGCACCAACGTGCCGCACATCTTTGCCATCGGCGACATCGTCGGCGAACCGATGCTGGCGCACAAGGCCGTGCACGAAGGCAAGGTGGCGGCGGAAGCCATCGCCGGACACAAGGCGTTCTTCGAGCCGCTGGCGATTCCGTCGGTGGCCTACACCGACCCCGAAATCGCGTGGATGGGGTTGACCGAGGCGCAGGCCAAGGTACAGGGTATCGAATACGAGAAAGCCAATTTTCCCTGGGCGGCTTCGGGGCGCGCGCTGTCCATCGGGCGCGAGGAAGGGGCGACCAAGCTGTTGCTCGACCCGCAGACCCGCCGCATCCTCGGCGCGGGCATCGCCGGCGTTAACGCCGGCGAACTGATCGCCGAGGCGGTGCTCGCGCTGGAAATGGGTGCGGACATGGAAGACATCGGCCTGACCATCCACCCGCACCCCACATTGTCGGAAACGCTAGGATTCGCTGCGGAACTGGCAGAAGGGACGATCACCGATCTGCTGCCGCCGAAGAAAAAACCTCGGTAGGCAGGGGCGGGCGCTTGTCGGGCAAAGCATTGAATACTCTCACCCAATATTTCACCAGCGAACTCAGTCTGTGGGGCCTGTTCATTTCCAGCTTCTTCGCCGCCACCTTGCTGCCCGGTGGCTCGGAAGCTGTGCTGTTCGGCGTGCTCAGGGCTTATCCTGAAACGCAGTGGAGCGCACTCGCGGTTGCAACAATCGGCAACACCCTGGGCGGCATGGTGAGTTTCGGCATGGGCTGGCTGTTGCCGCAAACTATGCAGCCCAAGCACGTCGATAAGCTGCGGAAGTTTGGCGCGCCCGTGTTGCTGCTGGCCTGGGTTCCGTTGCTTGGCGATGCGCTGTGCGTCGCTGCTGGTTGGCTGCGCCTCAACTGGTGGCAGGCTGCGCTGTTCATGGCGCTGGGGAAGTTCGCGCGCTATTGGGCGGTTGCGTTCGCCGTTGTTTAACGCTGTTAACGGCTCCGGGAACGAGGCTTTGCAAGCTTGCGGCCACGAAGCCGCGTGGACAGAAGCAGCGCGGCGATAGCACCGATGGAGGCGAATAGCTTACCGGTTGGGTACCGCACGGCTTTCCCGAGCCTCCGGGAAATCATGTGCGCCTTTCCCGAATCATCAGTAATCAATGAGGCTTCCCGTGGATGCCCTGCTTATATTCGACACCACCAGATTGGAATGCTGCCTTCGTGCTTTTTCCATGGCGTCTATCGGCGATTCGGCGAAGATATCAAGATGCAAATCGAGATATTTCCCGCTTTCGATCACAAATCCCAATACAGTAAAAGCAATCATGGCACACCTCGCTTTAGTTTCGTCGGTTTCTTCAACCCTTGAATTGATTATCGGCACCCTTCAGGGAATTTTTAATCCTCAAAAATTCTGTTAGCCACAGAGAACACAGAGATCACAGAGTAAAAGCAAGTGCTTGAACCCGGAAATTGATTCACCTCTTTGGTGTGCCGTGGAAATGTGCAACACTGCCGATTTCTCTGTGTGCTCTGTGTTCTCTGTGGCTTGAATTGAGGTTTTTAGTCTCTTACCGGTCAAATGATGTCAAAACATGACAAGAATTTTGCAACGAAAGCGTAGGGTGGGCTGTGTGTGTTGTTGGGGCTTCAGCCCCTTACAACCCACGGCCTACCCCTTGCGGGTGCCGCCCACCATGTCGGGCAGGCTTTGCATAGCCATACGACTAGGCCGCAAAAATATGGTAGCCAAGTCGCCGGTTAAGCCCGACCTACATTTTGGTTCCGGCTCGTCCGGCTTAGGTTGGTCCGTTGGGGCGAGGGGCAGGAATATCTGGCAACAAAAAAGGCGGCCATTGGGCCGCCTTTTTGCGAGGTCGGGTCAGATCTATTCGATCTTGGCCTTGGCGCGTAGGTCGCCAATTGCCTTTTGGATGGATTGCTGCTGCATGCGTTGTTGCAGTTGCGGTTTGACGTTTTCAAACGGCGGTGCCTTCATGTCGCGCATATCGTCCAGCCTGATAACATGCCAGCCGAATTGCGACTGCACCGGCTGCTTGGTGTATTCGCCCTTTTTCAGGTTGAGCATCGCATTGGAAAATTCCGGAACGTAAGTGCTCGGCACTGCCCAGCCCAATTCGCCGCCACGTTGGGCGGAGCCGGTGTCCTTGGATTTCTCGGCAAGCTTCTCGAATTTGGCCTTCTTGCCCAGTTGCGCAATGATGTCTTTGGCTTCGGCTTCGGTTTCCACCAGGATGTGGCGGGCGTTGTATTCCTTGTCGCCCATCTTGGTTTTCAGCTTGTCGTATTCCTGTTTGAGCTGATCTTCGCCGATCGGGTGTTTCTTGGTGTAGTCCTGCACGTACGCGCCAGCCAGCACCTGTTGCTTGGCCAGTTCGATTTGCTGGATCACGTCGGTATCTTTGTTCAACCCGAGTTTTGCAGCTTCCTGGGCCAATAATTCAATATTGATCAGGTCTTCGCGGATCGCCTTGCGCATATCCGGACTGTCCGGCTGGCCTTGTGCGGTGGCGGCCTTGACGCGCATGTCGACGCGCGATTGCGGGATGGAAACGCCGTTCACCAGAGCTGCAGACTTGTCTTCGGCAAAGGCGGGATTGATCGCCAGCGCGCCCAGGATGGCCAGTACCGCAAATTTTTCATATTTCATCATGTTCAATCCTCTTCAAGTAGATTAGGTTAATCGGATTTCGTCCTGTGTACACACCTGTAGGTTTGCGGCGCGTATTTCAAGCCCCGGCAAATCTCGCGGTGCATAATATATCATACGGTCGCACCATCGTGATTTTCCGGCGGGCTGGGCGGGGACAATATGCGACCGGAAATGGCTGCTGCCGGAGCGCGCATTTATGTCGGCAATACCTTTCTGAACGGTTGCACGGAAATTTTCCCGAACACGCCGGTGGCAACATAAGGGTCGGCCTCGGCCCATTCCTGCGCTGCCCGCCACGATGAAAATTCGGCAACGATCAGGCTGCCGGTGAAGCCTGCCGCACCCGGATCAAGCGCATCGATCGCAGGAAAGGGGCCGGCCAGCAGCAGGCGACCTTCGTTCTGGAGCGTTTGCAGGCGCAGCAAATGCGCGGGGCGCACCGCGATGCGTTTTTCCAGGCTGTCGGGAACATCCTTCCCGATGATTGCATACAACATTCAAATTGCCTTTCTCGTTTGTCCTTTCTCCCGCTGGCGGGAGAGAGTTAGAGAGAGGGGCTCTCTGCGGAATAACCAGCGACTTGGCTGCGGTTGTTTGCAGCCTAATCGAATAATGGCTAGTTGTTTCATCCAGCGGATTGAGGAGGGGGTAAACATCAGTTGTTTTCCTTCTTATCGTCCACATATTTTGCCAGCCACATGCTCTGCAGCAGGATGAACAACACCATCAAGCCGGTGAAACCGAACAGCTTGAAGTTCACCCAGGCATCGGTGGAATAGTTGAACGCCACATACAGGTTGACAAACCCCAGCGCCGCAAAAAAAAGGCTCCAGCTCAGGTTGAGACGGTGCCAGGCATGTAGCGGCAGGGCGATTTTTTCCTGCAGCAGCGAGCGCATCAGATTCTTTTTGAACAGCAGGTTCGAAACCAGCAGAATGGCGGAGAACAGCCAATACAGCACGGTCGGCTTCCACTTGATGAAGGTCTCGTCATGCAGCAGCAACGTCGCGCCGCCGAACACGGCGATGATGGCAAAACTCACCCACAGCATCACGTCGATCTTGCCGTGCCGCCATTTCGTCCAGACGATCTGCGCGACGGTCGCGGTAATGGCGACTGTTGTGGCGATGTAGATGTCGAACGCCTTGAAAGCAATGAAAAACAGGATGACGGGGAACAGGTCGAACAATAACTTCATGGTAAATATTCAGTCGTAGGATGGGTTGAGCGTAGCGATACCCATCAACTCCGGTCAAGCGCGAGCGCGGTGGAGTTGATGCAAAAGCGCAGGCCGGTGGGCGGTGGGCCGTCCGGGAAGATATGCCCGAGGTGCGCGCCGCATTGCTTGCAGAGCACTTCCACGCGTTGCGCACCGTGGCTGGCGTCGGCTCGCGACATGACATTTTCAGGTTTATATGGTTGCGAAAAACTCGGCCACCCCGAGCCGGAATCGAACTTGGTTTCCGAATCGAACAATGCGGCACCGCAGCATACGCAGCGATAGATTCCGGCATCATGGCAATCCCAGTACGCGCCGCTGAAAGCCGGTTCGGTGCCGCACTGGCGGCACACATCGTATTGCTCCTGCGTAAGTCCCTCGCGCCATTCGGCATCGGATTTTGTAATTGGTGTGGTCATTAAGTGACTTTGAAAAACAATTGGCCACAGAGCACACAGAGATTACAGAGAAAAACATAACGATTTAACATGATTTGCCTTTCTCTGTGCGCTCTGTGATCTCTGTGGCTAAGATTGCGGTTTTAAAGAACCTCGCCCGCATAATCCGCCAGCCGCGAGCGCTCGCCGCGCATCAGCGTGACGTGGCCGCCGTGCGCCCAGCCCTTGAAGCGATCCACCACATAGGTCAGGCCGGAGCTGCCCTCGGTGAGGTAGGGCGTGTCGATCTGCGCGATGTTGCCCATGCACACCACCTTGGTGCCGGGGCCGGCGCGCGTCACCAGCGTCTTCATCTGCTTCGGAGTGAGGTTCTGCGCCTCGTCGATGATGACGTATTTGTTGAGAAAAGTGCGCCCGCGCATGAAGTTGAGCGACTTGACCTTGACGCGCGAGCGGATCAGGTCGCGCGTGGCGGCGCGGCCCCAGTCGCCGCCGTCCTCCTCGGACTTGTTCAGCACGTCCATGTTGTCCTCCAGCGCGCCCATCCACGGCGTCATTTTTTCTTCTTCGGTGCCGGGCAGGAAACCGATGTCTTCGCCCACCGGAACCGTTACGCGGGTGATGATGATTTCAGAATACAGCTTGGTTTCCAGGGTTTGCAGCAATCCTGCCGCCAGGGTCAGCAGGGTCTTGCCAGTGCCCGCCTGGCCGAGCAGCGTGACGAAATCGATCTCCGGATCCATCAGCAGGTTGAGCACGAAATTCTGCTCGCGGTTGCGCGCGGTGATGCCCCACACGTTGTTCTTACTGTGCGTGTAATCGGTCAGCGTGCGCAGCAAGGCGGTTTTCTCGTCCTGTTCCAGCACCACGGCATAGAACGGCGTGCCGCTTTCCTGATAGACGAACTGGTTGACGAAAAACGCCGCGCACAGCGGGCCGCGTATCTGGTAATAGGTGTGGCCTTCCTTCTGCCACGACTTCATGTCCTTGCCATGCCTGTCCCAGAAGTCCTCAGGCAATTGCAGCACGCCGGTGTAGAGCAGGTCGGTGTCTTCCAGCACCTTGTCGTTGAAATAATCCTGCGCCTCCAGGCCCAGCGCGCGCGCCTTGATGCGCATGTTGATGTCCTTGGAGACCAGGATCACCACGCGTTGCGGGTGCAGTTTCAGCAGGCCGATGACCACGCCGAGGATCGCGTTGTCCGCCTTGCCCAATTCCAGGTGCTGCGGGAGTTCGTGTTTGATGAAGCTGGTCTGCAGGAACAATCGTCCGGTGCAGTTCTTGTGCGCGGCGGATTCGAGCGCGATGCCTTCCTCTATTTTGTGCGGCGCGTCGCTGACGATCTCGTCGAGGAAGCGGCTCGCCTGGCGCGCGTTGCGCGCCACTTCGGTCATGCCCTTTTTCTTGTTGTCCAGTTCTTCCAATACGAACATCGGCAGGCAGATGTCATGTTCCTCGAAGCGGAACAGGCTGGTCGGGTCATGCAGCAATACGTTGGTGTCCAGCACGAACAGCTTGGTATTGGTTTTTCTTGCCGTTCTGGATGGTTTTTTTCCTGTGGGGAGAGACATGAAGTTCCTTCAGTTTAAGGGTTCGATGGAAATCCGGCGCTTTTTGAGCGCGCCGTGCCATTTTTGTCAAAAAATGCGGCAAAGGCAAGCATCGGGCCAATCCGTTATCCTCCGATGGACTCGCTTACGGTGTGCCGGGCGGGCAGGGCCTGCCACAATCGGAGGTGAGAAGGTGGCGCACGCAATTCCGCCCACCGTGCTTGGCGCTGTAAAGAGCAGTATCCGCTGTTTCCAGGAAACAGGCCATGTTGCAGTCGGTATCAGGCTGACAGGTGGCGATCCCGACGCTGGCCGTAACGCGGTCGGCAATCTTCGATTCGCGATGCGGGATATTCAGGTTGGAAACGGCGGCACGCAATCTTTCCGCAACGATCTGGCTTCCCTCCGACCCGGAATCGGGCAGAATGACGGCGAATTCTTCGCCGCCATAACGCACCACCACGTCAGTCGGGCGGTTCAATTGCGATTTGAGCGCCCTGGCAACGGAAATCAGCACCTTGTCGCCGGCCGGGTGCCCATAGCTGTCGTTGTAGTACTTGAAGTAGTCCACGTCCAGCATGATCAGGGAAAGCGGAATATTCTGCCGCTGTGCGCGGCCAAACTCGGCAGTGAAGCGTTCGCCAAAAAAACGCCGGTTGTATGCGCCGGTCAATGCATCGGTGATGGCCTCCTGGCTGAGCCGTTCGGAGTGCGATTTCAGGACCCGTTCACGATTGATGGACAAGGTGGCATCGGTAATCTGAATCAGGCAGAGATGCTTTTCTTCGCCGGTGACGATGGGTGTGATGACGATGGATTGTTGCAAGCGCTCCTGCATATGCTGCGTGACCGGCAAAGGGTAAAGCGGCAATGGCGAACGATGCAGCGCGTTGGAAAGGACAATCGGCAGCTTGTATTGCAGCACGTTCTTCAGGGCAACCTTGAAGGAGGCGGTCAGCCCTTCGGGGAATAACGATCCGAGAAAGTGGTTCAACGCAAATTCGGCCGGAATGCCGCTGTGCTGGGCAATCCAGTCGTTCCACAACATAATTTTGCCCTCTCCGTCGACCAGAATCAGGCCGGATTTGATGCTGTCCCAGATTCTGTCCGCAATTCTCTCCGGGATAAATCCGTTCTTTGCCGTTATCGAGTTCATGCTTGACCTGTTTTCAAATGCCGGCGATGAAACGGTCGATGTGAGCGAGAAGTTTCTGCAGGGATGACGAGCTTAGCAGAAACACCAGATAGCCTTGCAAATGGCGTTTTTCGATGTTCAGGTCGATATGCAACACCAGCATGAGAGACGGCGACTCCGAAACGATTTGCCGCAAAACCACTTCCGCCGTGCCAACGGAATAAACCGGCAGGGAACTGTTCAGCGTGACGTCGAGCATATCCGCCATGGAGGAAAGGCAGGCATTCAATATGATGTTGCCCAGTTCGCACATGGCTTCCTGCTCGAATTCGGCGACATCCTCTACGCCCACTTGCGAGTTCATTATGTCATGCACGATTTCCAGCGCGCGGTCTTCGGTGAACAGCAGCATGGCGTCTGCATGGAACGGGCCGTTGAAGCTCTGCTTGACTGCGCCCAGGCGCGAGCTGTTGAGCGACAGGATGTCAGCGTTGATTTCGGTCGATTGGTAAAGCTGAACGCATGGTACGGACAGCTTGACTTCGTCGCCGACGATCTCGCTCAGGCTGGATGCGGCCCGGCCCGCGCCGATGTTGAAAATTTCGGTCAGCGCGTCAAGCTGCAACTCGGACAGCGGATTCATGTTTTGCATTCGAAGAAATCGAGTGCCTGCGCCACGCTTTTTTCCGTGACCGGTTTTGCGACGAATTTTGCACCGAGCGCGGCGGCGCGGGTCTGGTGGCTTTGCTGGATGTTGGACGAAAAGATGGCGACGCTGATGCCCGGATACTTGGCGAGGATTTGCGCGGCCGCCTCGGTGCCGATGATGCCGGGCATGTTGATGTCCATCGTGCAGTAGTTCGGCGTGTCGCGATCCACAATCTCCAGCGCCTCGTCGCCGCTGGCGGCTTCGATGAGGATCCAATGCGGGTGCTTGGCGAGTACGAAGGTGCGTATCATCATGCGCGACACGCGGCTGTCATCCACGATGAGCAGCGTTTTGATGCTGTTGCGGTGCGGCAAGGTTTCTCCCGATGCTGGATTGATTTTCGTCCTGCGGATTTTACATTATTTCGGCATCCCGGACAGGCATACGGGCCTCGTGTCATACGGGCCTCGAAAGAATTTATGCTTTGACGGCGCCGGCTGCTGCGGCCTTGTCGCGAATTTTCCGGTCGAAGCGCTCCTTGTCGATCACGAACCTCTCGTGGGTTCCCGATGCGATGATGTCCACGCCATCGTCCGCCTCCACTTCGAACTTCAGCCGCCGACCGCTGATCTCGACCAGTTTTACCCTTGCGGTAACCTTCAGTCCGGGCGGCGTGGCGGCGGTGTGGCTGACATTGATGTGCGTTCCCAGCGATTGTTCGCCAGGCCAGTCCAGATGCGGCTTGATGGCATCGATGCAGGCCCATTCCAGAAACCCGACCATGAAGCCCGTCGCAAACACTTCGGGCATTTCCTGGAATTCGGGTGATTCCGGGTAGAGCGCCGGAACTGTTTTCGTATCGGGGAGGCGGAAGCTGAACTGGTGTTCGATCCCGGGTTTCAGTGTGTCTTTCAAGATGTTCTCCGCAGGCTGGATGCAGCAGGTACTTTAAGTTCGGGTTTGTTTCAGGTCAACAGGCGCGCATTCATCGCGGCATGGTATTGAATGTCAGCCGCAGGCGAGCCCATCGATGCCGCAAAGGGTGCGCTTTATATAAGCCAGCAGTATCCACAGCCAGAACAGCAGAAAGACGGCAACGAACGGCACGTGCTTGTCGATGATGATCTGCGGCGTGATGATTCGCACTATCCGCAGCACCGGCCTGGTAATGACCTGGAACAATAGATATACAGGGTTTGTCGCGCGTCTGCTGCCCGCCAGGAAGGCGACCAACCCTTGTCCGAGCAGGCTCAGCATGGCTACTTCGGTCAGGGCGCGCAGGATGCTGATAATGAGAATTTCCGGATTAGCCATGTTATTGTTTGCACCTTTACGTTGATTGCGGAATTGTACTCATGAGTTACGAACATTGGCGCCATTATGCGCGCGGCTGGGTGTTTCATTTCATCGGCAAGACCGATCTGGCCTACGAGGCTTATGTCATTGCTTTTCGTCTTGACCCGCAGGATGTTCAGTCCGCCCGCCATCTCGCGGCCATTGCCGCGCAGCGCCATAATTACCCGCTCGCCGGACAGTGGTTCCTCGAAGTGTTGCGCATCGTCCCGGAGGACGCCGACAGTCACTACAACCTCGGTTTCGTGCGCGAACAGATGAAAGCGCCGCGCCTTGCCATCGAATCATTCAAGGAGGCCGTGCGGCTCAAACCCGGCCTCGACCGCGCCTGGTTTGGCATGGGTCTGGCCCATGCCGCGCTCGGCGAGCATGCCGCAGCCGCAGCCGCGCTGCGCGAAGCTGCTCGTCTGCAGCCGATGAACGGCCATGCATGGTACCAGCTCGGTATGGCCTACCATCACAACGGCGAACCGGAAAAAGTCGACCAAGTGGTCAATAAGCTTCTCGAGTTCGACCCCAAAATCACCCGCCAGTTGATCAAGGATGCTGGCCGCAACGACCTGGCCCACCTGTTGCCGGAAATGCCCTGGTAGCTATTCTCTAATTATTGAGCTTTACATATTTCATGACGATTACGTGATTTATCGTAGGTCGTGCAAAGCCCGACGAGGTACGGAGATCATGTCTTCAATTATGTAACCCTCAATAATTCTCCCTCTGAAGAAAAAAAGACCCACCTTGCGGCGGGCCTTGAAATACCAAGGAAGGGGATTCCCCGGTAGGTTAAGCTGCTGCCTTGTAGTCGGTTTCAAGACTCGGGTAGCGGACATGATCCACCAGATCCTGAACCTCCTTGCTTGGCGGAGCGGAAATCAGCGAGCCGACGATCACGCCGATGAAGCCGGCCGGGATGCCGAAGATACCGGCAGAGATCGGGTTGATATCCCACCACAACGGCGCCTTGACGCCGAAGAACGGATAGGTCATGTACATGTAATACATACAGATGCCGAGGCCGCTCAACATGCCGAGAATCGCGCCCAGCTTGTTGGCGCGCCGCCAGAACACGCCGCACACCAATGCCGGGAAGAAGCCCGATGCCGCCAGCGAAAATGCCGCGCCGACCAGGAACAGGATGTCGCCCGGTTTGAGCGAGGTCACGTAGGCGGCAATAACCGCCACCACCAGGAGCAGTCCCTTGGATACAGCCAGACGGCGGGTCGTCGGGGCGTTCGGGTCGATCATCTTGTAGTAGATGTCATGCGACATGGCGTTGGCGATGGTGAGCAGCAAGCCGTCGGCGGTGGACAGCGCGGCAGCCAGACCGCCCGCCGCTACCAGGCCGGAGATGACGTAAGGCAAACCCGCGATTTCCGGTGTCGCCAGCACGATCAGGTCGCCACCGATGACGATCTCGGCCAATTGCACGATGCCGTCGCCGTTGATGTCGGAGATATTCATCAACGTCTTGTCCACCGTTGCCCATGCGCTTACCCAGGCCGGCAGTTCGGAAAACTTGCTGCCGACAAGGATGGTGTACACGTCGAATTTCGCTAGCACCGCCAGCGCCGGTGCGGTGAAGTAGAGCAGGAAAATAAAGAACAGCGACCAGAATACCGACTTGCGCGCATCCTTCACCGAAGGTGTGGTGTAGTAGCGCATCAGGATGTGCGGTAGCGCGGCCGTGCCGACCATCAGGCAGAGAATCAGGGCGAGGAAATTCTTCCGGGCGATGTCGCTCGCTTTTTCATCCTTGCCTGCAAATGGCTGGGCATGCGCCTTGATCGGCGCCGCTCTGGCACTGATGCCCTTGTCCTTGGTCCATTGTTCCTTGGCCTTGGCCGCATCAGCCGGGAAACCCGCGACAGCCTTTTCAGCCGCCTCAATCGCCTTCGGGTCTTGCGGCGTAGCGGTCTTCAGCGCAGCCACATTGTCTTCCAGCTTCTTTTTCTCCTCGGCCAGGAAAACGGAGCCGCCCGTTTCCAGGCCTTTCAGCTTGGCATCGGCTGCTGCGGCACGGTCGCGAAATATCTGCCGCACCGTTTCTTCACGGGCGCCATCCGGTGTGCTCTTGTCGTTCAGCACCTTCTCGCGGTCGGTTACTTTTTGTAGGGCATAACCGTAGGCCACCTGCGGCACCGGGCCGAAGCCGTGATGTATGGAGAGCCACACCACAGGAATCATGTAAGCGACGATCAGAATGATGTACTGCGCCACCTGGGTCCAGGTCACCGCCTTCATGCCGCCGAGGAACGAGCACACCAGAATGCCGGCGAGACCGACGAATACGCCGACCTGGAACTCCAGGCCAGTGAAACGGCTGGTGATAAGTCCGACGCCATAGATTTGCGCGATCACATAGGTGAAGGAGCAGATGATCGCGGCAAACACGCCGATCATGCGCGGGCCGTGGCCACCGAAACGGGCGCCGAGAAAGTCGGGAATGGTGAACTGGCCAAACTTGCGCAGGTAGGGCGCAAGGAACAGCGCCACCAGACAGTAGCCGCCGGTCCAGCCAAGCACAAAGGCCAGCCCGTCAAAACCGGCCAGATACAAGGTTCCTGCCATACCGATGAAACTGGCGGCAGACATCCAGTCCGCGCCGGTCGCCATGCCGTTGAAAAATGCCGGCACGCGCCGACCCGCTACGTAATATTCCGATACCTCTGCGGTTTTCGACATGATGCCGATACCGGCGTAGAGCAGGATGGTCGCGCCCAGAAACATGTAGCCCAGAATTTTTGCGGGCACGCCCATCTGTTCGAGAATGGCGACCAGAATGACAAAACCGACAAAGCCGCCGGTGTAGAAACCGTAGTATTTCGTGAGCTGTTTAGTAAAAGCTGCGGTAGATTGGCTGGACATTATTCTTCCTTCCCTTCATGGACGCCGTATTCCTTGTCCAGGTTATTCATGTAATGAGCGTAGAACCAGATAATGGCTACATAAATGGCCAACGATCCCTGGGCGCTCATGTAGAAGCCGAGCGGGAAACCGAAAACGGTGATACCGTTGAGTTCACGGGCAAAATAGCCCATGACGAAAGTCACCAGAAACCAAAGCGCCAGCAATATGCCGGTGACTTTCAGGTTACGGTTCCAGTATTCGTGATGCTTTTGCGTAAGCTGCATATTCCCCCCTTGTAAGTTTGTCTGAATCGCGCCGGATAAATATTTATGGAAAATCCTGTAAACGCCCAACACCAACATTCGGATGCCATGCAGCGCATCCAGCTAACCGTTAAACTTGATTGCGAGTGATGCCGTATCAATTGCCGCCGAGCCAGATTGCGGTTTTGACATTCTTCGCCACCCAATTAAAATGGCTCTCCAAAAGGCGGTTGGTTGTAATATCCCGACCATCCTTCTTGCAACATTACTGCCTCAACCTTACGCGAAACTTACTCAACCTTACGCGAAACTTACTCAACCTTACGCGAAACTTACAGACCCCCATGCGCATCCTGATTGCCGAAGACGATGAAGTGCTGGCCGACGGTATCGGCAACTCGATGCGCCAGTCCGGCTACGCGGTGGATTGCGTCAACGACGGGCTGGATGCGGACACGATCCTCAAGGGAGACCAGCCTTTCGACCTGGTCATTCTCGATCTCGGGCTGCCGCGGCTGGATGGCCTCGTCGTGCTGCGCAACCTGCGCGAGCGCAACCGCCAGGTTCCGGTGATTATTTTGACCGCGCGCGACGGCGTGGAGGACCGGGTCAAGGGGCTCGATTTCGGCGCCGACGATTACCTGGCCAAACCGTTCAAGCTGCCGGAACTGGAAGCGCGCGCGCGCGCGCTGTTGAGGCGCGGCCAGTGCGGCATCAACCCGGTATATTCATGCGGCACGCTGGCTTTCGACAGCGTCGGGCGGCGCGCGTCCATCAACGGCGAACCGCTGGAACTGACCACGCGCGAATTGAGCGTGCTGGAGGCGCTGATGTCGCGCATCGGCTGGGTGGTCAGCAAGGACCAGCTTCTGGAGAGGCTGTACAGCTATTCCGAAGAAGCCAGCAGCAACGCCATCGAGGTCTACATTCACCGCCTGCGCAAAAAGGTCGAAGCTGCCGGCGTGACCATCCGCACCATCCGCGGCCTCGGCTACATCATTGATAAAGTCTGAACCGCGCTGCCGGATACAACGCAAGGCGCGGCAAATGCCCATCTTGCACGTATTTGCCCGCCACATCTTTTCAGGTGGCGAAATGCGATGACATCAACCGCCCCATCCGGGCATAACCGTGGACGGATATTATGAGAGCCAACGTTCTTTCCCTGCGCAGCCATCTCATGGAGCGGTTGCTGACGGCGCTGTTCATGCTGTGGCTGGCCAGCTCCGTTGTGGGTTATTTTGCCACGCTCAATTACGCGAACCAGCCTTATGACGTGGTATTGCTGGAACGGGCACGTATGGTGGGCGAACAGATGAGGCTGGGAACAGGGCAGGAGCGGTTCGATTTCATACCAAATTTGCCGGACGGTAACGACCCCGGCATATCTGATCGAGTGCTCTTTACCGTTGGCGATAGCAACGGGGAGAAAATCGCCGGCAATGCAAATCTGTCCCGCCCGCTTTCTTATCGCAGGGGCAAGACCGGGCCGCTGTTCAGCAATGGCGAGCGCGAAGGAGAAAAAACCCGCATGGTAAGCCTGGTTTATCCTGACCCGTCCGGTGCAAAGCCGCTCCAGTTGCATCTGTCGGAAACCATCCATCAGCGCCAGGCATTAATTCGCGGCATTTTCGCCTATATCGTGATACCCCAGTTGCTGCTGATCCTGATCGCGGTGATAGTAGTCTGGTACGGGGTGCAACAGGGGTTGATGCCGCTGGAGCGCCTGCGCCGCGAAGTGGCAATGCGCCAGCGAGATGATTTGAGCAGACTGGATGAAACCAAGGCGCCGATTGAAGTGCACCCACTGATAAATGCCGTGAATGATCTGCTGGAGAGGCTGACACAATCCATGCTGGCACAGAAGCGTTTTATTGCCGATGCAGCACACCAATTGCGCACCCCGCTTGCCGGCCTGAAGACCCAGGCTGAACTGGCGCTGCGCGAAGATGACATGGAGCTCAAACGGCATACTCTGGAATACCTGTATACCAGCGCCAAGCGCAGCACCCACCTGGTAAACCAGCTTCTGTCGCTGGCGCGCAACGAACCGGATGGTCAGGTCGGCTATACATTTGCACCGATCGATCTCAACCAGCTGGCGCAGGAATGCACCTCGTTTTGGGTGCCTGCTGCGCTGGAAAAAAATATCGATCTGGGATTCGAGGGAATTCAGCAGCGTGTAAAGATACGCGGAGACTATACCAGCCTGACCGAAATGCTCGGCAACCTGATCGACAACGCGATCCGCTATACGCGGGCGGGAGGGCGTGTCACGGTCAGGATAGATTATGTGCAGGATGAAGCGATAGTGCATGTGGAGGATAACGGCTTGGGAATCGATCCGCGCCATCGCGAGCGGGTATTCGAGCGCTTTTACCGCATTCTCGGCAGCGGGCAGAGCGGCAGCGGGCTTGGCTTGGCTATTGTCGCCGAGGTGGCGAAACGGCATGGCGCAACAATCACATTAGCCCATGGACATGGCGGGGCCGGGACGCTGTTCAGCATCCGTTTTCCAAAATATGCCTGATTCAACTTGAAGTGCAGCTTTCGCATGACTTCAATGATCGTTGTGCGGTTATTTTCGAAGCATGGCCAATGAATCACCGAGAAAAAAGATCGACTGTACAGAAATAAATGGATCGCGGAGAAAAACGGGTAAGTTCCCTATGCCTGCAGAAATTACACCCCTTGCAATACCCACCACCACCCGTTCAGGGTAGCAAAAGAAATCAGCAATCCCACTGACACCATTAGCGTCGAAAGTTCGGGGTCGAGATCGTGCTCGGAGGCGATGATCGCGGCGGTGATCATCGGCGGCATCGCGGCTTCGAACAGCGTCACTTGTGTGGCCTGCCCATGCGCACCGAGCAGTGGCACATAGAGCAGATAAATCAGCAGCGGTGCCAGCAGCAGCTTGAAACCGAGGCCAATGGCGAGGTTGCGCCTATGCCCCGCGATATGCCCTAGACGCAGTTGCAAGCCTACCGACAGCAATGCCAGCGGGGCCAGCGTGTCGCCCAGCCGTTTGAGCAGCGCGGTAAACCACGGCGCATATTCCAGCGGAATAGACAGCAATGCGACAGTCAGTGCAATGAACGGCGGGAATAACACGATGCGCTTGCCGATCTCCGCAGCAGTAGGCCGCCCTGACGAGTAGATGCCCGCAACGGTAACGCCCAGCGTGGATAGCACAAGGAACGATCCCAGCTGATCCGCCACGATGCCGCTGGCGATACCCTGATGGCCGTAGTACGCCTCGATCATCGGTAACCCGAAGAACGAGGTGTTGCCCAATCCGCCGGTCAGCATCAGTGCGCCTATCGTGGCGCGTGGCAAATTAAGCCAACGTCCGATAAGCCAGAAAAACCCAGCCGCCAGCAGAAAACTGATCCACGCCATCAACGCCATCAGCACGACGTCGCCGCCGATTTTCAGGTCGTGCACATACAGCAACGTTAGCGCGGGCAGCGAGACATGGATGATGAAGCTGTTGAGCGCGGCAGGCGCGTTGTCCGGCATCCGCCGCGTGCGGCGCAACAACATGCCGGCGATGAAGCAAATGATGAGCAGAAAAATATTATCCATGCGTGGATGAGATTTTTGGCATCAATGCGACGCGTTCAGCCAGCGTTGCGCCTTTTCCATGTTTTGCAGCGATTTGAAGTCCGGTGCCCTGCGCGCGCGCGCGGCACGCAAGGCGATCAAGCCGAGCTGCGCCGTGGCCAGCGCGTCGGCCAGGGCGTTATGCCGCGCATCGTTGCCGATGGAAAAATGCGCCAGCCAGTCATCCAGCGCGTGATATTTTTTTGCATAATCCGGGAAGAGTTCCGGCAGCAGATAGGCCAAGTCTACCCAAGCATGCCTGAAATTGATGCCGAGAAATTTCTTGCAAGCTTTGCGCAGCATGGTTTCATCGAAGGCCACATGAAATGCGAAAAACGGCGCGCCGTCCAGATACTCCAGAAACGCCAGCAACGCTTCTTCGGGCGGCAGCCCGGCGCGTTGCGCGCTGCCGCCTATGCCGTGCACCAGGATGTTCGCCTTGCCGCTCTCGGTTTTCTGGCGCAGCACTTCTTCGAAGCTGTCGGCCAGTGCAATATGCCCGTTGTGTATTGCTACCGCGCCGATGGCGATCAGATGATCGCTGGCGAGATTGAGGCCGGTGGTTTCCACATCCACTACTACGATCCTGCTGCCGCCCAGACCGGCTTTGCGGTCGATGGACAATTTCGTTTTGAGCGCATCGAGCCGCAGATGTTGTTCCGCAGAGAGCGTGACGGCAGGCTGCCCGAAATGCGCGAGCAGTTTCCGGATCACAGGCGGTATTCCATGGTCAGGCGGCTTTGCATCTTGCGCGACTGCCGGAAGGCCTCCTTGAGGATGCGCCGATCCAGGTCGTTAAGCTGTTCCGGGTTGACGTGGTTGTTCATTGCCGCGCCCCGTGCGCTGCATTCGTACTGATGCAGCAAGCGCATTGTCTGGAGAAAATAGAATGCCTCTATCCAGCCCTCGATTTCCGCAGTGCCGATGTGCAACGGGCCGGCGATCTCGCGCAAGCGCTGCACGGTATTGGTGGCGCTGCTGCCGCAGGCCAGGCCGAGGATGCGCGCCGCATCGACAAAGGGGGTCGTGCCGTTCAGCTTGATGTCCAGCGTTTGTTGCTGCCCGACGACGAAATCGCGTATTACGCCCAATGGCGGGCGGTTGCGCAATGCGTTGGCGGCCATCTGGTGCAGGAAGCGCGGTGTGCCGGAAATTTTTTTGTTCAGCCAGCCGCGCAGTGCAGCGGCAAACGATGCATTGCCGTACAGGCTGCGAAAATCGAAAAAGATCGAGGCATTGAGCAGGTCTTCCGGGCTGCCGTGATCGATCCATTCGGCGAAAGTTTTCTGCCATTCTTCCCTGGACAGGCACCACTTCGAGTTGCTCGCCATGATGCCGCCGCCGCATAACGGAAAACCGCATTCTGCCAGCGCTTCGTTGATGCGCTTTGCTACCGGCAGCAGGCGCTGGCGTACGGCGTCAGCCGTCCCGCCTTCGGGCACGTTGAAAATAATCCCGTTGTCCTGATCGGTATAAAAAGTTTGCTCCAACCTGCCTTCCGAGCCCAGTGCCAGCCAGCACAGCTCGGGCTGGTCCGCGTTTTCATGCTGCAACCCCGCAGCGATGCATTCCAGCTCGATGATTCGCGATGTCAACAAATCGTTCAGCGTGGAGATCAGCAGGGTGATCTGTTCGGCTGCCACGCCTTGTGCCATCATGTTGTGGGTCAGTTCGCGTATGTCCTTGCCGAGCGAGATCAGGGTGGCGGAGCTGTCCGCCTGCCTGAGCGAGGTGCTGAGCTGTCGCAGCCCGACGCGTTGCAGGGAAAATAGATCGCGTTCGGAAACGATACCGCGCAGCGTGCCGTCCTGCTCCGTCACCAGTACATGGCGGAAGCCTTTCCTGGCCATCACCATCGCGGCTTCATAGGCCAATGCGCCGGGTGGCAACGTGACGGGCTGGCTGCTCATCGCATTGCCGATCGGCTGGTCGATGGGCAAGTCCGCAAGCACGACGCGTTCCAGCAAATCGCGCAGCGTGAAAATACCCAGTGGCCGTTGCGCGGCATCCGTCACAATCATCGAGCCCAGGTGCGCGTCGCGCATCTGCTGTAACGCCGAACGTATTGTGGTGTCGGGGCAGCACGCGACCGGCGCGCGGCGAATGATGCTTTCCAGCGTACTGGAAAGCGATTGCTGCTCGGTGGACGCATGCGACAGTTGCGCCTGCATGGCCTGGGTGGATTGCTCGAACAGTGCGGCGATGCGGCGCGTGCAAAAATCTTTGAACACCACCGACAATTCGATCAGTTCGCGAAATTGCAATGCCGGCAATTCAAAACAGAAAGCATCTTCTTCGGCGCGGTATTCCGATGTCACCGCGCGCCGCCCCAGCAAAGCGCCCACGGGAAAACACTCGCCTTCATGGAGCTCCAGCACAGCATCCTGCGGCGTGTTGGCAATGCGCGCGCCGCGCACCAAGCCTTGCTTGATCACGAAGAAACGTGTCGCCTCGCCTTGCTGTGGAGAGGCAATCACTTCGCCCTTGGCGTAATAGGCAAGCTGCATCCGTTCCAGCATCCAGAGCAGATGCTCGCGCTCCATGCGGTCGAATGGCGCATGCCTGGCAAAGAAACTCAATTGCGAAGAATGAATTGTGGTCAATGTATTGCACCAATCGAAAATCAATAACGCCAAGCCGTGCTCGGCCCCAACGGGCCGAAACAATTGCTTCCGCGTCTTGTTGAACGTCCCGGTCGTTATTGTCGCCCATCTTTGTGGCCAGTGCATCTGGGAGTTTCCTTACATGAAACTTACAGTCAAAGTGATTTTTGACTATTTTGAGCAAATGATTTCATTAATCGTTGACAGATCAAGCGGAAAAAAATTACATTAGTCCCAATATACCAATTGCGTCCTCGCGGACGTATATCAACTCGCATCAGGAGACCGTTATGTCCGACATCCAGTCCATATTGCATGAAACCCGCGTGTTTAGCCCTTCCGACGAATTCGTCAAGCAGGCCAATGTTTCCGGGATGGACAGCTATCAAGCCTTGTGCAAGGCGGCGGAACAGGACTATGCAGGCTTCTGGGCCAAGCTGGCGCGCGAGACTTTGCTGTGGAAAAAACCCTTCACCAAGGTGCTGGACGAGAGCAACGCGCCTTTCTATAAGTGGTTCGAGGACGGCGAACTGAATGTTTCATACAACTGCCTCGACAAGCACCTCGCCAGCCAGCCGGAAAAAACCGCGATCATTTTCGAGGCGGACGACGGCGCGGTGACGAAAATCAATTATCGCGACCTGCACGCGCGCGTTTGCCAGTTTGCCAACGGCCTGAAATCGCGCGGCATCAAGAAGGGCGACCGCGTCATCGTCTACATGCCGATGAGCATCGAGGCTGTGGTTGCGATGCAGGCATGCGCGCGCATCGGCGCGATCCATTCGGTGGTGTTCGGCGGCTTTTCCTCCAAGAGCCTGCATGAGCGCATCACCGACGCCCAGGCGTGCGCGGTAATAACCGCCGACGCGCAAATGCGCGGCGGCAAGGTGATGCCGCTGAAGCCTGCGGTGGATGAAGCGTTAACGATGGGCAATTGCGCTATGGTTCACAGCGTCATCGTCTACCGGCGTGCCGCCTGCGAAACCGCATGGAATGCCGGGCGCGATGTCTGGTGGCACGACCTGGCGGCGGGGCAAAATGCCGCCTGCGAACCCGAATGGGTCGGCGCGGAACACCCGTTGTTCATCCTCTACACTTCCGGCTCCACCGGCAAACCCAAGGGCGTGCAGCATTCCAGCGGCGGCTACCTGCTCGTGACGATGCTGTCGATGCAATGGGTATTCGATTACAAGCCGACCGATGTTTTCTGGTGCACCGCCGACGTGGGCTGGGTCACCGGCCACAGCTATGTCACCTACGGGCCGCTGGCGATGGGCGCGACGCAGGTGATCTTCGAGGGCGTGCCGACCTACCCCGATGCCGGGCGCTTCTGGAAGATGATCCAGGATCACAAGGTGACGACTTTCTACACCGCACCGACCGCGATCCGTTCGCTGATCAAGCTGGGCGGCGACTTGCCGAAGAAATACGACTTGTCCAGCCTGCGCCTGCTCGGATCGGTCGGCGAGCCGATCAATCCCGAGGCGTGGATGTGGTACTACAACACCGTCGGTCAGGCACGCTGTCCGATCGTGGATACCTGGTGGCAGACCGAAACCGGCGCACACATGATCGCCCCGCTGCCCGGCGCGATGCCGATCAAGCCCGGCACCTGCACGCTGCCGCTGCCCGGCATCATGGCAACCATCGTCAACGAAGCCGGCGACGAAGTGCATGACAAGCACGGCGGCTTCCTCGTCATCAAGCGCCCCTTCCCGTCGCAAATCCGCGCCATCTGGGGCGACCCGGAGCGCTATCGCAAGGCCTATTTTCCTGAAGAGATGCGCGGCTATTACCTGGCGGGCGATTCGGCGCACCGCGATGAAGACGGCTATTTCTGGATCATGGGGCGCATCGACGACGTGCTGAATGTCTCGGGCCACCGCCTGGGGACGATGGAAATCGAATCGGCGCTGGCCGCCAATCCGCTGGTCGCCGAAGCCGCCGTGGTCGGCAAGCCGCATGAAATCAAGGGCGAAGCGATAGCGGCCTTCGTCGTGCTGAAGGGAGCGCGCCCGGATGACCCGGCCAAGATCAAGGAAATCGCCGAAAGCCTGCGCAACTGGGTGAGCAAGGAAATCGGCCCGATCGCCAAGCCCGACGAAATCCGTTTTGGCGACAACCTGCCCAAGACGCGCTCCGGCAAGATCATGCGCCGCCTGCTGCGCGCCCTCGCCAAGGGAGAAGAAATTACCCAGGATGTTTCGACACTGGAAAACCCGGCCATTCTCGAACAGTTGAAGAATGCTGTTCACTAGTTGGCCGGGTTTCGGTGTAGGCTAACTTGCGCAGCAAGTTAAACAGCAGTCAGTAATTTTGGCGACATTGCATCGTTCCCATGCTCCGGGTGAGAACGCTGACCGAGCCGCTCTGCGGTACGGGACGTGGAGCGTCCCCTGATGCATTCCCACGGATAACCAGCGACTAAGTGAGCGTTCTTTGCTCACTTAGTCAAATGGCTAGTTGTTTCATCAGACCGTGGGAACAAGAAAAAAACCTCTGCGAGGCGTGTTGTCGGCGCAGGCTGATTCGCGCAGCAAGTTAAAGCGCAGGGCGATGGCCGGGGCAAAGCACGGCCTTCATTTACCCCATTTCGCACTGCTTATCTCACCTCGAGTTTGCTCAATACCTGGGTAAGTTGATCGCCGTTGGCCTCGGTGACGGTCATTTTGCACGGCAGGTTGTGGTGCTGCGTGGCCAGCCAGATTTCGGTGCGCCTTTCGCCCGGTTTGGCCTGGCTGTAGAGATAGATAGTCTTGAATTCCCCCGCCGGAACCTTGAGCGGTTGATTGTGCTTAACGGTGTAGCGATAGGTGTCCAGCTTGCTGCCGTTGGTCATTGGAAAATCCAGCGTGACGGCCTTCTGCAATGGCAGGAACATGAATTGATACATTGCGCTCAAGCGGTCTTGCGTGCCGTCGGGCAGCGCAACTACGGTGCGTTGCGCATGATGGGTCAGGATAAGTTGCTTGCCGGCCCAATCGAATTCGGCATGACTGCTCCTGTTCTTGTCGAGTTCGCGCCGATGGTCGAAACGCAGCGGCCGCAAGCCCTGTTTGCCGATCAGGCCGCTGCTGTCGATGAATATTTTTTCCGGTTTAGCCAGCGCCAGCAGGCCGACCGGCACCCAGACGCTGGACAGCGCGTAGCGATCCTTGTCGCGCGTATAAGACTCCTTGACTTCGACCTTCAAGCCGTTCTTGTAAATATCGTAAGTGGCTCGTACGCTGTCCGGCGGGGCGGCGAAGGCAGAGACAGAGGACAGAAGACAGAGGACATAACCAGCGATTTGGCTGATGTTTTTTATCAGCCTAGTCGAATGGCTATAACCAATGACTAGGCTGTCGTTCTTGGGCAGTCTAGTCAGATGGCTAGTAGTTTCACCAGTAGTTTTATCAGAAGACAGAATGATGTGTGCCGCCAGGCGGGGCATCATACGAAAAGCGCGGCGCAGCCGCGACAAAACTTCTGCCCTCTGTCTTCTGTCATCTGTCATCTGTTCATTCCAGCCCGGGTGAGATCAACGCGAAACCGGATTGTCTGCGATGCAGCAATCTGACCCGCCCATCGTCGCCCAGTTCAATCTGGCCCGCGCACAGCCAGCGGATGGCCTGCGGGTAGATGCGGTGCTCCTCGTGCAATACCCGTGCCGCGAGTGTTTGCTCGGTGTCGCCGCACAGCACCGGCACCGCAGCCTGGATGATGATCGGGCCGTGATCGAGATCGGGGGTGACGAAATGCACCGTGCAGCCGTGGATTTTCACGCCGCCCTGCAATGCGCGTGCATGGGTGTGGAGGCCGCCGTAGGCGGGCAGCAGCGAAGGGTGGATGTTGACCAGCCTGCCGCGATAGCGCGCCACGAAACCTGCGGTTAGGATGCGCATGAAACCGGCCAGCACCACAAAATCGGGATGGAAAGTATCGATGAGCCCGGCCAGCGCGGCATCGAAGCTGTCGCGATCTGTGTAGTTGCGATGCTCGATGATGGCGGTAGGAATGTCATGCGCCTGCGCGATTTTCAATCCGCCGGCATCCGCGCGATTGCTGATGGCCGCCGCGATGCGGCATGGCAGTTTCGCTTCCAGCAGCGCCTGCAGGTTGCTGCCGCGCCCGGAGATGAGGATGACGATTTTTTTCATTTGATGGTTTGTTCGGCTTTTCCATTAGGCGAGGACGGGCTTAACCAGCGACTGGACTGCCGTATTACGGCAGTCCAGTCGCATGTCCGGGCAAAGCTTGCCCGGCATGGTGGCTGCCCGCCACCAGCTACGAGCTACATCTTGAAGTGTGCAATGCCGCTTTGCAGTTGCCCGCCCAAAGCACGCAACCCATACGAAAGTTCCGCAGATTGCTGCGCGGCAGCATTGTTTTTTTCCGCCATGCCAGAAATTTTTTCCACGTTCTGCGCGATATTCTGGATCGCCGCATCCTGTTCGCGCGTGGCCGAAGCGATATCGCTTACCTTGGCTGCCGTTTCCCGGGCGCCGCGCCCGATTTCCTCCAGCGCATCGCGGACACGTGAAACCAGTTCTAGGCTGTGCGTCGTTTCTTCACGCGTCGCATCCATCGATTTTGCCGTGCGCTCCACTTCGGTGCGCATGGAATCAATCAGCTTCTGTATCTCGGTAGTCGCACCGCCGGTGCGTTCCGCCAGCTTGCGCACTTCATCGGCCACCACCGCAAAACCGCGCCCCTGCTCGCCGGCGCGCGCCGCCTCGATGGCGGCATTCAGCGCCAGCAAGTTGGTCTGGTCGGCTATTTCCTTGATCACTTTTACGATACCGCCGATATGTTCCGATTGCTGGTTCAGGCTGGTGACAGCGCTCGCGGATTGCGCCACCAGTTCGGCGACACGCGCCATATCCTGCGCGGTCTTTTCGGCAATGCCACGGCCATTTTCCGACAATTCCAGGTCGCGCTCGGCAAGTACATTCGTTTCCCCCGCCAGATCAGCAATATGGGTGGTGCTTACCGAGACCTGCTCCACGGCGGCGGCGACCGAAGCTGCCGCATCGGACTGCGCCTGCGATCCTTTGCCAACCTGAACGCTATTTTTTTCTACATCGGCAATCGTGCCGATCAATCCATCGGAGGTCTGGTGGATGTCGCGCACCATTTTCCCGAATGAGTCGAGCAATCCGTCGAAGGCGCGCGAAATCGCACCCAGTTCTTCTTTCGTCTTCGTGTCATAGCGCTTGGACAAATCAAATTGGCCTTCGCTGCCAGCCATTTCACCGATTGCCGAAGTCAATTTCGCCAGCGGCGACGCGACGAATCGGCTTATTGCAAAATTAAACACAAAGAAGGCGACTACCAGAAGGATGGAGCATAGTCCCGCGATGAGATAACCCAGATTAAACAGCGGCCCCAGCAGTTCGTCGGATTCCTGCTCCACCACGATCGTCCAGCCGGAATCGTAAAACGGCATGGAAGCGCCGAGCATTTCCTTGCCGTCCGGCCCGGCATAAAAACCCATCGCCTCGCGGCAGCCGGTCGTACACTTGGCATTGGTGACATACTTGCCTTCGGCGGAACACATCTGATTGAGCGACTTGTCCTGTTGCGTCGCCTTCCACGGGAATTCGCTACCCTTTTGCTTGAGAATCGAACCTGGATAGCGGCGTGATTCGGTGACCATCACGTTGTCCTTGTTGACGATATAGTAGTCGAAGGTCTTGCCTACCCCGGCCAGATAAAATGCTCCCATATCGCCTTCCATGTTGCCGATCTCCCCGTTGACGATCAGCGTCATCATGCGCGCATCCGCATGCACATAGACCGTGCCGCCGCCGCCCGCAGCGGCAAAACTCAATACTGGCGTATCGCCGTCC
>MGXA01000078.1:18700-21884 GCA_001801215.1 Gallionellales bacterium RIFCSPLOWO2_02_FULL_59_110 | reverse complement strand
TTTGTAAAAGGGGGATAGCTTGCGAGGGGGCCGAGGGGGATTTTTGTATCCGTGCGACATCCAAATCCCCCCTCACCCCCCTTTTTCAAAGGGGGGAATACCCCGCCACGACCCAATTCATGGCTAATCGGGCAAGCGGATTGGTACCCTGCGTGCGGCAGCCATGGAATCGCATTTCCCCGGCCTTGCTCAGTCCTCGTGGTCTTCGTACATATCATCCTGTTCCGCCGCGCGTTTTTCTCTGGCTTCATGTTCGATCCGTTGAGATTTGTCGTGAACGCGTTCGCGGCGTTTTTCGGCTGCCGCCTCTTGCAGCGGGATGCTGTTTTCGCCGAACAGCACCTGTTTGAGGAAGCGGAAGCCGAACAGCATCAGTTCAGTGTCGTCGGTGAGCAGCTTCTTCATCTCGTCGGCGGGGATATCGTAAAGTTCGGTGAAGCCGTCGCTGATGATGAATTCGCGGAAGCGGTCGGTGTCGTAACACACCATGAAAAACAGTTGCAGGCTGCGCTTGGTGGGTTTGCCGATGCTGGGGCCGGAGGATTTCTTTTTCAGGATGAGCTGCCGCCAGCCGCGTGCGAGTTCATCGTATTCCTCCACGCCTTGTTCCTTGCGGTACTCGTCGATGGTGAGGCTGCGCGGTTCCTGGTGGCCCAGGCAATGTTCTTCTTTGACCAGCGCGTAGGAGCTGGTGTCGGTGTATTCGTCCTGCTTGCGCATCGAGAGCAGCGCGACCGGGTAGTAGCGGCACGCGGTGGGGCGGTCTTGGTACACGCTGCACCCTTCCGCCGTCATGAACTGGCAGGCGGTGCCGTTTTCGACCGGGCGCAGCTTCACGCCGGCGATGCCGCCCGGTTCCAGTTCGTACGGCACGGTGTATTTGTGCAGCAGTTCGGTGGAAGACATGTCGAGATGCTGCTTGAGGCGCACGATGTCGTAGGGTGTGAGCGAGATGTCGATGTTGCTGCAACAGGCGTTCCAGCAGGCGATGCCCTTGCGGCACCGGAACTGCATCTGCTTGCTGCCGTCGCTCATCTCGGGTACGACCGGGCTACCGGGGAAGGGGAGATCGGCTGCGTTGTAAGTGTCTGTCATCTTGCTCTCTGTCTATTAATTAAATATCCGTGTGTTGTTCGGATAAATAGTTCCAGATAAAAAATCGGGCATCTCGCGATGCCCGATTTTGCCATGCAATACAGCTTCGCGTCAGCTTAATGAGGCGCAGCAGGTTTGAACAGCTTGGATTTATCGACCAGATCCACGTGCTTGCGCTTGAAGCAGGTCCACTCGTGGGTCTTCTTGTTGTAGACCGAGTTCACGAAACAGTGCCAGTTCTTTTCGTCGACGAAGTTCTTGTCGGTGCGGTAGTAGAAGCCCGGATAGCGGCTCTCTTCGCGGAACTGGATGTGTTTCATGTGCGCTTCGGCGGTGAGGATGCGGTGGTAGTTTTCCCAGGCGCGCAGCAGCTCGTGCAGGTCTTTCGCGCGCATCTTCAGAGAGTCTTCCTTGAGCATCTCCAGCTTTTCTTCCGCCACGGCGAGCATCTTGTCGTTGGTGTTGTAGTAGGTTGCGACACCTGCGACGTACTCGTCCATGATCTTCTGCAAGCGCATTTGCAGCATCTTCGGCGTGATGTAGTTCGGGTTCACGTCGATGGCGGTGGTGTAATTCTTGTGCTCGAGGAAGTTGCGCGCCGGCCGGTAGATCGTTTCGGCGATCTGTGCCGGTGTTTCGTCGAACTCGGGTTTCCAGTCCTTGTTGTCGAGCGCGTATTTCACCATCGCCTTCGAAGCCAGGCGGCCTTCGGTGTGCGAACCGGAGGAGAACTTGTGGCCGGACGCGCCCACGCCGTCGCCGGCGGTGAACAGGCCCTTCACGGTGGTCATGGAGCGGTAACCCCAGTTCCAGCCGCGCGGCAGGTGTGCCGGTACGCCTTCTTCTTCGGGGTCGGCCGCAGTCGGCGCGCCCACGTCGGTCGGGCCGGATACCCAGATGCCGCAGCAGCCGGAGTGCGAGCCGAGCAGGTAGGGTTCGGTCGGCATCAGTTCGGACATCTTCTTCTCCGGTTCGATGTTCTCGCCGACCCAGACACCGCATTGGCCGATACACATGTCGAGGAAGTCTTCCCATGCTTCGGCTTCCAAATGCTTCACTTCCTTGGGCGACAGGGTTTCCCGCAGCTTGGCCAACGCGGTCACGGTATCCATATAAATCGGGCCGCGGCCTTCCTTCATTTCTTTCAGCATCAGGTGGTTGCGCAGGCAGGATGCGGGAACGGCTGCCTGGCCATACGGCGGGTAGTCGTTCAGCATTTCCTTGTTCTTCGTCATGTAGTCCTCGCCGTAGGCATTGGTGGCCTTGGCCTTGAACAGCAGGAACCATGCGCCTACCGGGCCGTAGCCGTCCTTGAAGCGGGCGGGCACGAAGCGGTTTTCCATCATGGTCATTTCCGCGCCGGCCTCGGCGGCCATCGCGTAGGTGGAACCGGCGTTCCACACCGGATACCAGGCGCGGCCCGTGCCTTCACCGACAGAGCGGGGGCGGAAAATGTTCACGCAGCCGCCTGCGGCGAGCAGGATGGTTTTGGCCTTGTAGATGTAGATTTTGTTTTCGCGCACCGAGAAGCCTGCGGCACCGGCGATGCGGGAAGGATCGTTCTTGTCGTTGATCAGGTGCACGATGAACACGCGCTCTTGGATGCGATCCAGGCCGAGCACCTTCTTCGCGGCTTCGGCGACGATCCACTTGTAGGATTCGCCGTTGATCATGATCTGCCATTTGCCGGAGCGCACCGGCTTGCCGCCGTCTTTCAGCAACGGCAGGCCTTCCTTGATCGAGTCGGCGCCGTCGTGGCGCACACCTTCGGCGTCGGTCTTCCAGATCGGCAGGCCCCATTCCTCGAACAGGTGCACCGAGTCGTCCACGTTGCGGCCCAGATCGTAAGCCAGGTCGTCGCGGGTGATGCCCATCAGGTCGTTGGAGACCATGCGCGCATAATCGGCGGGATCCTGCTCCGTGCCGATGTAGGTGTTGATTGCGGACAGGCCTTGCGCGACAGCGCCGGAGCGGTCCATCGCCGCCTTGTCCACCAGTTTGATCTTGAGATCGGTGCCGGTCTCGGCTTTCACCGCCTCGGCCCAGCGCATCATTTCGTAAGCTGCGCCGCAGCAGGCCATGCCGCCCC